>NZ_JBEZWU010000042.1:0-31025 GCF_040637655.1 Streptomyces sp. NPDC028722
GTTCTACGGCTACACACCGCGGGCCGTGGCCCGCTTCATCCAGGAAGGCTGACCGCGCTCATGCGTCGGGAATGGGTCGACGGTGACTGCTGGCTTCGGCTGCGACCGGGCCGGCATCCGGGTGATCTGGCTCGGCCCGGTCCAGTGGGACGGGCAGCACGCGCCCTTCGTGGCGTGCGCGTCGTGTCTGGCCAGGCTCATGCGGCAGGCCAACGCGACTGGATCGATCGGCGGCCGGTGGCCGCCTGACAGACCGCCCCCACGGTGCTGGCCCGCTCCGTGAGGGATGAGGCCCGGCCCCCCGGGGCCGCCTCTGCCGGTGTCGTCCTCGGGTTGGGCGATCCCCGACTGGGGGGACAACAGAGTGTCCGGCGGAGGGCCCGTGAGGAGCCAGCGCACAGATCAACGGCCGCGTCGGCTTCCACCCGGTTCGACCCCGGGCACGGGCGACCCCGCTACAGACCGCCGTGGTGCGGTCGCGGACGGTCTGCTTGGTCAGGTGGCGCAGGATCCGCAGGTTGGTGGTGGATCTGCCGGGTCCCGGCACCCTGCCCGGTGACCGGGCCGGGCCGCCCCACGGGTGATGACACGGCGGCCTGGACGTGCCGACCACGCCCGTGACGAGAACGCCGGCGGCGATGGCGATACCGACCAAGCAGGTCGTCTCGGCGGACCACTAGATCGGATGACGGGCGCCGGAGGCTTCAGAGCGTGGCTCTCACCTGTTCGGGTCGTCAGGGGTGGACGTGGAAGTCGATGCTGAGGGGCAGCAGAAAGTCGGCCTGGCTATGGTCGGGGTAGCGGCGGACCATCTCCGCCATGGCCTCCGCTCGGCCGCTGGCGGTTTGGGTGACGGTGAGGAAGTCGTTCAAGTAGCGGCGGATCTCCTCGTAGCGGGCCGTGTCGCCTTGCGGCCCGTGGCCGGGGTGGACGGTCACGCGGGTGCCGTAGCGCTCCTTCAAGGTGCCCAGGGCCGACAGCCACGATTGGATCTTTTCCCTGGTGACCTGCGGGCCTTCCCAGGCATGGACGCCCGAGTAGACCAGGTCGCTCGTGAGGACCGCGTTGGCGTCGAGGACGTGCACCACAGTGGTGTGGTCGGCTTCCGCGGCGGGCCAGTCGGTGTCCAGCCGTACGACCGCTCCCTGGGCGAGTGTCAGTTCAGGGCGGTCGGCAACCCGGATGAGGCCGTAGTCGAAACCGTCGGGATTGGCGGTGCTGCGCGGCTTCATGGTGGGTTCGGCGTCCAGCCAGCCGACGGACTCCATCCAGGCGGTGAAGCCGGTGATGTCGTCGGCGACCTCCTGGGACGCAACGAGCAGAGGCACTTCAGGGAAGCGTTCTGCGAAGGTACGAAGCCCGATGTAGTGGTCGGGGTGGCCGTGGGTGACGACCACCGCGAGGAGTTGCTTGCCGGAGGCGGCCACCGCGTCGGCCAGCTCGGCGGCCTCCGCACTGCTGCGCAGCACGTCAACGACGATGACGCTGGTGTCATCGCTCACCAGCCAGCTGTTCACGCTCGCTGTCGGCGCGGCGAATCGGGTTACGGTCACGAACACGGGTTTCTCCTATGCGATTGAAGCGGGGCAAAGAGTTCATAAGGCATTCTGGTGCGGATCAGCTGTAAGCGGTCGCGCTGTCGGGGCGTGCTTTGGGAGATCAGTAGGCGAGGGGCGCGCGGGTGCGTGGTGTGCTCGGCTTCGTCCCACGAAGGCGATGGCGTAGTCCTCGGCGCTGATGGTGCTGTCGCCGTCCGCGTCGGTGAGGGTCCCGGACGGAGGCCGCCGCGTGCGCGACCGCCGGGACGAACTTCGGGTCCGGCCCCCGGCGCGGGCATCCTCCGGCGCGTGAGGACGGATGACCGGTCGCGGGAGGCGGCCGCAGTGCCGGTGAAGCCGGTACGGCCGGGCGGGTGAACGCCTACCGCGTCCTCGTGGATGAGCAGCGCAGCCGGCTGGAGCTATGGACGACGGCCGGCGGGGAGCATCAGGGCGACGTGCCCTGGAGACGGCGGTGCTGGCGCACCGGGCCTCACCCCTCTACCGCCAGTAGAGGAACGCGGCGGACTCGGGATATGGCAGCAGACGAGACGAGCATCAAGGTCAGCACGGCCGCGCGGGACCGGCTAGCCCAGCTGGCGGCCGAACACGGCACGACCATGCGCAGCCTGGTGGAGGACCTCGCGCAGGGCACGCCGACCCGAGCCGAGTACGCCGAGCTGGCCCGCACCGAGCTCGCCTCCGCCCTGGGCAGCGCGCCGAGCCCGGAGGCCGAGGCGAAGGCCCGGGCCCTGCTGGAGCACCTGGGCGCCGCCTCACACGGTCCGCGATCGGCCGCGTAGTGGCGGCGATCGCGGTCGTCCTGGACCGCACGACCGCCACGGCGCTGTACGACCCCAAGGACCCGTTCGACGAGGCCGTCGCCGCGTTCTACGTCCGGGCCTACGCGGGCACCGGCGTCCAAGCCGTCCACCCCGACCAGTAACCACCGGCATGCCGGCGGACGGCCACCCGATGCAGGCGCCCGACCCCCGGGCCGGCCCGCGGAGCCGTGCACCGGGCATGGGCATAGGGCCGGGCGGCTGAGCCGGGAGGCCGGGCTCGGAGACAGGGGGCGAGGACCGGGCATGGGGCCGAGCGGCGGACCGGGGAGCCCACGCCGAGCGCTCGGAGCGTGTAGCGGTGGCACTGCCAGAGGCCGTGTCCAGGTACGGGCTGCTCGCCCACTGTGTCCTTCCAGGTTGCGCCAGGCATCCACCCATGTCAGAGGGTGCAGTGCACTTGCATGGGCCCTATCCATACTGGTCGTTCGGCGGAGACGCCCAGTCTGAAGAGCTTTCTCGACTTACCGCTACGGCTCGTTCCCGATAATGCGTGACTGTGGGCGCAAGGGCGCCACGCAGTGCACCGAACCGAGACCCCCGGGATGCTCTTTGCGCAAGCGGATGGCATCCCCAGGCCATTACGGTCGCTGCGTCAGAGGTCACCACGGTCCAGGGCGGCTGCGAACAAGGCCGCACTTGCCTTTGACAACTTCACCAGCGGGCCGCCCTGGACTGCGGAGTCGCGGAAGAGCACCTGTGCGGCGGACGGCCGAGCAACCTCCACCTATGCCCCTTCGGGAGGCTGTAGGAAAGTTTTGCACCACACGACACCGTCCTCGCGCCGACCGGTCGAGCTGTGCCGTGACACGCATGTCGGTTTCCTCACCGGACTGCCTCCAGCGGTGAACGAACACCCCGTTTCCGAGCTGCAATTGCATCCCGATCCGACATTGTGAGGACCTGGTGCTGCTGAAGAAACCGCGGTCGGTAAAGAAGCTCGACTGGGCGCGGGCGGTGATCGACTCCTCTCACGTGCGGGCAGCCCGGCGGGGCCCAAAAGCGGTCCCCGCCCGGTCGACCGTGGACGACCGGGCAGCAAGCACCACGTCCTCGTCGACGGCCAGGGCGTCCCGCTCGCGGTGTCGCTGACCGGCGGAAACCGCAACGACGTCACCCAACTCCTGCCCCTCATGGACAAGGTCCCCGCGGTGGCCGGCGTCGTCGGGCGGCCACGCAGACGGCCGGACATGCTCTTCGCCGACCGAGGCTGCGACCATGACAAGTACCGGCGCCTGCTGGGGAAGCGCGGCATCCGGCCCGTGATCGCCGAGCGCGGACAGCCACACGCTCTCCGCCGGTGATGTGGCACATCCCAGGGGGTACGTCGAGCAGTGCACTGCGGATGTCCTGAGAATGCATAAACACCCGCCGCGGCTCGATCTTCCACTTTCACCGTGGTTACTCTCCCAGCAGCTCAAATCCAACGACGCTGAATCCCATTTCAGCTGATGAACGGCAAGGGAGAACCACATGAATCTCAAGACCCGACCGTGGCGCCGAAAGTCCGGGTTGCTCGCCGTGTCGTGTGTGATCGCCGCCGCGACCACCGTGTTCGTCGCGACTCAGGGGAGCGCGGCGCCGGCGAAGGCCGCGCGGGCATCCTCGGCCACGGCCTCCGTGACAGCGGACCTGGAGGCGACGGGGGGCCGCAGGCCGACGATCGTGCTGGTGCACGGCGCCTGGGCCGACGCGTCGAGCTGGAACCCGGTCATCGACCGCCTCCAGCGCGCCGGTTACACCGTCTACGCCCCGCCGAACCCGCTGCGCGGCGTCGCCCACGACGCCGAGACGCTGAGCGACTTCCTGGCGGCCATCCCGGGGCCCGTGGTGCTCGTCGGCCACTCCTACGGCGGCTTCGTGATCACCAACGCGGCGGTGAACGCCCCGAACGTCAAGGCACTCGTCTACGACGACGCCTACATCCCCGACCAGGGCGAGACCGTCTTTCAGATCAACGCGGCCAAGCCGGGTTCGTGCGTGACGGCCGAGCCGTCGACGTTCCTGAACCTGGTGCCCTACCCGGGCGCGCAGAACGGTGACGCCGACGCGTACCTCAAGTTCGCCGCCAACGGCGACTACAAGGGCTTCCAGGACTGTTTCGCCAACGGTGTCCCCGCCCGCCAGGCCCGGCTCCTCGCCGCCGGCCAGCGGCCCTTCGCCGTGAGCGCGGGTTCGGAGCCCTCCGGTGTCCCGGCGTGGAAGACGATCCCGTCGTGGGCTGTCGTCGGCACGCAGGACCATGTCATCCCGCCGGCCGAGCTGCGTTCCATGGCCGAGCGTGCGAACGCCCGCGTCACCGAGGTCGAGGCGGGTCACCTCTCCCTGATCACGCGCCCCGATGTGGTCGCCGACACCGTCACCGCCGCGGCCCGGGCGGTCGGCTGAGCATACAGCCGGCCCCGCCCCGACCGGCCCCGCCCGGCCCACGGGGCGGGGCCCCTGCCGCCACATCCCCCGCCCCCTCGAACCGAGCGGACACCATGACAGAGCTGACAGACCTGACGGACCTGACGCACCACACCGCCGTACTCAACGGGATCAAGCAGCACTGGGTCAGCGCGGGACAGGGCCCGCCGGTCTATCTGCTGCACGGCTTCCCCGAGACCTGGTACGGGTGGCGCAAGCAGATCCCCGTCCTGGCCGAGCGGTTCACCGTGATCGCCCCGGATCTGCGAGGTTACGGCGACACCGAGAAGCCCGCCTCCGGGTACGACAAGCGGACGATGGCCCAGGACGTCGTCGCGCTGATGGACCACCTCGGACATGAGCGGATCGCGCTGGTGGGCCACGACCGCGGCGCCCGCGTCGGCACCCGGTTCGCCAAGGACCACGCGCGGCGCATCGACCGGTTCGTGGCGATGGACAACATCCCGACCCGGGTGATCGCCGAGACCTACGACGTGGCCCTCGCCCGGCAGGGGTACTGGTTCTTCACCTTCCTCGGCGTGCCCGACCTTCCCGAAGCACTGATCACCGGCCGCGAGGAGATCTGGCTCACCCACTTCTTCCGCAGCTGGTCGTACAACCCCAGCCTGCTCACCCCCGCCGAGATCGCCGAGTACGTCCGGGCCTACCAGCAGCCCGGCGCCGTACGGGGTTCCTGCATGGACTACCGGGCGGCGCCCCAGGACGTCGCCCAGGACCAGGAGGACGCCGACCGGCTCATCGACTGCCCCGTACTGACGATGTGGGGCGAGGACTTCAGCGCCGTCGGACAGGCCTACGACGTCCTGGAGGTGTGGCGGGGAGTGGCCCGGGACGTCCGTGGGGTGCCCATCGCCCAGTGCGGCCATCTCTGCCAGGAGGAACGCCCCGACGTCGTCAACCGGGAACTCCTCGGCTTCCTCGCGGACTGGAACGGCTGACCCACCTCGCCGAGGCGACCCTCCGCCGGGGCCCCACGGTCCGCCGCCTCCGGCCTCACCGCTGATCGAGGACGGCCGGCCCCACACCCATCGACAACGAACGGAAAGCCGCATGCCCCTGCTCGATCCGGAACCGGGAAAGCTGCGTCCGCGGCGGACCGGGGGTCCGGCCGCCGACCGGGTCCCCGACGAACGGGCGTCCGGGACCCCCGATGCCCTGCGCCGGGACCTGGTCCTCCTCCTGGGCGCCGACAAGGTGCTGCACACGCTGTCCGACCTCGTGAAGTACGCCTCGGATGCCAGCCCCTACCGGTTCGTGCCCCAAGTGGTGGTGATCGCCGAGGATGTCGACGACGTGGCCGCGGTGCTGCGGTACGCCCGTGAGAACCGGCGGGCCGTCGTGTTCCGGGCGGCCGGCACCTCGCTCAACGGACAGGCCCAGGGCACGGACATCCTCGTCGACGTCCGCCGCCACTGGACCGGCCTCGAAGTCCTCGACGGCGGCCGCCGGGCGCGGATCGGACCGGGCACGACCGTCGGCCGCGCCAACATCGCCCTGTCGCGCCACGGAAGGCTGATGGGCCCCGACCCGGCGAGCTCCAGCGCCTGCACCGTCGGAGGAGTCGTCGCCAACAACGCTTCCGGCATGACCGCCGGCATCACCCGGAACTCCTACCGGCTGCTCTCCTCCCTCACCCTGGTCCTGCCGTCCGGCACGGTCGTCGACACCGCCGCCCCGGACGCCGACGTGCGGCTGCGCACGGCCGAACCCGAGGTGGCCCGGGAACTGCTGGCGCTCAAGGCCGAGATCGAGGGCGATCCCGCGCTCGTCGCCCGGATCCGCGCGAAGTACGAGCTGAAGAACACCAACGGTTACCGCCTCGACGCCTTCCTGGACGGCTCCACCCCCGTGGAGATCCTGCGCGGGCTGATGGTCGGCTCCCAGGGCACGCTCGGCTTCATCGCCGAAACCGTCTTCGACACCGTGTCCATGGACCGGCTCACCCACACGGCGCTGCTCTTCTTCCCCGACCTCGGCGCCGCCGCGGCGGCCGTGCCCCTGTTCAACGCGGCCGGGGCCCGCGCGGTGGAGCTGATGGACGGCAACACCCTGCGGGCCTGCGCGAGCGTCGACGGCGTCCCCGCCGACTGGGCCGAGCTGCCCCGGGACACCGCCGCCCTCCTGGTGGAGTTCCGTGCCCCCGACGCGGCCGGGCACCAGGCCCACCGGCGGGCCGCCGCCGGCGTCCTGGCGGGGCTGACCCTGGTCGCCCCGGTGCCCTCCGTCATCAACCGCTTCATCGAGGACGCCGCCACCGTCCGCACGTACTGGCACGCCCGCGAAGCGTTCATGACCGCGGTCGGCAAGGCGAGGCCGGCCGGATCGACCCTGATCACCGAGGACTTCGCGGTGCCACCCGCCCGGCTGGCCGAGGCCTGCGAGGCACTGGCCGGACTCCAGCGCCGGCACGGGTTCGACGCAGCGGTCGCCGGCCACGCGGCGCACGGGAACCTGCACTTCCTGCTCGCCTTCGACGCCGCCCGTCCGGAGGAGGTCAAGCGCTACGCCGACTTCATGGACGAGTTCTGCGCCATGGTCGTCGACCGCTTCGACGGCTCGCTCAAGGCGGAGCACGCCACCGGCCGCAACATGGCACCGTTCCTCGAATCCGAGTGGGGCACGCGCGCCACCGAGTTGATGTGGCGGATCAAGCGGGTCCTCGACCCTTCGGGCGTACTCGCCCCAGGGGTGGTGCTCACCCGTGATCCCGTCGCCCACCTCTCGGGTCTCAAGACCCTCCCGGCCATCGAACCTGTCGCCGACGCCTGCATCGAGTGCGGCTTCTGCGAGCCCGTCTGCCCGAGCCGCGACCTCACCACGACACCACGCCAACGCATCGTGCTGCGCCGCGAGATGATGCGCCAGCCCGACGACTCGGCCGCGATGGACAGCCTCCTGACGTCCTACGGCTACGACGCGGTCGACACCTGCGCCGGCGACTCCACCTGCAAGACGGCCTGTCCGGTCGGCATCGACACCGGAGCCATGATGAAGGCGTTCCGCCACCAGCGGCACTCCGCACGGGAGGAACGCAACGCGGCCCGGGTCGCGCGGCGGTTCTCCGTGGTGGAGGCGTCGGTGCGGGCCACCCTCGGCGTCGCGGACCACGTCCCCGACCGGCTGCTGAGCCGGGTCACCTCCGCGGTCCGCACCGCGCTCTCACCGGACCTGGTCCCGGCCTGGATCTCCGCCATCCCCTCCCCCGCGCGCGTCCCCCTGCCCGACACGGACCGCGACACCGCGGTCGCGGTCTACTACGTGGCCTGCGTGAACCGGATCTTCGCCGGTCCGGACGGCGTGGCCGGGCCGTCCCTGCCCGAGGCGGTGGTCGCGGTCTCCCGCCGGGCCGGGCGTCCGGTGTGGATCCCGCCGAACCTGTCCGGCTCGTGCTGCGCGACCATCTGGCACTCCAAGGGGTACGACACCGGCAACGCCCTCATGGCGAACCGGATCGTGGAGCGGGCCTGGGAGTGGACCGACGGCGGACGCCTGCCGCTCGTCGTCGACGCGTCGTCCTGCACCCTCGGCATCGGGCACGAGGTCACGCCGTATCTGACCCCGGACAACCTGCGCAGGCACCAGGCCCTCACCGTGGTGGACTCCGTGGTCTGGGCCGCCACCGAACTGCTGCCGCACCTGAAGGTGACCGACCCGGTCGACAGCGCGGTGCTCCATCCCACGTGCTCCATGCGACACCTCAAGGACGTCGAACAGCTGCGTGCCGTCGCCGAGTTCGTGGCACGGGACGTCCAGGTGCCCGTCTACGCCGAGTGCTGCGGGTTCGCCGGCGACCGGGGACTGCTGCACAAGGAGCTGACCGAGGCGGCGACCGCGCACGAGGCCGCCGAGGTCGCCTCGGGTACGCACGATGCCTACCTGTCGGCCAACCGCACGTGCGAGATCGGCATGGAGCACGTCACCGGCCGCCCCTACCACTCCGTACTGCTCACCCTGGAACGCGCTACCCGGCCGACCGGCTGACCACCGCGCCCACACCCCGACTACCGCCCAAGGAGTACACCTTGCGCATCGCCAATCTCGGCGGCCGCCTGGCCGTGGTCACCGACGGCCGGGCGATCGACGTTCACACGGCCAGTGACGCGCTGTTCTCCCCCGACCCGCAGGCGGTCTACTCCCGCTGGGCCGAGTTCCGCGCCTGGGCCGGCACGGCCGACCTCACCGGCGGGAAGCCCTTCGACGCGGCGGATCTCGGTGCCCCCGCCCCGGCGCCCCGCCAACTGTTCGCCATCGGGCTGAACTACCGGGAGCACGTCGCCGAGGCGGGGTTCACCACCCCGCACGGCATGCCACCGGTGTTCACCAAGTTCGTGACCGCGCTCACCGGACCGGTGACCGAGGTGACACTGCCGCCGGGCGGACACACCGACTGGGAGGTCGAACTGGTCGTCGTCCTCGGGAAGGAAGCCCGCGACGTGGCCGAGTCGGACGCCTGGAGCCATGTCGCCGGCCTGACGGTCGGACAGGACATCTCCGAGCGCGTCCTGCAGATGGACGGTCCGGCTCCCCAGTTCAGCCTCGGCAAGTCCTACCCGGGCTTCGCCCCGACGGGCCCGTGGCTGGTGACCCCGGACGAGTTCGACGACCCCGACGACCTGGAACTGACCTGCGCCGTCAACGGCGAGGAGGTGCAGCGCGGCCGGAGCGGGCAGCTCATCTTCTCGGTGCCGGCCCTCATCGCGAAGCTGTCCGGCGTGCTCCCGCTGTTCCCCGGGGACCTGATCTTCACCGGCACGCCGGCCGGTGTCGGCCTCGGCCGCACGCCGCAGCGCTGGCTGGCCCCCGGCGACGAACTCGTGAGCTCCATCGAGGGCATCGGCGAACTCCGCCAGCGGTTCGTCGGCTGACCCCCGGCCCTCGCCCACCGGCCCTTCCCCCAGCCCACCCCCCCAGCGGTTACCGACCCCACGGCAGCCGCCGTGCGCGGCGGCCGAACGACGGCCGCCCCATCACCCCGAGAAGGAAAGAGCGAGTCCTCATGCCCAAGCCACTGACCCGTGCCCGGGCCGTCCTGCTGGCCTCGGCCGTGGCGGCGGCCCTCGCCGTCACCGCCGCCGAGCCCGCGGCCCCGGCCACCGCCGCCCGCACGGCCACGGCGGCGGCTCCGAAAGCGGACGTCCGCTTCGTCGCGCATCTGGACATAGCCGGCGGCCAGCGGCCGGAGAACATCGCCCTGGAGCCCGGCGGGAGTGCCGTCGTCACCTTCGCCTACAGCCGTCAGGTGGCCCGCGTCGGCCGAGACGGCCAGGTGCGTGTTCTCGCCACCTTGCCCGAGCCCCCGGCCGGTTCCGCCACCCCCGCCCTGTCGTCACCGTTCCTCGGTGGGGTCGTCCGGGCCCATGACGGAACCCTGTACTTCCTCTACGCCACCGGCAGCAGCGACCTGACCGGCCTGTGGCGCCTGCGGCCCGGCAGCGCCCCGCAGCGCATCGCGGCGCTCCCCGCCGACGGCCTGCCCAACGGCCTGGCGTTCGACCGCGCCCAACGCCACCTCTACATCGCCGACTCGGTCCTCGGCACGGTCTGGCGGGTGCCGGCCGGCGGAGGCACGCCCACCCGTTGGGCCACCGCACCGGAACTGGCCGCCGCCGGATTCCTCGGAGCCAACGGAATCAAGGTCCACGACGACGCGGTATGGGTCTCCAACCTGGACAAGGGCACCGTGCTGCGCGTCCCGCTCACCCCGCGCGGCACCGCCGGTCCCGTCCAGGTCCGGGCCACGGGCCTGAAGAACATCGACGACTTCGCGTTCACCGGCCGCGGCGACACCTTGCTGGCCGCGGTCAACGCGGACAACCAGGTCGCCCTGGTCCGGCCGGACGGCAGCCACACCGTCGTACTGACCGGCGCCGACGGCCTGGAGAACCCGACCTCGCTCGCCGTACGCGGCAACACCGCCTACATCGCCAGCGGCGCCTACTTCACCGGCAACGACCCCAACCTCCTGGCCGCCCGGTTCACCCCGGGCACCTAGGACGGCCGTGCCGCCCACCCGGCAGACACCACCGCACCACCCCTGAGAGAGGACAGTCTGATGCCCCAGCCCGACACCGAACCGACACCGGCCGACCCGGCCGCCTTCGACCCCGACGCGTTCCTGGTCGTTCCCGCGAAGACCTTCGAGGACCTGCGCGTCGGCGATGTCTTCCGGGCGCCCAGCCGTACCCTGACGGACGCCCACGCCGCGGCCTTCCAGACGGTGTCCGCGGACAACCACCCCGTGCACTACGACGCCGAGTGGGCACGCAAGCGCGGCCACTCCGCGCCGGTCGTGCACGGCCTCCAGGTGCTGGCCTTCACCGCGCCGGGAGCCACCCTGTTTCCGCACTTCATCGGCGAGGTCTTCATCAGCTTCGTCGAGCTGTCCTGCACCTTCCTGGCCGAGGTGCACTCCGGCGACACCCTCTACCCGCAGCTCACCATCACCGCTCTGGAGCCGCAGGGCGAGAACGGGATCGTGGTCACCGAGGCCACCATCCACAACCAGCGCGGGGAGCTGGTGCTCTCCGGCCGGCACAAGTACCTGCTGCGGCGCGCGTAGCGAGTCGCCCGGTCCCCTCGAACGGGGCCGCGCCGGGGCAGTGGACTCCTGCCACTGCCCCGGCGCCCCTGTGCGGTCACCCGTTACCGCGTGCGCGGCGCCGGCGTCCTCCCGCCCGGTGACCCGGCCCTGCCGTACCGAGCGGCGCGCCCGTCCGGCCGGGAGCCGTCCCGAGCCGTACGACTCTCACGGGTGTGCCGTCCAGCAGGGCGAGGTCCTGCTCCTGGAGGGCGGTCACCAGCGCGGTGCGCGGCAGCGCGCGGGGCAGCGCGGTGAGGAGCGCCTCGGCGGTGGGGCGGTCCAGGCCGGCACCGGTTCGCCCGCTCGCCTACGTGGGCGCGCTCGGCTCCCGGCGCACCCAGACGCGCAGGATCCGCGACCTCCCCGAGGCGGACGTCTCCCCCGACGCCCTGGCGGCGCTGCGCACACCACCGGGGCTGGATCGCGGCGCGACGACACCGCAGGAGACCGCCGTGTCCTTGGCGGCGGAGCTGATGGCGGTGCGCAGCGGCCGTTCACTCTCGGTCCTGGACGGCCCCGTCCACGCGGCGCGGAACGCGGGGCTGACGGCGGCCGGGGACCGGTGCGGTGCCGGGACGGATCCCGTGCGCTGACGGGCAAGTCCGTTTCTCCCGGCTCACTAACGTGATCGCGGTGTGGGCGCGGCCGCCGTGCCCTGATACGGCGGCGTCCGCCGCCCTGCCGGAAACCCAGGAGTGTCATGGCCAAGCAGACCGTCGCCGAACAGTACGTCGACCTGATGGCGTCCGCCGGCGTCCGCCGTATGTACGGTGTCGTCGGGGACAGCCTGAACCCCGTCGTTGACGCGGTCAGACGGCACCGCGACGTCGAGTGGATCCAGGTCCGCCACGAGGAAGTCGCGGCGTTCGCCGCCGGCGCCGAGGCGCAGCTCACCGGCCGGCTCGCCGCCTGCGCGGGCTCCTGCGGTCCCGGCAACCTGCACCTGATCAACGGCCTGTACGACGCCCACCGTTCGATGGCGCCCGTCCTCGCGCTGGCCGCGCACATACCGAGCGGCGAGATCGGCACCGGCTACTTCCAGGAGACCCACCCGGACCGGCTGTTCGCCGAGTGCAGCCACTACTCGGAGCTGATCTCCTCGCCTCGCCAGATGCCGCGCGTGGTGCGGACGGCGATCCAGCACGCCGTCGGGCGGCGCGGCGTCTCCGTGGTGGCCCTGTCCGGTGACACCGCCGCGGAGGATTCCCCGGACGCGGCACCCCGACTCGCCATGCCCCTCGAACTGCCCGCCATCCGCCCGGGTGACCAGGAGCTGGCCCGGCTCACCGGCCTCGTGGACGCCGCCGAGCGTGTCATGGTGTTCTGCGGCCGGGGAGTCGAGGGCGCCCACGCGGAGGTCATGGCCTTCGCCGAGAAGGTCAAGGCACCGGTCGGCCACGCCTTGCGCGGCAAGGAGCACATCCAGTACGACAACCCGTACGACGTCGGCATGTCCGGGCTGCTCGGCTACGGATCCGCGTACGAGGCCATGCACGAGTGCGATCTGCTGCTGCTGCTCGGCACCGACTTCCCGTACACCGACTTCCTGCCCCGCAATGTGCGGACCGTACAGGTCGACGTGCAGCCCGAGCGGCTCGGTCGGCGCACCGGTCTCGACCTGGCCGTATGGGGCGACGTCCGCGAGACACTGCGGTGCCTGACGCCAGCGGTGCGGGAGAAGACCTCCCGTCGCTTCCTCGACCGCATGCTGGAGCGGCACACGCACGCCCTCGAAGGCGCCGTGAGCGCCTACACCCGCAACGTCGGCGAGCACACCCCGATCCACCCCGAGTACGTGGCCTCGGTGCTGGACGAAGAGGCTGCCGACAACGCGGTGTTCACGGTCGACACCGGCATGTGCTGTGTGTGGGCGGCGCGTTACCTCACACCCAACGGCCGCCGCCGCATCCTGGGGTCCTTCGTGCACGGCTCGATGGCCAACGCCCTGCCCCAGGCCATCGGCGCGCAGTTCCTGGACCGCGGCCGGCAGGTCGTCTCCCTCTCGGGCGACGGCGGCTTCTCCATGCTGATGGGCGACTTCCTGACCCTCGTCCAGTACGGCCTGCCGGTGAAGGTGGTCGTCTTCGACAACTCCTCCCTCGGCATGGTCGACCTGGAGATGATGGTCGACGGCCTGCCCCCGCACGGCACCACCTACCCGCACACCGACTACGCCGCCATCGCCACGGCCGCCGGTGCGCTCGGTATCCGGGTGGAGAAGCCCGCCGATGTGCGGGGCGCGCTGCGCGAGGCCTTCGCCCATGACGGCCCCGCGCTGGTCGACGTGGTCACCGACCCCGCGGCGCTGGCCGTTCCCCCGAAGATCACCACCGAGCAGCTCAGTGGCTTCGCGCTGTCCGCGAGCCGTACGGTCCTGAGCGGGGGCGTCGGCCGCATGCTCCACCTGGCCCGGGCCAACCTGCGCAACGTTCCCCGCCCCTGAGCGCGGGGAGCGTGAACCCGGGGGGCGGTTCCGCTGACGCCGGGCTAGGGCCTGTTTCGAAAGTGGATCTTGATGTGTAATGATTTTGGTTCGTGGCGCGTGGAGACCTGACGGACGAGCAGTGGGCTGCGCTGGAGCCGCTGCTGCCGGTGCGCAAGAAGGCCGGTCGGCCGGCGATATGGACCCGGCGGCAGCTGATCGACGGCATACGGTTCCGGGTCCGCACCGGCATCCCCTGGCGAGACGTGCCCGGGCAGTACGGCCCGTGGGGCCGGGTGTACGACCTGTTCCGCCGCTGGCAACGCGACGGCACCTGGCAGCGGATCCTCACCCAGCTCCAGACCCGAGCGGACGCGAAGGACCTGATCACCTGGGACCTGAACGCCGACTCCACCGTCTGCCGGGCCCACCAGCACGCCGCAGGGGCACGGAAAAAGGGGACCTCCAAAAGGAACCACCCGGCGGGATCTTCGCCGAGCCGGACGACCACGGGCTCGGACGCTCCCGCGGCGGGTTGACCACCAAACTGCACCTTGCCGTCGAGCAGGGCCAAAAGCCCATGTCGATCGTAATCACCGCAGGCCAGCGCGGGGATTCCCCGCAGTTCGAGGTCGCCCTCGACCGCGTCCGAGTGCCGCAATTGGGGGCCGGCAGGCCCCGCACCCGACCCCGGCGCGTGCGGGCCGACAAGGCGTACGCCTCACGCAAGAACCGAGCCTACCTGCGACGACGCGGTATCCGCTGCACCATCCCGGACAAGGCCGACCAGGCCCGCAATCGCAAAAAGCGCGGCCCTCGAGGCGGCCGGCCACCGAAGTTCGACCCTGAAGACTACAAGGGCAGGCACGCGGTCGAGTGCGGCATCAACCGTCTCAAAAGGCACCGAGCCGTGGCCACGCGGTATGACAAACTCGCCGTCCGCTACGAAGCAACCGTTCTGGTCGCAGCCATCAACGAGTGGCTGTGAGGGGGTGATGGCGGGCGCATGACTCTGCGGGTGACCACGGGACCCAAGGAAAAGCCTCACGCCAACCGACCCTCCCGAAGGCCCAGTTCTGAAGCACCTCAGCCACAGGTTCCACTGCGAAGACCTCGTGCTCGCGGGGAACCCATGTCTGGAAGTGCTTGTCGGCCCCTCCCTCACGGTATTCCACCTGATAGCTCAGGTCGTCGTTGAGATACACCTGCATGTAGTGCTGGTCGGCGGGTTCCAAATCGAGCCGCCTCACGATGACAAACCGCCATGAAAGGCTCATGTCGGCCAGCAGGTCGTATAGCTGTCCCTCAGACGGGTTGTCCCAAGTCGTCCCGTCCGCCTCAACTGCTTGAAGCACTGGTGCTGCCATGCAGGAGACTCTAGTCACCGACCATGCTCTCAACCTTGCAGGGTTCCAGTTTCGATACACGCCCTAGTAGTCCTTCGTTATGTCGGGTGATCTCGGCTGGTTGCGGGCATCTTCTCCGGTACGAGGCTGGGGAAGGTGGAACGACTCCGGGGTGAGTCAGCGGAGTTCGTTGCCGACGTGTCCGCCTCGCTGCCGCGGCGGGATCAGCGGCGGTGGGGCGCATGTTACTTGCGGGGTCTGATGCTGGACGGCGGTCGGAAGTCGATCCAGCCGATGGCCGAGCGGCTGCCGGACGGGAACATGCAGGCCCTGTAGCAGTTCGTGAACCAGTCGCCGTGGGATCCGCTGCCGGTGCGGCGGCGGATCGCCCGGAGACTGTGCGAGGCGATCAGCCCTGAGGTGTGGGTGGTCGATGACGTGTCGTTTCCCAAGTGCGGCACGGCTTCGGTCGGGGTGGCCCGGCAGTACTGCGGGGCGTTGGGCAAGCGGGCGAACTGCCAAGTCGCGGTCAGCGTGCACGCGGCCACCGACACCGCCTCGTGCCCGTCGGAGTGCGAGTCGGTCCTGCCCCAGGAGTGGGCGGACGATGACCGGCGACGGCAGCGGGCCAAGGTTCCCGAGGAGGTCCGGCATGTGTCCAAGACCCGCTTGGCGCTGGGGCTGCTCGACCGGCTGGCCGGCCAGGGGCTGACAGTGCCGGTGATCGTGGCCGATGCCGGTCACGGCCGCAGCGTCTCCTTCCGGCTCGCGCTGGCGGAACGCGGCTGGTCCTACGTGGCGGCGGTGGACCCCAGGGAGATTGCCCGCCCGGCCGAGGCCGAGCCGTGCAGCCCGAGTACGGGCTAACGAACTTGTTCGTAACGAACATGTTCGTCTAGAGTGGTGGCATGCCCCCCACATCACGCTCCCGCCGCGAACGCCCCGCCAAGCCGCCCCTGACCAGAGAGGGCATCGTCGCCACCGCCGTCGCGATCTTGCGCGCGGAGGGGCTGCGCAAGGTGACGATGCGGCGGCTCGCGCAGGAACTCGACACCGGCCCCGCCTCGCTGTACGTGTACGTCCGCGACACCAACGAGCTGCATGCGGCTGTCCTGGACGAACTCCTCGGCACGGTCGGCCTCACACCGGCCGAAGACGGCTGGCGGAAGCGGCTGGAGAGGGTGCTCACCGCCTACACCAGGATGTTGCTGGAACACCCGTCCCTGGCCCGCTCAGCGTTGATCGCGCGGCCCAGCGGACCGAACTATCTGCGTCTCATCGAGATTCTGCTCGAGCTGCTCGAGGCGGGCGGCGTGCCGCGTGCCCAGGCGGCGTGGGGCGTGGATCTGCTGCTGCAACACGCCACGGCAACCGCTGCCGAGCACGCCGGCGAGGAGCCCCTGGGCGACTGGCAGGTGCTGGCCCAGGCTCTGCGCGACGCGCCCGCCACCACCCACCCGCACATCGCCGCCGACCCCGGCGCGCTGCTCTCCGGCACCCCCGAGGCCCGTCTGTCGTGGGCCTTCCAGACCCTGATCAACGGCATCGAGCGGACCGCCGTGCCGACCGAAGGCCAGGAGGCCCTATGACCACCGTCTCCCTTCCTCACCACCCCGTCGCCGTCGTCGGTGCCGGCCTTGGCGGACTCACCCTCGCCCGTGTACTGCACGTGCACGGCATCGAGGCCGCACTGTTCGACTTGGACGTCTCGCCGGAGGCCCGGACACAGGGCGGCATGCTCGACATCCACGACGACTCTGGCCAGGAGGCGTTGCGGGCCGCCGGTCTGTACGAGGAGTTCCTGACGCGCGTTCACGCCGGCGGACAGGCGGTACGGGTCCTCGACCAGGACGGCATCGTCCGGTTCGCGGCGGCCGACGACGGCACTCACGGGCGGCCCGAGATAGACCGGGGCGAGCTGCGCGATCTGCTGCTGGACTCACTGCCTGCGGGGAGGGTTCGCTGGGGCGCCAAGGTCACGGACGCCCAACCGCTGGGCGGCGGCCGGCACCGGGTGACGCTCGCGGACGGCACTGCGTTCACCACGGACCTCCTGGTCGGCGCGGACGGCGCCTGGTCACGCGTCCGGTCGCTCCTCTCCTCCGCCCGGCCGGCTTACACGGGTGTGTCGTTCGTCGAAGCGGACTTGCTGGAAGCGGATCTGCGGCACCCGACGAGCGCGGAGGTGGTCGGCGGCGGCATGCTGTTCGCGCTCGGCGCGGGCCATGGCTTCCTCGCGCACCGCGAGACCGACGGCAGCCTGCACATCTACGCGGCTGTCGAGGCACCGGAGGACTGGCTGGACGGCATCGACTTCACCAACACCGAAGCGGCGAAGACGGTCGTACTGAAGGAGTTTGACGGCTGGGCCGAGAGCCTACGGGCGTTGATCGCCGATGCGGACGGGGCACTTGTACCCCGCCTGATCCACGCCCTGCCGCCCGGTCACCGATGGGGCCGCATCCCCGGCGTCACGCTCCTCGGCGACGCCGCCCATCTGATGTCCCCGTTCGCGGGCGAGGGCGCCAACCTGGCGCTGCTCGATGGCGCCGAACTGGGCCTGGCTGTGGCCGCGCACCCCGGGGACACCGAGGCCGCCCTGGCCGCCTACGAGGCGAAAATGTTCCCACGCGCCCAGGCCTCCGCAACGCGGTCCGCTGTCAACCAGTCCTTGCTGTTCCGCGCGGATGCCCCACAGGGGCTGCTCGACATATTCGCCAGTACCCCACACTGACCGGTTGATCTTCTTGCCGACCTCGAAACCCCGCAAGGCGTGGGTCACGGTGGCGTCCCCTTCACCGGCTGCGAGTCCACGACCGCCGCGGTCGGCTCAGCTCCGCAGACGGCCTCGCGCAGCCGGGTCGTGCAGCTCGGCCCACCACCCCCGCATCCCGCCCAGCGGGTGAAGAAGGCGTAGGGTCCTTCGATTTGGACCAGCGGGCGGACAAAGGAAGATGGCCCGCGATGTGGGGTCCGGCCAGGTATATGGCGGCGGCCTTTGCGTTAGCGGGTGGCGATACCTCGCCGCTGCTCGAGGCGGTTGACGCACCGCTCGACGGTGTTGCGCTGCTTGTAGGTCTCGCGGTCGAACGTCGTTGGCCTGCCGCCTCGGCTGCCCCGGCGGAGCCGGTGGCTGCGCCGGTCCGCCAGGGCGGGCATCGCGATCGCTTCCCCGCCAACGTTGTCAGCAGTATTGGTCTATACCTTGACTGGTACACACCAAGTCGTCGAACATGGCTCCCACACCCCGCCCAAGGCGCCCGGACGGCATGGCCGCCCCCTGGGACAGCGTGCGCAAGGCACTGCCTCGCCCCCGGTGCAGCCTGGCCTGGCAAAGGAGTTGCTCAATGTCGAAGCGCCGCCTGTCCGCACTCATGGCCGCGATCGTGATCGGAGCCACCGCTCCGGCGCTGCTGCCGGCCACCGGCGCCTCTGCCGCGTCCTGCTCCAGCTACCCGAGCTGGACGGCCGGCAAGGCTTACGTCACCGGCGACATCGTCCGCTACACCGACGGCAAGACGTACATCGCCGAACACGACAATCCGGGTTACGACCCCACCATTAGCACCTGGTACTGGGACCCGTACGCCTGCGACGCCGGCCCGACCAACCCCTCCGGCAGCTTCGTCGTGAGCGAGGCGCAGTTCAACCAGATGTTCCCCAACCGGAACCCCTTCTACACCTACAGCGGTCTCAAGGCCGCGCTCAGCGCCTACCCAGGCTTCGCGAACACCGGCAGCGACACCACCAAGAAGCAAGAGGCTGCGGCCTTCCTCGCCAACGTCAGTCACGAGACCGGCGGCTTGGTCTACGTGGTGGAGCAGAATACCGCCAACTACCCACACTACTGCGACTGGAGCCAGCCGTACGGCTGCCCGGCCGGCCAGTCCGCCTACTACGGCCGCGGGCCCATCCAGCTCAGCTGGAACTTCAACTACAAGGCCGCGGGCGACGCACTCGGCATCGACCTGCTCCACAACCCGAACCTGGTGCAGACCGACGCTTCGGTCGCCTGGAAGACGGGGCTCTGGTACTGGAACACCCAGACCGGACCGGGCTCGATGACTCCGCACAACGCGATGGTCAACGGTGCCGGATTCGGCCAGACCATCCGCAGCATCAACGGCTCCCTGGAGTGCGACGGCAAGAATCCCGCGCAGGTGCAGAGCCGCGTGGACGCCTACCAGCGGTTCGTGCAGATCCTGGGCACCTCCGCGGGCGCCAACCTCTACTGCTGAAGCGCGCCCCCCGCGCCCCGGGCGGGCCCGACGGCCCGCCCGGGGCGCGGAACGGCGGACATGCCCGCAGCGGTGCCCGACGGCCTACTGCTTCTTGGACCGTGTCCTACATGGTGAGGTTGCGGAAGCGTTTGTAGCAGCAGATGGCGGCGGCGAGCCCGAGAAAGGCCAGGTAGTTGCCCTGTGTCGTTCGTAGCGGTGGTTGAGTCTGCGGTAGCCGGTCAGCCAGGACATGGTGCGTTCGATGACCCACCTGCGCCGGCCGAGACGTTCGCTGGACTCGATGCCCTTGCGGGCGATCCGGACCAACTGACCATGCAGGACACCGTCTTAGTGATCTTCTTGCGCAGCCGTCGTCCCGAGTCTGTGGGCTGACCTCGCTCCTTGACCCTGGCGTAGAAGTCGTTCTTGAGGTCGGGATGGCGCTGGGTGAGTGCGTTGCGTGGCACCTGGGCATCTTGGGCCACGGCGACGATCGTGAGCGCGCCGTCGGAGTGCTGGGGGTTGCCGGCGAGGATGCGGTCCATGGCGGCGCGGATGCGTGCGCGCTCGTCGAGGGCTGGGGTCAGGTGGCGGCGGTGGCTTTGTCGAGCGAGGCGAGGGCTGCGGCGGCCTCGGCCTGGCGGGGGCTCCTCAACGCGGTCAGGGCGTGATGGGCGTCGAGCAGTGTCTGCCGGGCCTCCCGGTGGCCCGTAGCGGTGAGCACCTGGCCCAGGTCGAGCCGCGCCGCCTCCGCCCAGGCCGGCATCTGCGCGTCCTCGAAGGCGGCCAGGGCCTGCCGCAGAGGCGGTTCGGCCTCGTGCCACCGTTCCAGGGCCGCCAGGTCGTTGCCGATCTGCTGCTGGGCGACCGCGTGGTACAACGCGATCAACTCCTGCGTCCGGCCTGGTACCCCCACGCGGCAGATCCGCTCGCTGCGGCGGTGGATGTCCAGGGCTTCTGCCGCCCGGCCGGCCTGCCGCAGCAGGGTACCGAGGGAGTTGAGTACCGTCAGCTCGGCCAGCCGGGACTGCGGGGTGTCCTGCTGGGCGAGGCGCCGGGCCGCCTCGTGCAGGCGCGCGTGGGCTTCCTGCATCCGCCCCAGCCGGTGGAGCGCGCCGGCGCTGTAGCCGAGTGCCCAGCCCTCCTGGAGCCCGTCCCCGCACTCGCGGGCCGCCACGAGCGCGGCTTCGGCGCTCTCCAGGGCACTATGAGGGTCGTGGACGCATAGGTTGTAGGCCCAGGCGAGACAGTTGAGGTGGACCGCCTCCTCCCGTCTGCTGCCCAGGGCGCGGGCGGAGTCGGCGGAGCGCTGGAACACCTCCACCCACTGCTCCCAGTGCTGGTTGCGGTCGGAGAACCAGTGCATGGCCTCCGCCGTGTCCAGGACCTGCCGGTGCCGGCCGGCGTCATGGGCCCGGCGCAGTGCGGCCAGCCATTGGGCCTGCTCAGCCTCCAGCCACGCCCGCGCCTCTTCCTGACCGGCGGGCGCTCCCTCCGGGTCCGGGTCGCCGTGCGGCGCGGTCCCGTCACGGTGGACGTCGAAGTGCAGGGCGGCGGCGGTGGCCCGGCGCAGCATCCAGTCCGCGGCCCGGTCCAGGGCGGCGTCGCGGGCCTCGGGGCCGTCCTCGGCCGTGACCTGCTCGGCCGCGTACAGCTTGAGGAGGTCGTGGAAGCGGTAGCGCTCCGTGGCGGGCTCGCTGTGAAGTAGTCCGGCGTCGGTCAGCTCCTCCGCACAAGCGAGAGCCTCGTCGCAGGACAGACCGGCCAGGAGCGCGCCGGTCTCGGGGCTGAAGTCCGCTCCGGCGGCCAGCGCGGCGCGACGCAGGAAAATCCGTGCCTGCGGGCGCAGTTGCCGGTACGACAGTGCGAAGGCCGCGCGCACCCGCAGGCTTCCGGCCTGAAGGCCGTCCAGCCGCCGGCCCTCGGCGGTGAGGCGGGCAACGAGCTTGCCCAGCCGTTCGTGCGGCCGGCTCAGGAGCCGCTGGCCGGCGATCCGGACGGCCAGCGGCAGGTGCCCGCACAGGTCGGAGAGGTCGCGTGCGGCCTGTGCCTCCGCCTGCACCCGTTCCGGGCCGATGATGCGGGTCAGGAGTTCCACCGCCTCCTCGCGCCGCAGCAGGGCCAGATCGGCGCGGTGGACGGATTCCAGGCCCGCCAGGGCATGGCGGCTGGTGACCATGGTCAGTGACGCGCCGGTGCCGGGCAGCAGCGGGATGACCTGGGACTCGTCTGCGGCGTTGTCCAGCAGCAGGAGCAGCCGTCGCCCGCCGGACAGGGAGCGCCACAGACCGGCACGGTCGTCGGTGCCGGCAGGTATCGCCGCCTCCGCGACGCCCACCGCGCCCAGCAGTCGGGCCAGCGCCTCCCTGGGAGTGGTCGGCTCGGGATCCATGCCGTGCAGTTGCAGGGCGAACTGCCCGTCCGGGAAGTGCGGGGCGAGACGGTGCGCGGCGTGCACCGCGAACGCGGTCTTGCCCAGCCCGGGCTGCCCGGTGACCACGGTGACCATCGGCTTGCCCCGCTCTGCGTCCCGCGCCAGGTCCACCAACCGGGCCAGGGCCGGCCCGCGGGCGGTGAAGTCCTCGATGTCACGCGGCAGGGCCAGGGTGCCGGCGGCAGCCGGGCCGGTGGCCGTCCCGGGCCGCGGACGGCCGAGGGCAGCGGCCCCCTCCAGGGCCGCGGCCTCGTCGTCGTCCAGCCCCAGTGCCTCGGACAGAGCCTGGACGGTACGGCGCTGCGGCCCCCGGGTACGCCCGCGTTCCATGTCCGCCAGCGCCCTGACACTCACCCCGGCCGTATGGGACAGCGCCTCCTGGCTGAGCCCGGCACGGGCCCGCAGGCCGCGCAGTCGTTGCCCGAAGTCCCCTGTGGAGGACGTGCCCTGCCGCACCGTCGATGCCCCCGATCATCCGGCTCGTCCGGATGCGAGCTCCGGCAGAAGTATGGCCGATCTTGGTTCTGCCGGGGAAACCGCCTGGGCGACGCAGACCGGAAGTGATCGACTGACGGCAGACGCGGACGCCCCGGGCACACCCTGCTGTCCGGCCACCGGCCGGGCCGGGGCAACTCACAACCGCGGCACATGACCAGGACTCTTTTTCGACCGGCGGCGCCGGGTGACGGCTCCGCACCACTCACGGGGGGACTCTCCATGAACACCATCAACTCCTTGCGGCACCGTTCCACGCTGCTCGCCGTCGCGGGCACGGTTCTCACCCTGTCCCTCACCGCCTGCCAGGGCGACACGGACGGTACGTCGGCGTCCGCGACGACCTCCTCGGCCGCCGCTTCGGCGACCTCCTCGGCGACGGCGGCGGGGAACGGCAAGGACAACAGCGCCTCCGGCTCGCCGGGTTCGGCGGACTCGGCCGGTTCCACCGGTTCGACGGGCTCCACCGGCGCCGGCGGCTCCGCGGGGGCGACCGGCTCGTCCGGCGAGCAAGCCTCCGCGTCCACCCCGGTCTGCACGGCACGGGACACCGCCGTCACCGCCGCCCGGCAGGACGGCCCGCCCTACACCCACCTCGTCCTCACCGCGAAGAACACCTCCCGCCGCTCCTGCCGGCTGGCGGGCTTCCCGCACGTGCAGTTCCTGGAGAGCCACAAGCAGGACGTGCCGGCCGTGGCCAAGAGCAAGCCGGCCACGCCGGTCGTGCTCACGCCGGGCGCCCCGGCCTACGCCCTGGTGAAGCTGTCGGACGGCGGTGTCGACGAGGACGCGGAGCCGGTGACGGCGTTCTCCGTCACCCTGGAGGGTGACTCCACGGTCATCGCCGTCACCGCGCCCGGCAGCGGCGGCATCGCCGTCGACCCGGCGAAGGCCCTCACCGGCTACTGGACCCCAGAACTGCGCAACGGCGCGGACGACTTCTGAGCCCCGCCGTACGGCATGACGGCCCCGCGCGGGCCGTCAGCCATCAGCGCTGATCCCCGCTGCGGCCAGCTCCCCCCTATAGCGGGCACTGACAGACAAACAGCAGTACGTGGGGAGTGGCCGGTAATCGGCCACCCCCCACGTATGTCCTCCCTCTTTCCATGAAGACCGCAGCCGCCCCGACCGTGGCCATGCGGTCCGGATCCCCGCCCCGCTCCCGCCGTCCGCGGTAGGGATCAGCGGGGCCGTCAACCGGTGCCAGGCCCTGCTGGAGTGGTCCCCGTCCCGACCTCACCATGCAGCCGGTAGCGGCCGGCCCAGCGTGCGGCGGTGTGTGGCTGACTTGAGAACGCTCCGCAGCTCGCCGCAGCGGCCAGTCGTCGTCCACGACACATCGGGCCAGCCGCAGTCTGCCGGTCGGGGTCAACGGGGCAGCGGTAGAGCAGGGCCGGGAGCAGCCGGGCGACGGTGGACTTGCCCACGGCCACCGAACCGGCGACGCCTGTCACGAACGGCGCCCCGGACTGGGAGCCCTTCTCCCCGAGGAACGTGTTCAAGGCCCCTCTCAGGCCGTCCGTGGCGCCGACGTAGAGGTTGAGGAGCCGGGAGAGCGGGAGGTAGATGTTCCGCACCTCGTCCAGGTCGATGACGTCGCCGAGACCGCGCAGCTTCTCCACCTCCTCGGCGGTGAGCGCCAGGGGCGTCTTGTCGCGCAGCGCGGGTGAGGTCGACGTAGGGATTCGGCTCCGGCCAGTGCCGGTGGACGCTCCGGGGCATCGGGGAGACCGGTGAAATCACAGTTCATCGTGAACGGACTCCGAACGGGGCGGCGGGATGGGGTACGTCAGGGGGGCCTCGCGCACGGCTCGGAGAACCGGACGGCGTTCGTCCTCAGCGACGGTCCTGGGGACGAACGCCGTCCGTGCCGCTATGGCTGCTCGACCAGGTACTCCACTTCTGACATGAGGAACTCGCCGTAGTGCACCGCCAAGCCCAGTAGGCGTAGTCGCGCGTACTGATCCGGGGAGAGTCTCGCGCCGGACCGGTGCCCGGCCCCAGTCAGGCCACCGAGCCAGTTCGTCGATCTTCAGATCGAGATCGCTTGGGCGACCGACGTCCCAGGTCACCTCCCACTCGACGCGGTGCCGGACCCATCCGTATGCTCCGACGTATGGCTGTGCCCGAGCGGGACGTATCGGACGACGGACCCGACACCGCCGTCGGGCCTGCCCTACGGGTCGCCTCCCCCGCGGGGAAGTGGGTCCTGCTGACGACCGTCCTCGGGTCCAGCATGGCCCTGCTGGACTCGACGGTCGTCAACGTCGCCCTGCCGACCATCGGCCGTCACCTGGACGCGAGCCTCGCCGCGCTCCAGTGGACCGTCAACGGCTACATGCTCTCGCTGGCCGGGCTGATCCTGCTCGGCGGCTCGCTCGGCGACCGCTTCGGACGCCGGAGGATCTTCGTCGTCGGCGTGGTCTGGTTCGCCGCCGCGTCGCTGATGTGCGGGCTCGCGCCGAACGTCGGCATCCTCATCGCGGCCCGCGTGCTCCAGGGCGTCGGCGGGGCGCTGCTCACCCCCGGTTCCCTGGCGATCATCCAGGCCTCCTTCCACCCCGCCGACCGGGCCCGGGCCGTCGGCCTGTGGTCGGGCTTCGGGGGCGTCGGGGCCGCCGTCGGACCGTTCCTCGGCGGCTGGCTGGTGGACGGGCCGGGCTGGCGCTGGGTCTTCCTGCTGAACATCCCCGCCGCGCTGGTCTGCGTGCCCGTCGCCCTGCGGCACGTCCCGGAGTCCTCCGGCCCCTTCGACGCGAGCAACGCCGACAGCGGGCGAGCCGCGCCGCGGCGCCGCTTCGACGTCCTCGGGGCCGTCCTCGGCGCGGCGGCCCTCGCGCTGGTGACGTACGCCCTGATCGGGGCCCGGAGCAGCTCCGTGCCGGTGACGGCGGTCGCGGGTGTGGCGGCGGGCGTGGCCTTCGTGCGGGTCGAGCGCCGGCGGCCCGATCCGATGATGCCACCGGACATCTTCGCGTCGCGCCAGTTCACGGCTGTGAACCTGGTGACGCTGTGCGTCTACGCGGCTTTCGGCGGCTTCTTCTTCCTGACCGCGCTCCAGCTCCAGGTGGTGGCGGGCTACTCTGCGCTCCAAGCCGGTACGGCCCTGCTGCCGACCACGGCCCTGATGCTGCTGTTCTCCGCCCGCTCCGGCGAACTCGCCCAGCGGATCGGACCGCGCATCCCGCTCACGGTCGGCCCCCTGCTGTGCGCGACCGCCATGCTGCTGATGCTGCGCGTCGGCAAGGACGCCTCGTACGTCGCGGACGTGCTGCCCGCGCTGGTGGTGATGGGCCTCGGCATGGTCACCCTGGTCGCGCCGCTGACCGCGACCGTGCTGGCCTCGGTGGACACCGGGCGGGCCGGGCTGGCGAGTGGCATCAACAACGCGGCGGCCCGCGCCGCCGGTCTCATCGCCGTGGCCGCGCTGCCCGTGCTCACCGGGATGGGCTCGGAGGCGTACCGCTCGGCGGACGCCTTCGACGCCGCGTTCCGGCGGGCGATGCCGCTCTGCGCGGGCGTGCTGGTGGTCGGCGCGGTGCTCGCCTTCACGACGGTGCGCCGCCCCGCCCCGGACTGCCGGCGCCCGGAGTGCCGTACCCACGGCTCGGTCCTGGCGCCGCCGCTGGAACCCGGCCGCACCAGTCACGGCACCCTGGGCCCCACGGGCCCGGACACCCCCGGCGCGGGCCCGACACCCTGACCGCGTCCGGGTCCACGCGGGGCCCCTGACCGGGCCCCGCGCGGACAGGTGCCGCTGCCGCTCCGCCGGGCGGTGGACCGGGCTCGGTGACGGCAGCGCAATGCTGACCGTCAACGGCGTGCATGCCCCCGGCGCCTCCTGGGGTGTCAGCGCGCTGGGAGGTCTGTGAGCAGCTCGGCGGCGGGTTTCGGGTGGACGAGCCAGCGCAGGTGACTCCCCTCGAGTGTCCGGACGTCGAAGGGGTTGTCGGGTGTGAGCGCGTTGGCTTCGCGAATCATGCGGTCCTGCACGGCGAGCGGAACGCTGGCATCGGCGGCCAGGCGCACATAGGTCTTGGGAATCCGGCCCCAGGTCGTGGCCTGTGCCCGGTCGGCGGACGTACCGGCGTCGAGGTTCTCATCGGGCTGGAAGGTGTTCAGGAAGGTCCGGAACTCGTCATCGGTCAGGTCGGCGGCGAGCGCTCGCTTGAACGCCGCGAGCGCCGCCGGCTCAGCGGTGCGGAAGTTGGTCCGGAGCAGACCGAGTTCGGCCGGGTTCCCGACGAGCGTGGAAGCGAAGGCTCCCGCGTCGACGTCCGCCATCTCCGGCTGGGCGTAGTAGCCGCTCACGTCGAGATCGACGGGGCACCAGGCGGAGACGTAAACGATCCGGTCGATCAGCTCGGGCCGGGCGTTGGCGGCGGCGGTGGCCGTGATGCCGCCCCTGCTGTGGGCGACGAGGACGGTGGGCCCGTTCCTCTTGGCCCGTTCGAGGACTTCGATCACGCGGGCGGCGTTGTCGGCGAGCGTGACCCCCTCGATGCTTCCCGGTTCTGCGGCGAGTGCGTCGAGAAGCTGGGGAGCCTGGTAGGCCGCGGGAAAGGTCGCCTCGAACCCGTGCCCCGGAAGGTCGACCGCGGCCGAGCGGTGCCCGAGTAAGGCGAGCTCGGCCTGCAGCGGCGCGAACGAGAACGAATTTGCGAAGGCCCCATGAACAAAAACGAATGTCGGCAGATTCTGCATGCCTCAGCCTTCAACAGAACGCCCTTCGGGGGCAAGATCAAGAGTTCGAGGGGGCTGTCGTAGGTGCGGTGGCCCCGGCGGATGCCGTGGGAGTTGGTGAGGCGGACTCCCCGCACCACAACACCGCGAAGGGACCCCTGCCACGCCGCCAGGCAGGCGCGGCCTGTGTCTGTGTCTGTGCCTGTGTCACATCGTCCCCGGTCATGTGCGGCGCGTACGGAAGGTGAGGGTACGTGTGCCGACAGTTCGGGCCAGCCGCTGTGGCTGTTTGGTTGTAGGCCCACTGCCCCGACTCGAACCTGCTGCGGCCATTCCAAGTTGTCGGGATCGGCTGCCGCATCGACTCCTGCCGGGTTGCTGGGCCCGGTGATCAATAGAAGGAGTGGCGCCTTCCGGTCGCGGTACGGTCCTGCCATGTCCCGATCAGCCGATGTTGGCCTCTCCCCGCTCCCCGTTACTGCGGATGACCTTGACCTTGCTGTGCAGCTTGCCGTAGCAGTCCTTCGCAAGGCGCCACCGGCTGCTTGGGAAGGCAGGGCCGGTTCACTGGAATGGGACTGCTGGGAAACCGTCGAGCACCTCAGCGACGACCTCTTCGCCTACGCTACGCAACTGGGCCCCAAAGCGCCGCCCTTGGATGGCGAGGTGCCGTTCGTATGGGAGAGCCGACGGCCCGGCGGCCCGGCGAACGCTGTTCACGCGAACCGTGAGGCGGGGCCCGCAGGCTTGCTGCAGGTCCTGGAGGCAAGCGGCGCGCTGCTGGTCGCCATGGTGCGCACGACGCCTCCGCAGACCCGCGCTCACCACGTCTTCGGCGTTTCTGACCCCGAGGGCTTCGCCGCGATGGGGATCGTGGAGACCCTGGTGCACACACACGACCTGACCCAAGGGCTGGATCTCGCGTGGAGCCCGCCTGCCGATCTGTGCTCGAGAGTGCTCGCTCGGCTGTTTCCGGGCGTACCGTCGTCCACGGATCCCTGGCCCACCCTCTTGTGGGCCACCGGACGTGCCGAACTCCCCGGACACCCTCGCCTGACCACATGGCGCTGGGACGGCACGCCCCGGGCATAGAGTCAGGCGTCTCCGCGGCAAGGAGGGGGTGTCAGTGCAGCGGTGAGTGTGGCCTGCTGGTGCGAGTCCGATCATGCGACACACGACGTCGATGCCATCGAACTTGCCGCCGACACGGGTACTTCGATTGGCCAGGCATTCGAAGCCGGACCGAGCGATCGCTTGACCGGTTGGCGGACCATCGTGATGCGGACTACTGGTGATCGAGCGGATCCACCCAGCCGTCGGGAACGCTTAGAACAGCGGGCCGCTGGCGTTGTTGATCAAGGGGCCGTCGGACCAGGGGCTCGCCTCCTCCTCGTCATCGGGACTCAAGTTGCGGTAGCACCGGGGAAAGTGCCCGGCTTGCGGATGAGGGCCTCGAGGTAGTGGTCTAGATCCAGGCGGCAGCCGCCCTTCGCGATCAGCTGCTCGTGCCGGGCGACTTCCACGTTCCGGTCATGGACCACCAGGTGAGAGGTGTGCAGCACGACCCGGACGCGCTTTGCGATCAGCCGGACCGGCACCGAGTAGCGGTTCGTGCGGACCGCGATCTGGCTGTAGCGGTCGACCCGCGGAGTGAGGAGCCGGCCCGTCTCGAACGGCTCCGCCGGCAGCGGCATCAGCAGCGGCCGCTCGACCGCGAAGTACTCGTCGATGGTCCGCGGCCGCGAACCGATCCGGCGCCATCCGTCGTGCAGACCCCTTTCCTGAACCCACGGAAGATCGGGATTGAGAGCTTCTACTGCCGGCCGGGCATGGAGGGCGCCCACGAGAAGGGTGGGGTGGAAGGGCAGATCGGCTACTGTCCGGCAGCACCAGCGCACCGTCGAGCGGTACGTGAAGAACCGTGAAGAACCAGATCAAAACCCCCCGCACGGAACTTGCCGACCGGCTCGAACGCGAGGTCCGCGCCCGCCGGCAGCCGCAGTTCAGGGCCAGGGCAAAGAAGACCGCGGCCACCACCGGCGGCATCATGATCGATGTCCAGGGCCGCTTCGACTGCACCACCCCCGGCAGCACCGAGGACGCCCGCGTACGCCACCTCACCCTCCGGAGCAGGCATCAGCGCAGCCGCTTGCCGAGCTAGGGTCTGTTCTTCATGACCGACCACCATCTGTACGGCACCAGCACTCATACGACCGACGAGCTGGCCCGGCTCGTCGGTGACCGCCTCGGCCTGGTCTTCATCGAGCGCGAGAGCGACTACCGGGGCATCTACCACCTCGCAGCCACCCGCGACAGGCGGATCGAGATCCAGCCCAACCCGATCCCCGGCGAAGACGGCGGCGGGGACGACCTCTACGCCCCTGATCACCCCGCGGCCCAGGCACTCCTGATGACCATGACCCCTGCGCCCGACCCCACTCTGCAGGCCCGCCTGCGCGCCGTCGAAGGACTCCACCACCTCAGCCGCACAGACAACGCGACGGGCGATGGGCGTCAGCGGCGCCGGTGATGAGGAGCAGGCGGGCACCCTCCAGGGCTGCAGGGGTGCGTCAGCACCGGCGGTGCGGATGTTTGCCCTGGCTGCCCAGGCGAGGGCCGCACCATGATGAGGGCCCAGCTCCATCCCGGGGCGGGTCGGGGCTCTTGAGCGTGCGGCGGTCCCGGAGGCATTGCAGGAAGGCACCGGGATGAGCCGTGGCAGCAGAGGCGATCACGGACGGTGCCGCTGCCGGTGAACTGACCGCGTCACTGATCAACCGGGCCGCGGACCGCTACGCTCTGACGGCCGCACGTGTGCTGCGGCTGTGGACGTGCCGCAACTCCCCCGCCCGGCTGGACGGCGGCGGCGTGCGGGCCGATGCGGCCTGCCGCGCTGACAGCGGGCGTGCGACCGGCACGGGCGGTGGCTGCCCAAGGCCGCCGTCGTGCTGGTGCGCGACATCGCTGACGGGACGCTGGGGGTTGCCCGCATCGCCCGCCAGCTCCGCGAGTGGACCGCCGCCTGAGACGAGACGCTCCACACACTGCGCGCGGGCCCGCTCAAGGACCCGCAACGCCATCGCGTTGACCCGGTGCCAGTCGCCGCCGTGGTACCAGCAGCAGGTACGAGCCGTGTGGCGCGGCAGGAGCTGACGTGCCCAGCGCCGCCACGCGGGCACCCCGGCCGGCATGCATGCCGGCTCGCGGAACGGGCGCGGCCGGGCGACGCGGGCCACCGCGAACTCGGCGAACACCAGCCGCGCTTCCGGTTCGGCGGGGCGCGGCACGTAGCCGGGGCCGCGGTCCGTGGCGACGGTTGCGCCGACCAGGTCCCGCAGCTCCTCGTCGGTGATCAACGACCAGCGCGGACCGTGCGGCCGGTAGCGGTCGGCGCTGGCGAACGCCACGCGCCTAAAGCGGATCTCCGGGCAGGAGCGCTCCGGGGTCAGTAGGTCAGGGCGCCACTCGTTTCAGCGCCCGGGGCATCGGCCATCGCGGTGACGAGGGTGGAGGAGACGTGGGCCAGGGCGGGGTCCGCAGCGATGAAGAACGTTTCGACTCCGGCCAGCTCGTGGTTCATGCGGGCCATCGGCATCTCGTAGTCCAGGTCGGTCACGCCGCGGACTCCGCGGATGACGACGTCGATTCCGACTCGGCGGCAGTAGTCGACCAACAGGCCACCGGTGTGGGAGTCGACCGTGACGTTGCTCAAGCCCGTTGCTGCCGCGCGGAGCCGGTCCAGCCGTTCCGTGACGGGCAAGCGGCCACTCTTGTTCGAATTGAACATCACGCACACGACGACCTCGTCGAACAGGAGGGCAGCGCGCCGGAGTACGTCCTGGTGCCCTTGAGTGACCGGGTCGAAGGATCCTGGGAAGAGGGCTCGCATGACCGGAAAGAGTAACAAGCGGCCCCCAGTAGTGAAATGCCAGGACGGCTAAGACCGTGTCCTACATGGTCAGTTTGAGGAGGCGTTTGTAGCAGCACAGGGCGGCGGCGAGTCCGAGGAAGGCCAGGTAGTTGCCTGGTTTCCGT
>NZ_JBEZWU010000043.1:0-30182 GCF_040637655.1 Streptomyces sp. NPDC028722
CGCGACCCGATACGACAAGACCGCCGAGTCCTACCAAGCAGCCGTCACACTCGCCTCGCTCCTGATGTGGGCGTGACAATTGAAGACACCGCCTACGCCGCCACCTCGCCGTCCGAACCCGCCGCCTGATCGACACCGGCACGTTCGCCCCCGCCCCGCGCACCGATAACGCACCCGCTGCCAGCGCCTCCGAGCCCGCCCGCCCCATCGTGCAGATGCTCCTGAGCCGCTATCTCGCCGACAGCCCGCTCGAGCACATCCGCTGCGTGGCCCAGACCCGCCACCGTCACCGCTGCACGAATTCCGTCCTCGCTCCCACCGGCCCCCATGGAGCCTGGCGACTGCTGCCCACCGGACCCCAACGTCGCCAACTTGCATTGCTCGACACCCTGATGGCCGTCTACGACCTCAGCCACCTGCCCTACACCGAACAGACACGCTGGCGCACCCAGCGCTGCGCCGGGCATTCCGTAGCCGACGGCGCCGCCGATCTCGCTCTGGCCGGCTGGCAAATCTTCGACCCTCTTCTGCACGCGGCCCACATCCGCGCCCGTCTGCCCCACACCCTGGCCAGTCATCCCCGGAACGGGTGACGATGCCGCACCACGCCCTGGAAATCCTGCTCACCAGGCTCCTTACGACGGACGAACTCCACCACGCCACCCGCACCTGGCCGCTCGCGGCCAACCACGACGCCACCCGCCTGGTGGCCCTCATTGGTGCGAGAACCCCGGGCCGAGCCGCCCACCGTCTGCGCCGCCGCCTTCAGACCGTCGGGCTGCCCATCGACGTGATCACTACCCCCTACCCGGACGCAAACGGGCAGATCCTGCTCAGCGCCGCCTTCTCGCCAGCCACCCAGTCCGTCCTGGAGAACGCAGCGCGCCGCGCAGGACAAAAACCCGAGCGCTTCATCGAAGCGGCCCTCCACCGAGCCCTCGCCGAACATGCTTCCCAGGAGACCGACGGCCTCGATAAGGCAGTGCGCCAGCTCCTCGCTCACACCACCCCCGCGTACCTGCTGTCCGCCGTCGGACACGCGCTCACCCGGCTCCCCGAAGGACCCACGCCATGAACCCCACCGCCGAACAGACCGCAGCAGCCGACGCCTTCAACGCCGGCGACCACCTGGCCCTGCAGGCCGGCGCGGGCACAGGCAAGACCACCACCCTGGCCCTGCTTGCCCGCGCCACCAAACGCCGCGGCCGCTACCTTGCCTACAACCGCGCCATCGCCCAGGACGCCACCACCCGCTTCCCCGCCAACGTCCAATGCAAGACCGCCCACGCCCTCGCCTACGCCGCCATCGGCCACCACTACGCCCGCCGCCTGAACGCACCCCGCCGCCCCGCCTGGCATACCGGCCACACCCTCGGCATCACCAAAGACATCCGCATCGGCGACCGCGACCTGTCACAAAAAACCCTCTCCAACACCACCCTGCGCACCGTGGCCCGCTTCTGCCACACCGCCGACGAGGAGATCACCCGCCACCACGTCCCGCACCTACGCGGCCTGGAAGACAAAGACCTGCACGCCGAACTCGCCGACCACATCGTCCCCATCGCCCGCAAAGCCTGGAGCGACCTGCAAAACCCGGACGACGGCTGCGTCCGCTTCGACCACGACCACTACCTGAAAATCTGGGCCCTCACCCGGCCCAAACTCCCCGCCGACTTCCTCCTCCTGGACGAAGCCCAGGACACCAACCCCGTCGTCGAACAGATCTTCCTCGACCAGCGCAGCCACACCCAACTGGTCATGGTCGGCGACTCGGCCCAGGCCATCTACCACTGGCGCGGCGCCAAGGACGTCATGACCGGCTTCGACGGCACCCACCTGGCCCTGTCCCAGTCCTTCCGCTTCGGCCCCCACCTCGCCCAGGAAGCCAACCGCTGGCTGCGCATCGCAGGCGCCCCCATCCGCCTGACCGGCACGCCGACCGTGCCCACCGAACTCGGCCCCGTCGCCTGCCCTGACGCGGTTCTGTGCCGTACCAACGTCGGTGCCATGGCCCAGGTCATGGCCCTGATTTCTGCGGGACGCCGGGTGACTTTGGCTGGCGGAGGTGAAAGCCTGCGGGCCCTTGCGCTGGCCGCCCGCGACCTGAAAGAAGGCCGCCGCACCAGCCACCCCGAACTCCTTCTCTTCCCAACTTGGGGAGAGCTGCAGGACTACGCTGCCCACGATCCAGCCGGACGCGACCTGCAGCCTCTGGTCGACCTCATCGACAAGCACGGCACCGACGCCATCCTCGAGGCACTTTCCCGACTTGCTCCCGAGCAGCAGGCCGAGGTGACCGTCTCCACCGCGCACAAAGCCAAGGGACGCGAATGGCCCTGCGTGACGATTGCGAACGACTTCACCCCGCCGAAGGACAGTGACCAAGCAGATGAAAATGGATGCCCTGTTCCCGGTCCGATCGATGGCAGCGAGGCCCGCCTCGCCTACGTAGCGGTCACGCGCACCCGCCAGCGTCTGGACATGGGAGGCCTGTCGTGGATCGACCAGCACCCGGACGGAAATCCACTGCCAGGAGGCCCCCCCGCACGCCGGCTGCATTAGGGCTCACAGGTAGCCCAACGGCCGCACAAGGGACATGGAAGATCCTCGAATCCACGAAGAAGCGGCCCTCGTTGCGGCCAGCCGCCGCGCTGCCTTCGGTGCCCTGGCCCGCAGCCTCGCCTCATCTCCGCCCGGGACCGCCCCACTGCCCGTGTCGGTCCGTGCGCTCATTGCAGGTCACAGCGGAGTCGCCCACCGTCCGTACCCGGCCATCCGCAGACTCGCCCGGGAGGTGCGCACCTCGACGCCGGGCACCGCGGGCCGGCCCGCATGACTCCTACTCGAGCAGGCCGCTGGCTGGTTGTTACTCACTTTCGGGTGACGGCGTGGACGGTCCTGGGGTGGCGCGGTGCGGTGTACTGGGCCCGCTGCCATGGCTCGCACCGATTGTCGGCTCGGAGACGCGTCAACGTGGTGCACTCACCGTGTAGGTGGAGGGTGCAGGTGATATGGGCGATCTGGAACACGGTTCGTTTCTCATCCGCATTCGCCTGGCGTGGTGGACAACGCGTGGGTGCGCGGCCAGCCGGCCGCTACCGCACACTGCACACGCCGGACGTGGCCCCATGGCGACGGAGAGGGGTTGTGTCCGCACCATGCAGGGGGACCTGTGACCGTCTCTGCGACTGCCCGCCGTCTGACCGCCGCCGCGTTGATCGCCGCGGCCGCCACCGTGGCGATCGCTGTGCCCGCCACCGCGGCCGACCACCGCGCCACCCGCGCCAGTGTTCAGATCAGCCGCGTGCAGAACGACTCCCCGGCCCACGACGACCGCTCGATCTGGTCTCTGAACAGCGAATGGGTGGACATCACCAACAACACTCGCCGGGCCGTGAACCTGGACGGCTGGACGCTGTCGGACCGGGCCGGTCACACCTAAACTTTCCACCACTACCGCCTTTCTGCGCACCGGTAGTCCGCATCGACTCACTCATACCGTTGACGCTATCCGTCACCGGTGAGACAAAGCAGTGGAGATAGCATTGACCCACACGTAGAGCAATGAAACGGATACATTCCGTACGTGATCAGCGAGGTATCCGCCACTGCGGAGATCGTCCGGGTCGACGTCATCGACCCGCTGGCGTACTAGACAGTGTTGTCCGGGCCGACTCTGCAAGTCGTTGAAGACATCGACGACTACCTCCGACACCTACGTTTTCGCCGCAGCCGGGCTGAGTCGACTACCAAGACGTATGCCGGTCACCTGAAGCGGTTCCACATCTGGTGCGGCGAACGGGACATGTCCAGGGACGCAGCCGCATTCGAGTTGGCCGGCTATGTGATGCGGAAGGACGGCGTTCTGTTCGAGGAGCATCCGGTTCTCGACCTCCAGCACGGCCTCTTTGCGGGCCGAGGCTGCCGCAGCGGCCCGCGGCCGATCGCCGTAGAACCCGTGGATTGCGACTAGCGCCGGCGCCAGCGTCGAGTCCGCGGGCAACTCACCCTGCCCACGACCGTTTGTCTGCCGGGGCGTCGTCCGCAGACGCGGAAGCAGCGCCACACTGCCCTGGCCGCAAGCCGACGCACAGAGGCTGACCTAACGGCCCTCTGCAACGTCAACCAGCGCTTGATGGTGGAAAACAGCCAGCTACTCACGGCCTCGGCACCAACTTGATCACCAGGATTTGATTGCCCTGTCTCCCAGCCCCCGCCACCGCGCCGGCGTGACCGGAGGCCGCACTGGCGGCGATAGAAGGCGGCAGCCATACAGATATGGCAGCGCGACGGTGCTTTTTTGATTTTGGGGTTACTCTGGGAAAATAGTATGCGGTCACCGAGGCAGGGTGGTTAGGGTGAGCGAGTACCAGGGACCAAATCCTCACGATTTCGGATTCGATCCTGCGGATTTCGGCGCAGACGAAATCCGCGCCGTTCGCAACGGCGATGGATACCATTGGACGGCTTACAAAAAAGGAGGAGGACAAGTCAGCTGGAACACTGACCTTGAGGGAAACTACCGAGACTTCAGCCCCGAACCACGATATGGGCCCGTGGTCCATCTGAGTGACAGAAATATCAAGGGTTCCCACACGAATGTGTGGGCCGACGATCCCAAAGGACAGGCGCCACGCCGGCCTGGCGACTAAGAAGATGAACTCTCAGCTAGCCGGTTCACCACTTGACGTGCGCAGAATGGCGGACACAGGCCGCGATTATCCAGTTGGGGGAGTACTTACCCTCGAGTATGCGCTCCATCTGCGAGACCTTCGCGTCGGCTGCATCAGACCAGAAAAGCGTGCGCTCCGCAACTTCAGCCTCATCGGAATCTGCCCGAGAGTCATCCGATGGATCTGCCGTGTCGTCCAACACCGGCCGAATCGCAGCAATATCTTCAGTCTGCTGCACGCACTCCTCGACTAGGTCATTGAAAGACAGCCCTCGTTCTGCCGCCTCCTCCGAGACGTGAGCCAGCATTGAAACCGGCCAGGCGACGAGTCTTCTCACGAGATGCGAGGGTTCCCAGATTACCGTCGAGTGCATGCAGACCTCCCAACCACGCTAAATTGTGTCATTTTACACCCATTTTTGGGAAGTAGTCAATACACATAGGCTTCAAGGATCCGGTCCGATAGAAGCCCAAGACACATAAGACCGAAAAATCCCGGCCCTTTCTTGTCGGCTAGCATTGGCAAGTGGAGCCAAGGTGCAAGCCCCTCAACCTCAAGATGATTTCCGATATTGTCCTTTATCAGGTCGCGCTTGATGGGGCCACGCAACGCGACAGTGATACGGTCCACGGCAGTTCCGTCAAGCAAATTTTTCCAATCCATCGCATCAAAACCCCACGCCACTACAATCTTGTCATAGTGTTTCCGGCGCGCACCCTTCAGGTAGACCATCGCCCCCTTATTGTGATTGATGAACGTTACCCTGGATACTTCTCCAGCGATGGTGTCGAGATTCTGTGCAACATCCATTATCCGCTTAGCGGCCAGAGAAAACACTCCCGCAGCAGTGTGCTCGAGGAACTTCGTCCTGCTTTTGGTGTTGAATTCATCCCAAGCCCGCGGGTCTGAATAATGTCGATTTTCGTCATAGCTTTCCCCCCTAGAGTAGATCACCCCATCTGGAGTTATGAGTTGGATGAGGAAGTTGCTTTTCGTTGACTCAAGTAGCGCCGACACCACCGATGCGGCCGCCCCTCCAGATCCAATGACACCGATAACCTGCCGCCTGTGGGAGGCTATTGTGTTCAAGTGTTTCCAGAAGTTCCTGGCGTCAGTAATTGTAGGTGGATGCTGAGAATTATGGTATCCAGGCATGGGCGTTATTGGCCCGGGGCCTGTAATCACCAACCCGTCCCCTACGACATGATCTTCGCTGCCGGGTTCAGCGTCTCCCTGATTTGTGGCGTCATCCTCTACAACCGTTAAATCCCAGAGTTGACCCGTTACTCCGATCTTGACCACCCTTCGTCTATCTATCGGGAATTGCACCTTACCTGCAACCCAGGAGAGATAATTCGCCCACTGCTTAAGGATGGGATTATGCATTCCTCGATCTACCCAAGACGCAAAATCCTCGGAACCTCTGTAAGGGTCTGTAACCAAGTACGCTTGCCAGCTAAAGGAAAGCATTTCTGAGTTAACGCGTTCGTTCGATGCATCCCATGCGTCTGATCGGTAGGGGAAGCCAACGTCTTTAAGGGGCGGTGTTGCGAGGTCTTGCCGCCCATCTGTGTATTCCAGGATTTCGCCTGCCCAGTTCGCCGCCACTCCATTGGGGTCCAGAACCGTAAGCTTGGGGACCGTGAAACCGGATCCCCTAAGAGCCTCTAGCTTCGCCGCTATAGATACGGCCTTCGGGCCTGCCCCAAGAACTATGAGATGCTGCAGCGTCATTTTTGATCCCCGCACTTTCCCGAGGGATGCTGACGGTCAGTTGCAGACGGTCGCTCTCCTCTTCTCAGGATGCCGCTAGCGGGTGGAGATTGCATCTCACGATGCGTGCCAGCACGAGGGCTTGCAGCGTCGAAGTAGTAGCGCCGCCTCGTCTCGTGCATGAGTGGAGTAGACCATTTCCGCGCTGGCGTCGCTGGCGTCATCGACACCTGGGGGCACGCGCGTAAAGCCATCCATCAACGTCGTCGTCACCATCGACGCGCTGACAGTCCGACGCCAACTATCGGGCACACCATTGACTCATAGGTAATGCCCTCCCTGGCCTGCATGAAGAACCGTCAGCGGTGCACAGAAGGAGCCGGACGGCCGCTCCACTGTCCGCGTCCACACCGGCATCGGCCACGACTCCGGCCACGACGTCTACCAGGACCGCCGCGCCTACGTCTGGAACAACACCACCGACACCGCAACCCTGCGCGGGACTGTACGGGCCCCAGTGAAGTCACAAGATCCGGCTGGAAACGAGGGCCATGGGTCACGGCCACGCGCTGGTGGCGAGCCGCGACCGGTCGCCTGATGGCCATTAGCTACGGGACGTCGACTTGGAAGAAGAGAAGTTGTACGGCTTCGGAAGGCTGGCTGGTTTCGCTGTTCAGGATGTGGGCGGTGTAGTGGAGCCAGATCTCGCCTGTGATCCTTTTGCGCGCTCCAAGCAGTCCTTCCTGCTCGGCCCAGGCTCGGACGGGTGCTTCTGTGAGCAGGCTGTCGGTTCCCAAGAAGTCGGTGCGGCCTGCGTGTGCAAGCCGGTAGGAGGCGGTGTAGCGGCCTGGGACGCGCCCGGCGCTGCCGACAGGATGCCCGTGCTCGTGAGCCCAGGCGCGCACGGCTCTGGTCTCGTCAGGGGAGACGTGGATACGTGAGCGGCGTGTGGTTTCCGCGCGGCGACAGCCGCAACTGTTGGTGTTTGAGCTGGTGACCTGGGCCTGCACCCGTGTGACCCGCTGGCCGCAGCGGCACTCGTAGTCGCGGACGATCTCGCTGGGCTTATCGGGGTTGCGGTAGGGAGCCTCGACAGCGGTGAGCCAACTTCCTTCAGCCGGCGCGGTTGCCCTCAAAGCGCGGGGTTTGGGCTCGGACCTCGGGCGTGGGATGCGCGGCGGTTTCAACTGGCCCCAGACAGCGGTGATGTACGCGTCCGCTTGGTGCTGGGCACGCGCCACACCCCCGGCGAGGTACGCGTCCAGTTCTGGGCATGCACCGGGGAAGCGCTCGCACAGAGCCTTCGCTACCGCGCCCGCCTGCTCCCAGGGTCCCGCTCGGTCGGGGACGGCAACAGACACGAGGCGTTCGCCCTCCAGCGGCTCGAGATCCCCCAGACGCACATGCACCATCAGATCCAGCAGCCCGGCTCTCACCAGGACTTCGCTTTTCTCCCGCTCGTCGCGGCGATTGTGGGCTTGCCGCAGCACAGAACTGTGGTGAAAGGCGCCGTCGTACTCCACTCCAACGGTCACGCCCACTCTGGTTAGGCGCAGCATGATGTCGACCTCGACGTCGCGGTAACGCCACTGAGCGGGCTTGAGCCCGTGAGGGATCGGCAGTTGGTGCGACGCGTAGTCCGGTACGCCATCGGGCAGCCGTGGATCCCGCACGCTTGGCTCTTGGAGATCGAAGAGGAAGGCGAGTTCGGCCGCGAGCCTTACCTGCTCCTTGGAGATCCCTGCTGTAGAGCACTTCCCGCAGTCCTCGCCTCGGACCCGGTTCAAAACCGTGGCCTTCCATCGGTGGCCGTGGCGGCAGGACCACCACACCTTCTGATATGCGTCCTCGCCCGCGCGTTGCGTCCGGCGGGAGGCATTGTGCGCGGTAGTGGACATCACTGCGGGATCCAGATCAGGATCGTCCAGTTGTTCTGCCAATTTCGGGAACCACCGCTGCAAGCTGTTCGTGGCGTCGATGACGTAGCCGGCGCATACCAGGCAGCCGTCCTGCTGCAGCGCGCGACTCTTGACCTCCGCCTCGAATCGGTGCTCGACTTTTTCCCACAGGCCAGTCTCGGGGGCGACCGCCCAGGTGCGGCACAACCACGGCACGCGCGTGTGGGCGCCGTAGGCGACCGTCTCCGGTGGTTCAAGGCCCATGTACTGGGCTGCCAGGGTCGGCAGGTCCGCCAGGCTCGTCAATTTCCGGCATGCGGGACAGCCGGCACCGGCCTGCACGCGATCTTTCGGCCAAGCCGGCCATGCAGGATGCTCGTCGGGGTATAGCGGGCACCGCCATAGGTACGGGCTTGGTACCCCAACCTTCTGGGCTGTGGCCAAGACATCCGTCGGGCGGCCAGGATTACCCGGATGCCACTGCACAGCGACCTCGGGAATGTCTGCAACCTTCGTCTTACCCCGCCCGCCGGTGCGATGGGACCACCGGCCTTGTACTGCTTGCTTGTGCGTGTCCCAAAATGAGTTCGCCTCGGCTTGGCGGCTCTGAGCCGCCTCCAGCTCCTTTGATAGGCGGTGGCCACGTTCCTTGTTGGCTTGGTTCCAGTACTCCCGCATGACCTGCGACATACGGAGTCGGTCCTCGCGGCTTCCACTGCCCACGTTCAGCGGTTCCGGTGGCTGCAGCCGAGCCACCTGCTGCGGACGGTGGTTCCGGGTACTACCGCCGGTGGCGTCATCTATGACTAGCGACATGCCGAGACCCTAACTACAGGCGCTGACATTCGGCTGGCGAGGTACCTCTGTAGGAGGTCGTTCAGGGCGCTGCCAGGGTTGTACCAACGGTCGGTCGAGCTCGCCGACATCGACCTTGGCTTGCTTGACCCGGTCGCGCACGCGGGTTCTCTCAGCTATCCCTCTGCTTCCCCGTCTTCGATGAGGTCCTCGCTGAAATCAACCGGCGGCGGTCCGAGCCTCACCGACATCTCTGCGATCTTTGGGTCCATGTCCCACAGCTCGCCCAAAGCCGGGTCCGTGTAGCCCTTCGCGCGGCACAGCGCATCGAACTCTTCCCTCGTCATAGCCACGGCTCAGTCCGTCCTCTCGGTAGTGATGTGGTGAATCGGTCTTATGAACCGGGAATTTGCCGGCAAACGATCGCTTGCGACCACGGCGGGCTCCCACGCCGCACGCGTTTTCCCATAACTGCCAGGGAGCGCTGGCCAGACCCGCCCTCGCGACGCCCGCTAGGCCGGGGCAGCGGTTGCCGTGGGCGGCCAGTGACGCTCCCAAATATGTTTGAACAGGCTCTTTTCACTACGCCGAGCACCCCTGAGAGGCCGCCGCAGACAAGGTTTGGCCTGAGTTGACGTAGGGGGCGTCACAGCGGTCGGCTCGGGCTGCGGTCTGGGAAGGATCAGATCGTCGACTGCTGGTCTTGTTCCCCTTGGCACATCCAGGCGATGACGTCGCAGACGCGCAGGATGCCGATGTCCTCGCCGATGCCTGCCTTGTCGCGGAGGCGGACGAGCTGATCGCGGAAGGCCCCGCCGTTCGCCCGGAGTGCGGCGGCCAGTGCGGCCCAGAAGCAGTCGTCGGTCGTCGGCCGCTTGAAGGTCTGCTTGACGCGGATGTCGTAGACCGGGATGAGGTGGGGGCGCTTGCGGGCCAGCAACTTGCCCGCGATGACCGGCCCGCTGCCGTCGGGCTTGTTCGGATACTTCTTGCTGTCTGCCAGGCGCTCCCACAGCTCCCATGCGGGTCCGCCCTTGGCTATCAGGATGTCACTTGCAGAATCTTCCAGGCGGGCGTCGGTCGGGATCTGCGACAGCAGGCGTGTCCAGTGCCCTTGGGGATCGCTCAGCAGGTCGAGTGCTCCGTGCGGCGCGAGAGAGACGCTGAGCGTGGTGATGGCCACCAAGTCGTTGCTGTCGAAGCGGTTCGCGACGTGCTGAGTATCTCCGCCATCGCCGAGGCGCTCGAAGTGCGCGCCGGAGTAGTACAGGTCGCCGCGCGAGCGCTGACGGGTGAAGTATTCGGTCAGTAGGCGCACGGCCTCTGCGTCGTCCCAGTAGATCTCTGGGATCGTCAGTTCAATCATTGTACCCCCCAGTTGCTCTGGCTATGGGTGACGCGTCGTGCAAAACGTGACGGTGCCATACTGGCGCACCAATTCCTTGGTGCCCTGGGAATCGCCCGCACCGTGCTTTTAAGCACCAGCGACTTCTTCCTCGCTGGCGACCTGGTGCGCCGGACGGAAGATGCCACGGTGAACGTTAGCCGACGATGCCGACATTGGGCCGTTTCCGCGGAACACCCCCCGCTTCGGTGGAGAGGACGCCCGCGGGCTGGGGCCGTGGAGGATTCGGGAGGCCCACTCACGCCTCCCAGGCGCTCTCGCGCAGCAGCGGGTACCGATCAAAGTGAGCAGGCCGGAGTGCTGCAGCGCGCCGGGGAGCGGTCAGCCGCGGCGGGCACACGTCACTGCAGCGGCCGGGACAGTCCCTGGTCGAGGAAGACCGGCGACGGGTAGCCCCAGTCCATGGCCATGACGGTGAACGCGTCCAGGATCGCCGGCGCCCAGTCGTCGCCGTCTATCAGCGTCTCGTCCAGGACTTCGCCGGAGCTGTAGAAGGGGCGGGCGTCGTCTCGGGCCCCGATGGTGGTGACGTCGATGACGCCCTCGATCGGCTGTTCCTGCTCCCCGTGGCGGTGCGTGGACAGGTGGATCTCCACGACGGGCGGCGGCAGCGTCACATTCCCAACGACGGCGGATACCGTCTCGGGCAGCAGCACGTTGGCGGCGGCCGGCACCAGCTCCATAAGCGATTGTTGGACGAAGCCCCAGGGCAGCACCATGCCGTCCAGCCAGAACACCAGGTCGCAGCAGACCTCCAGCCCGGAGTTGCCGATCCCGGCCGCGACCCGGCACAGCAATCGCGCGTTGTCGTGCCCCTCCTGTCCGGCGCGGGCGGAGCGCTCCAGGACGACGTTGCTGCTGGTCGACCCGGCGAGCTGCCACGGCGTGATCACCGAGGACTGCCCGCGCTGCAGACGCAGGGACAGCACGTTGACCAGCGGGTCCAGTTGCGTTTTCTGCAGGGCCGCGGTGATCCGCCCCGGCATCCCTGTGGCCACGCGGCTGCGCCGGCCGTTGCTGCGCAGGGGGAAGCTGGTGACCGCTCGCAGGATCAGGTCGGGCTGCTGAACGTCGGGACCGGAGGACACCGGCACGCGGTGGGTGTCCGGCCTACGCATCGCGTGGCCGAGCCGCGGCGCGGCCCGCACGTCGGTGGCCTGTGCGAGCATGGCGGCCATCATGGCGCGGCTGGCGTGCACGTTGCGGGCGTCCAGCCGCACCAGGATGCTGCCGTCCAGCACGATCGGGGCGGGCACCGTGTCCCGGCTGATCCGTATGACCAGGACTACTTTGTCGCTGGCGTCGTCGAGCGGAACCTCGATGACCTCGGGCGACCACGGCGGATCGAACTTGGTCGCCAGCTGGTTGACCAGGCTCTCCTTTTCTTTCCGTGTTACCCCGACCACCTCGCTGGGCACGGTCTTCGGCTCTTCGGCGACGCCGACCAGCACGATGCCGCCGTAGGTGTTCGCCAGGGCTGCCACGGCCTCGATGGGCTTGTCGCCCTGGCGCTTGTACTCGACCGTCAGGTTCTCCGCGATGCCCAGCTCGACGAAGTCCTTGACCATCTGGGCGGTCAACTCGCTGCTGGGAGCGGTGAGCAGTTCATGCATCCAATCAGCTTGAGCGCAGCCCCCGGCTCCCAGCAACGCATTTGACTTCCCGGTTCCTGGAAGGCACCGCAACGACTGCGTCCGCCCGAAGTGCCCAGAGGTTGGGGGCTCAGTGGTCCGGCCCGCCTGTGGTTCGGTGGAACCGGTCGCACGCGGCGCCGGGCGGCGCATCGACTGCGTTGGGAGACCTGGGCCCGGCCTTGATCACCAACGTAGTGCTGACCAGTTCGGTTGTCGGCCCTTGTCCTGGCGGCGTTTGCAGTAGGTGGCGAGGGCCTCCAACGCGCGGCGTTCTTGGTGATCGTCGCTGTGTGTGGTGGCGGTGCGGATTTCGCTGTCCCAACCGTCGGTGATGGTGCCGGTGGAGGAGAGGGCGTACAACGCGGATGACTGTCCGCCGTGGAACTGAGTGGCGATAACTCGTGCTGCCAGGTCTGAGATGGTCCGCTGTTCGCTTTCGGCAGCGTCAAGTTCGGCTCTGATGATGTCCCAATCGCCCATGCCGGCCTTTCGGCGAACCACTGCGCCGGTTCTCCGCAGCCAGCTTCGTTGCTGGTCTCGCAGGTAGTGACCTGAGGGTCCTGCCGCGAGGGGCGAACCGGTAGGTTTCGCCTTTCTAACGTATTGGTGGAGAGCTTCGTGTTCTGGGCATAGTGGCACGCGTGGTCTCCCGCACGGACCTAGGGCTCGGCCTCAGCGCGGGATGCACCCAGAAGGGTGAGGGAGTTCTCGTCGTGCCGCCGCAGCACCTCATGGTCAACTATGTGCCCTGGCTGGCACTGATCTCCGGCACGAAAACACGTTCGTATAGGAGGTCCTCTGTGCGGCGCATCTCGCGTTCGACGGACTCGGTCAGGTTGGGGTTGTCGATGAGTACGCCGAACTCGACGTTGCCATGCTCTGCGCTCCAGGAGAAGTTGGCGCTGGTCACCAGGAGGAAGCGGTGGTCGATGGCGAGGAACTTCGCGTGGTTGCGGATGTGGGCTCCGTCGAAGTCCTTTGTCCGTAAGACGATCCCCGGGCGGAGGTGCGCGGCCACCTCCGCTGTGGTCGGTGACCAGGTTTTCGGGTGCTGATCGGCCGCTTGGGTGTCGAGATAGACCCGCACCTCGATCTCCGGGCGGCGGGCTGCCCGGCGCAAAGCTTTCCAAAGTCCTGATGATCGCTGGAAGTTGAAGGTCGAGCAGGTGACGGACTGGCGGGAGTTGTCGACGAGGTGAGTGACGGAGCTGGTCAGCGGACCGGCCTGGGCTAGGTGGCCGGGCATGGTCCACAGCGGGTCGAGGGCGGTGGTGATTGACCGCGCGCCTTCCACTGCACGCAGCACGGCCACGATGTGGGCCGTACCCGGCGCTCCCGATGCGGCGCCGTGTTCCAGGAGTGCCCGTACCTCGGGTCGGCGTCCCGCGGCGACCACCTTGAGCGCGGCGGTGAGCGTGTCGCCGTCGGCGAGCCGGTCGGCTATCTCCCGGGCCTCGGTTCCGGTGAGGAGCTGCCCTAGCTTCCTCGCCGCCGATGGGTCAACCGGCGTGGTCGAAGAATCCAAGGTCGCTCCCGGGCAGGTCGACGAGGAACCGGCGGTCGAGGAAGCGGTTGGCCCGCTCGCACGAGGTCTCCGAGGCCATGACGCAGCAGTGGCAGGCGGCGCCGTGGAGGAAGTCCTCCGGGTCCTGCGGTGTGCGGGTCGCGCAGATCGGGTCCGAGGAGCACCGGGCCGCGCGGTAGAGGGCTCGGGAGACGACCCCTTGCAGGCGCGTCGGCTCACTCAGCTGCACCAGTCCGCCGAGCGTGCCGTCGCTATCGGAGGCGGTGGTGCAGATCAGCAGGCCGGCGGCGGCCGCTCGTCCCTCGGATTCCGGCCATGCGTACAGGCGCTCGCTCAGGCTGGCTGCAGAGTAGCCGCAGGTCATGGCCAGTTCGCGGATCAGGGCGTGGGCGAGGGTGTGGACGAGCCAGTAGCGCGGCGGCTTCAGTCGGGTGTCGGGGTCGACCTGGTCGGCGGTTTCGGAGAAGCGGCGGTAGAAGTTGCGTCGGTGGGCGTCACGGTGCGCCTGCCAAATGTTGGTGGTGGAGACCTGCTCCTCCCACGCCGCGACAGCCTGGTCGTCGAGTTGCAGGAAGATGCCCTCCCCGCGGTCCTCGGTGGCGACGGTCCAGGTCGGGCGGGCGGTGCGGGTCAGCGGGGCGAGTCGGCGCGGCAGGTCCCCGACGCGGTCCATGGCGTCAATCCGGGTGAAGCCGATCAGCGCGTTGACTTTGCGCAGCCTCTCGACCGCGAGCACGCGGGTGACTTGCGGCGGCAGGTCGGGGTCGCGCTCCCGTTTCGAAAGGGTGAGACCGCTTGCCGGGTCCTCGACCCCGGGTCCGAGGACGTCCTTTTGCAGGTAGAGCCATTCGGGGACGAGTAGGCCGACGGGGTCCCAGGTGCGGATGCGCTCTTCCTGTTCCGCCTCGGAGGCCGGTGGCGCGTCGGCTGCCGCCACGGCCTCGGCCAGCTCCGCATTCGACAGGTCAGTGATGTCAACCTTGTCGTCCAGCAGGTCTCGCAGGATGCTGAGGTTGTCGCGGTATTTCGCCAGCTTCTCGCCCAGGGCGGTGCGGATCTGGTCGGCGAGGTCGCTCTTGCGTTCCTCGGAGGACTCCGGCATGACGATGATCGAGTGCGTCGCTGGGAACCACAGGTTGGAGGCGCCGACGAGCATCAGGCGGGTCGCGTTGCCGCATCCGCCAGGCTCGAACGCGTCCAGGTGCGGGTGGCGCCCGCGGCAGCGCGGCAGCTTCGACCGCCCAGCCTCGCCTTGGGCCTCGTTCATCGGCCGCCGCGCGCCGCAGGACTCGCAGCGGATCACGGCCGACGCGCCTTTGCCCGCCGTGCGGTCGACCATCTTCAGCGCTGGGAACTCCGCCTTGTCGCACCGCTGGCCCTGGTGGACCCACCGGTCGTAGGGGAACTCATCCAGGTGGCCGTCTACGCAGGCCAGCAGGTAGCGGGCGGGCACCGCCGTGCGGCGAGTCGGCCTGCGGGTGCGGTCGCCAGCGCGGCCGGTGCACCGGGCGTGCTCGAAGCAGGCCAGGTCAGTGCGGTAGGGGTGGGTGTTGCGGTAGTCGAACTGGGCCAGGGCGCCGAGCATGTCGCAGCCGGTGCAGCGCAGCCACTGGGGAAAGACGCGAGCGGGCACGCCCAGGTCGTTGCCCTCGGTGGACAGACTCATCTTCTTCGCCTGCCACGGATAGGGCCGAAGCTGGATGTCCCGGGAGCGCAGCAGCATGGCCACGGCCTGACGCAGCCGCGGGGCGCGGATCTGGGGGATGCCGTCGCGCCGGCGCCAGATCCGGTCCCAGTCGTCGAGGCCGGAGGGCATGATCGTGAACTGCGGCAGGTCCATGATGGCGCCCGGACCGTAGGTGTACAGCAGGGAGGAGGGCCGGCCCGAGCCGACCTTGGCCCGGTTGTGCTTGCGGCCCTCGTCGGACTCCCGCTCAGCGTCGCCCAGCGGATCGACAGCGTTGGACGCGTCGTACAGGAACCGCGTCTCGGTGAGTTCGGCGGTCACGTGTCCTCCTTGGACGGAGTGAAGTCCCAGGCTGGGGCCCTAGGCGGCTCCACAAAGATCAGGTTCTCCTTGATCGGACTGACCAGGAGGTTGATCTCCGGCTGCACCTCGCGCATCGAGTTGGCCACGACGAACGGCGGCGCATCCTTGCTGTCCGCCACGGAACGGGCATTCTCGGCACTGATCATGAGCGGGCCGAAATGGGCCTCGTCCAACATCCGCTCGTAGACCAAACTCTTGTGAAGGCCCGCCAGGTACGTGCGCCGCTTCTCCCACTGGTCGAGCCGGTTGCGCAGACGCTGACGCGCCCGGTCGGCCGCGTCCTCATCCGACGCGCGCAGCACCCGCGCCACGAGCTTGTCGATCAGCGGCTCAACGAAGTCACGCTCGGCTGTGATCAGACCCGCGCCTTTCTCGGGCGACAACCCGTCAGGGCGGACGGCGTCGAGCACCCGGGCGGCGCTGGCCAGCACGCCATCCAGCCCGCGTTCCAAGGACGTCACGGAGAACGGGGTGACCGATAGCGCCTCGACCCGGGCGTAAAAGGTCTCGTGGTAGTGCCGGAACTGCTCGAAATGCGCCAGATCCCGCGGCCGGGCCCAATTGCCCAGCGCGACCACCAGCCCGGGCTTATCCGCGACACGTCCGACGCGGGAGGATGCCTGAATGTACTCCGCCGTGTTCTTCGGCTGCCCGACCACGAGCATCAGCCCGAGCCGGGTGACGTCCACGCCCACCTGCAGCATCGACGTAGCCAGGATCACGTCGTAGGGACTCACCTCGCGGGCGGGAGGTCGTTTTCCTGCCTCCCGCAGCGCGTGCCGCTCCCGCTTGCCGGCGGCAGAGTCGAAGGCCGGGTCGAACGGCACCGCCATCTGGTCCAGCGTGGTGGTGATGTCGGCGCTGGCCACGCGGGAGGTGAGCTCCGCGGTGTGGAGCGCCCCGTACTCGGTGCCGGTGCGGCGAGGCAGCTTCGACCACGGCCGCCGCTTGGCGAGCGCGGTCTGGATGTCGTCGCCCATATAGCGAGCCATGCCGGCCAGTTCGCGGGTGGCGCTGAAGTAACCGACCAGGGTCATGTAGGGGTCAGCGGCCGTGCCAGAGCGGTCGAGCAGCAACTGCGCGCCGGCCATGAGGACCTCGGCGACCCGGATCTCCGCGGTGGTCAACCGGACCCCGGATGTGCTGATACCCACATAGCGCCGGCCAGGGAAGCGCTCCGAGACGGGCTCCTCCTTGGAGAAGAACGTCTTCCCGGCGTCCAGCACCTGGGGCGGGAAGATCGTCACATCACGCCCGTAGAGGGCGCGCACCTGCTCGGCCGCGTTGCGGGCGGTCGCGGTTGAGGCGACCAGCAGCGGCCGAACTGCCCGTCCCTGCGCGTCGCGCCAGGCCGCCATCACGTCGATCGCCACCTCGAACAAGCCCACCGTCGTACCAAGTGCGCCGGTGATCAGATGAAGCTCGTCCTGGATGATCAGGTCCGGCGGACGCAGCCGTCCCGTCGGACGGAGCCCCGCCGCCGGCAGACCGTCCTTGGCCGGATGCTTGCCGTTGTCGGTCAGCTCGCAGTACCGGGAGTCCGGGTGCACGTATCCATGACGCGCGCAGTACCGGGACACGTAGCCGAACAGGGAGGCGGCCTCGCCCTCCCTCGCCAGCCGGGCGAACTTGTCGACGGTGGCAATGACGAACGCTGGGCTGAGCCGGTAGATCTCCTCATCCACCGTCAGTACCGGCAGCCCCCCGGCGACCTGGCCGCCCTCGGCGAACGGGCAGCTTGCGAGTTCATCACCGCAGTACACGTGCACCCGACGGCTCGCCTTGACGGCCTTGACTTCCCGAGCAGTGATCTTGCTGCCGCACCAGGGGCACCGCTGGATCTGCAACACCGTCAACCGGTAGCCCGATCGGTTGTTGGCCTTCTCCAGCTGCCCCGCCGCCTCCTCGAACCGCTTCGGGCTCACGTCCGTGCCCACCCACAGGCCGATCCGGAAGGGCTCATTCCCCCACGTCCCCGGCTCCGCGCTGCGCGCCAGCTCAGCCGCGCACACCAGCGCCGTCGCCCGCTGGAACTGCTGCGCCGTGAGCAGCCGCAGCGTGTAGCGCATCAGCACGGCCACTCCCGCGCCGCCGTCCAGCAGGCCGTCCGGGGTCGCCACGACGCCCTGTCGCCGCCGGATCGCGAAGGTGTACGCGGCCAAACCCAGATAGGCCTCGGTCTTGCCACCGCCGGTCGGGAAGAACAACAGCTGCGCCTTCGCCAAGTTCCCGGAGCGCTTCTCCGCCGCCGGATCGGTCAACAGCGGCAACTGCATCAGAATGAAGGCCAACTGGAAGGTACGCCACGAGTGCGCCTTCGCACCCTTGTCGGCGAGCACGGTGGCGCGGGCCTCCTCGATGCTCACCTGCGGGTGCTTGGCCCGGTACTCGGCCACCTGGGTGTGGACGCGCTGGTCCGCCATCACCTTGTTCATGAACCGGAAGCAGCGCAGCGCCTCCTCGTTGCCGAGCAGGTGCTCCAGGCCCTCGGCGAGCTGGCGCTGCACCTTGCGTGCTTCGCTGACCGCGTCCAGCCCCTCCGGCCGAAGGTGCTCCGGCAGAGTCTCGGCGCACTGCTCCTCGCCATCGAGCCAGGCCGCGTATCCGCGGACGATCGGCTCCAGGCCGGCCCGCAGCTCCTCCCGGCTCGCCATAGCGAGCGCGGTCATGTCCAGCAGCGCCTCGCCGATCTCCTCCGCCGTGGTCTGCGGCGTCTGACAGGTCGGCAGCCACGTCGTCCACACCGTGCTGGCCCGCCGCGCGCCCGCCGCCACCTGCCAGTCCACCGAGCAGGTGCGCCCGACGGCGAACTCCAGTCGGTCGCGGTACTGCAGATTCACCCGTCGCAGCTCTTCGTCCCACTCGGAGCGGGTGTCCTCCAGGGGGTCGGCGACAGGGAGGAATACCTCGGCGCCACCGGCGTCCACGGTCAGCTTGGTCTGGTACAGCCACGCCTCGACCGGGATCTTGCGCGGCGTCTCCCGGTCGTTGCAGAGCGCCACCTCGACGATTAGGCAGCCCCGCGCCTCGTCGTCGTGCCGGTCGATCCGCAGCACGACCTTGTCCTTCAGCGGGAACTCCCTCGTGTCCCCGGCCTTGGTGTCGGCTACTGCGACCTTCGTGGCGATCTCGATCGGCGTGCGCTTGTAACGGCGGACGCGCGACCCGTCGGCGGCCTCGGCCTCCACCTTGACCGGCTCATACATCCCCCAGGACGCGGTCACCGTGAACGAGTCAAGATCCGAGGGAATCTGATAGCGCAACCCCATCGACGCGGGAATCATCAGCCCACGCTGCTGGGGCTGGTCCTCAACGCCGGCATCCTCGTCCGCGCCCGTGCTGCTCTCATCGACAGCGGTGACGGGCACGCCCCGGCTCTCGGCCGCGTCGACAGCGTCACCGACATCTGTGGCGGCCTCGTCGGCGTCGGCGTCCTGCGGGTCGTCGCGGCTAACGGTGAGCTTGCACGGGGCGATCCGGCCGACGAGGTACGCCGCATCCGGCGCCCCGTCCAGCACCTCCTCGGGCCCCCCCGCCGGGCCGAGCAACTCCCGTTCGAGAATGTCGACCAAGTTCTCCCGCGCCGTCCACGACCGGCCGTCCGGCTCGTGCGCAAGCTGGTACTCCGGCTGGTCTCCGACCCTCGCAGAGGACGGCGTCCCGGCCGGATTCGCGCTGGGCGTGTTCACTCGCCCTCACCCTCGATCTCATCTCCGGCATCGGCCGAGGGCGGCTCCTCGCCGTGCGCAGCAGCGCGTCGGTGATTCTCCTCCAGCAACCGGTCCAGGATCACGAGTCGGGCGGCCGGGCTGACCATCCACCGCCGGATCTGCCGGTAGGTGTGGAATCCGTGCCCCAGCGGGACATCACCCCAGCCATAGGCGTCCATGACCGCATCATCTAGCGCCACGTGGATCTGGCGCAGCCGCGCAACGTCGGGATCAGCCGCGTCGGCAATATCTGGGTCGTTGACCAGGTTGTAGATCTTCGTCAGTCCGAGATTGCGACGCAGCATGATTTCGCGCCGCTCAATGTCGAGGGTCTTGCCAATCTTGGCCAGGTGTTCGGTCAGGATCGGACGGGGAAATGTTTCAAAGACAGCACTTGGACCATAGGTCAAGCGCGATTCATGCGTTGTCCCATACTTGATTAGCCAACAAATGTGAAGCGACGAGGAAAGTACGGCTTGCAAAGCGTAGGAGCTTGACGCGAAGACAGCGAGGCGATCACTGAAAACTTGCCCTGTGGACACCCGCATGGGAAGCCCTACATCGCTGACCCTCGTGGTCACCAGCACCTCGTCTAGTCCCGCAATCGCCTTCCGCATGGCCGGGCGTTTCTCGGCGTACTGCCACCAGTAGTCCCGGTACACCTTGCGATTGTTCTTCAATCGATCCGGCTTCACCAGCTCTACCACTCGCTGATATGGCAGCCTGTAAACCTCAGCCGCGGTCTCTGAGCGATCGTTGAGGTCGATGACCCACCGGGATGGCGTCACGTCCGCGCGCGAGTTGAGGTCCTCACCGTTCAGATACGGGAAAAGTACCTCCGCGTTTCGCGGGTCGGCGTTGATCCACGCGGCGGCTTCTTCAGGGTCCAGTACGAATCCCATGCCGAGGACGATGCAGCCCTGAAAGGCGATGCCGGCGTTCTCACGCAGCCGAACCGGGGTGCCATCGGTGCGACCCGTAGGCTCCAAAAGCGTCGAGATCCGCTTCGCGACGATGTCATCGACGACCCGGGGTGCATCCGGGGGCACCGGACCGCAGGTTCCCCATATCGCTGCGTATTCCAGGTTTGCGCTGGTGGCTGGCCACGAACGGCTTTGGACCGCCCGGGTGATGGTGAATCCGTCGGCGACTATGCGGTCGAGCCCGACTTGGCGGGTATCTCCCTGGGCGACGGAGTTCGTCGCGATCAGACCGAGGTTGCCGCGCTGTGTGAGCATCGCCATCGCGCGCAGGAAGAAGTAGGCAACGAGGTCGGCGCTGCCCCGTGTCCCGGCCGCCAGCACGTTGACGAACCAGTCGCGGACGTTGGTGCCCATGGCACCGGTGAGCTTCTGCCCGCCCAGGAACGGCGGGTTGCCGATGATCGCGTCGAAGCCGCCGCGTTCCAGTACGTCCGGTACGGCGAGGATCCAGTGCAGCGGCTTCCACCGCTCGTAGTCCGTCTCGACCGCAGGCGTGAGCCCGGCGGTGAGGATGCCGTCGAGCATGGTGCGGTTGGACTCGCCGCCGTCGGCGGGGTAGGCGAGGCCGACGGCGATGCGGAGGTTCTCGTACGCCTCGGTCAGCGCCTTGCCGGGCTTGCCACCGAGCCGCAGTCCGGTGGCGATCACGCCATCGGCGACGTCCGCGAGTTGGCGGGTCAGGTCCTGGTACTCGCGCCACTGCCGCCGCTTTGTGGCGGCCGAGCGCTGAGGGTCGTCGTCGTTGACCTCGCTCGCCAGGTTCTGACGCAGTCTCGTCGCCTTCGCGATTACGCCGTCGATGTCGAGGTGGCGGATCGTCTCGGCTCCCTCGCCGAGGTCGAAGAGCGGTGTCGCCGCCGCCTTGGCTGGGGTGATGTGCAGCGCGCGGAGCTGCTCGACGTCGGTGAGGCCGAGCAGGGAGTTGCCGTGTAGAACCTTGTCGTCGACGAAGGAGAACGGCAGCTTCGGGTCGAGGGAGACCAGCCAGAGCGACAGCTTGCACATCTCCACGGCCATTGCGTTGATGTCCGCGCCGTAGAGGCATCTCGCGACGACCGTCCTCATCGCGTGGACGTACAGGTCGTGCGCCGTCCCTACCGCCTCACCCTGGCGACGCCAAGCCTCGACGAGCCGGGCTGCCAAGTACCGCGCTGCGGCGACGAGGAACGCGCCGGAGCCGCAGGCGATGTCGGCGACCTTGAGGTCGAGGATGTCGTCGGACGAAACGGGCTCCCATGCGTCGCGGTCGGCGGTCTGGTGCGGGCCTTTGAAGACCAGCGGCTCCAGGGCATACTGGACGACCTCCTCCGCCAGCTTGCGCGGAGTGTAGTGGGCGCCTGCCGTGGCACGGGACGGGGTTTCGACGAGCAGCACGCCGCCGGGCTCAACGACGAAGGGCCGGTTACGCAGGTCCCGCCGGATGATGCCGATCAAGGGCCGCAGCCGGTCGCGCAGTGCCTCATCTGGGGTGACGGCGCGCAGGGCGCGTTCGGCGTCCTCGACCTCGCTGCTACCGCGGATGGCCCTGGCCAGCGCGGCTTTGGTCGGTGACTTGGCGGCGGGCTGGTCCTCCTTGACCCAGGCGAGGATGGCGTCGGCCAGCTTGGCCGGGTCACGGTACCGGGCGGCCATGGCCTCCAGCTCGTCCAGCGACATCTCGGGCTCTTCGCCGGGCTTGCCGATGAGGCCGACGGTGACCTCGTCGACCTCCTTGCTGGAGTAACCGAGCAGGCCCTCGTAGATGTAGCCGATCTGCTCGACGTCTATGTCGCGGAAGGAGATCCGCCGGGCCGGTTCACCCCGCAGCTGGGCCATCTGCACCGAGCGCAGTACCTCCAGCATGACCCGGTCGCTCACCGTGATCGCCAGGGTGCCACGGGGACTGCGAGCGGTGAGGAACGGGAATCGGTCCGGGTCGAAGAGCGAGCCGCCGTACGAGGGCAGGCGCAGGTCCTCGAACGACGCACCACGCGAGAGCGCTTGAGAGGTCGCCAGGAGGCGGTGCCAGGTCAGGTGGGTGCCGTCGAGGGTCTCGCTGCCCTCCTCGCGTTCGCGACGGTCGAGGGCGTCCAGTTCGTCGCTGATGCCGTAGCCCATCGCGAACAGCCGGGTCTGCGGGAGTAGGCCGCGCTCCTCGGCGAAGAGCAGGAAGACCACCCGCATCATCACCGTCACGGCGGCCTCGTAGACGTTCGACCGCTCTGCCGGCAGAGGGTCAGGTTCGTCATGGCGGACGGTGTCCAGTGCGGCCTCGGACAGGGCCTGCACGAGCAGCTCGACCGCCCGGCGCACCTGGACGCCGAGCGCCTCGGTGATCTCTTCGGCGGCGGCGACCGATTCGCCGAACAGCTCGGTGAGCCGGTCCTCGGGGCGTCCGCCGAGCAGCCGCCGGAGCCGGAGCAGTTCGACGAAGGCGTTGCGGGTCTGCGGTTCCTCGATCCAGGTCTGGGCGTCGACGATGCCGGAGGCGGCCATCGTCTCCTTGCGGGCGCTGACGATCGCCCACCAGCGCCCGTCGGTGACGACGCCGACAGCCACCTTTCCAATGCGCAGCAGCTCTTCCATGCGGTCGATCGGGCTGGTCGCCCAGCCGTCGTCCAGCGGATCGCGCAGCGAGTCGACCGGGTCGACGACCAGGACCAGCGCGCCGATCGTCTCGCCGTGGGCGAGCGCCCCGGTGGGCGTGACTGTCAGGGCGTGGTTGGGCGAGCGCACACCGCCGGCCGCCTCCGCGAACAGCGCCCCGGTCAGGTCGGTGCTGTAGTGGTCTCCCCAGCCGAGGATGTTCCGCAGGACCAGCTCGCCCCACGCGTCGCGGGCCTCGCGGTAGCGGTCGAGCCCCGCCGAGTCGTCCCGGTGCAGGTCCCAGTCCTCCCACGCCTTCTCGAACGCGGGCTTGGCTTCCTTGAGCAGGGCTACCTGGTCGGCGCCGAGCTGCGGCATCCCCTGCGGCCAGACGCGCTTGAGGGCGGGCACGGAAAGGAACGGCCCGTCGGCGTCGACCAGTTCCAGCCACTCGCGGTGGAGGTCGGCGGCGGAACGCGCTGGCCCGGCGGACTTGCGCCTCATGACTGCACCTTCCCTGCTTCGGCGTCGGCCGGGGTCAGCGCGAAGACCACGGCCGCGGCGGACACGTGCGGTTTGACGTCGGCGTACCGTTCGCCGATCGCGGTGATCTCGCGCTGCTCCTCCTCGTGGAGGTTGGCCAGCCGGTCCTCCATCGCCCGCAGGTCTCGGCGCCGCTGCGCCTGCTGGTCGTCGGCGAACAGCAGCTCTTCCTGGGCCTGGATGTCCCGCGCCAGCCGCTCGCGGGACTCTTCCAGGTTGAGCCGGAAGGCGGAGAAGATTTCCCGGGCGCGGGCGATGTCGGATTCCCGGCGCTCGCGCAGGGCCTCGGTGACCCGCTCTTGGTGGGTCTCAGCCCGGCGCGCCACCGCGTTGAGCAGCCGGGTCCGCAGCCGGGAGTCCTCCGCGTTCCACAGCTGGGCGAGGGCGGCGCGCACGCTGTCGTCGGCCAGGTCCAGGTGTTCCGCGTCGAGGGCCTGGTCGAGCACCTCTTCGACCTTTTTCTCGGCCATGGCCTGGCCCCGCAGGCGGAGGCCGGTGAGGAAGACCTCCTCGTGCAGCCGCAGGCCTCCGCGCCCGACGAGGACCAGCCGGGAGACGGCGGCCACGCACGACTGCGGCAGGTCCTGGACCACGACCGCGGTGACCCGGTGCACCGGGGAGTCGACGCCGAACAGCGCGCTGCGCAGCAGCCGGGCTGACCGCTGCATCAGCGCGTGGCCGAGGTGGACGTGGACCAGGTCAGTGCGGTTCTGCGCGGCCTGGTCGTCAAAGGTGATCGGCCGCAGGACGCCCGGGTTCAGTCGGGTGTCGAGCCCCTCGAGGGTGTGCTGCCAGGCCGACCCGAGCGAAGGGATCTGGAACACCTTGGCGTCGGTGCGGTCGTCGCCGACCTCGATCAGCGGCGGTTGGGCGGTGAGCGCCAGGGCCGCATCCACCACCCGGCGCGCGTTGCCGGGCGTGAGGTGCATCTCCAGCTTGCGCTGGTCGTAGGTGCGGGACAGCTCGGTGAGCCGGCGGTTGAGTTCCATGCCGCCCGCCAGCGCGCGGGTAATGATCGCGTCGCCGCTGTCGTGGTCAGCCGACCTGGTCTTGCGGGTGGCCGTGGTCGGGCTGAAGTGCTCCTGTAGCTCGGCGTCGATGATCTGGTTGACCGAGCCGAGGTCGTGGGCGACCTTGCCGACCTTCTCCGCTATGCGGCGCATGAAGTCCATGTCCGCGGCGTAGGTCGCGGAGGTCGAGTCGGGCTGGAAGTGGTAGATCTCTGGCGTGTGGTGCTGCCCGTAGCGGTCGATGCGCCCGATCCGCTGCTCAAGCCGGGAGGGGTTGAACGGGATGTCGAAGTTGACCAGGCGGTGGCAGTACGCCTGTAGGTCGATGCCCTCGCCGGCCGAGTCGGTGGCGACGAGCACGCGCACGCGATCCTTACTCGGGTCCTCGGTGAAGCGGGCGCGTATCTCCTCCCGCTCCTCGGTCGGCGTCGACCCCTGGATGGTGGCCAGCACCTCGCCGTAACCGCGCTGGGTGAGCACGCCGGCAATCCAGTCCAAGGTGGCGGCGTACTCGGTGAACACCACCACCCGTTCATTGGTCCAGGTCGTGCCGTCCGGGCGGCAGATCGCGTCCAGGAAGCGAATCAAAGCCTCAAGGCGGGAGTCCGGCCGGTGCTCGAAGCGGCGGCCCCACGCGAGCAGGGCGGAAATCTCCTGGCCCGTTGCGGCTACCAACGGATCAGAGCCCTTGCTCTGCCGCAGGGCGGTGAACTCCGGCTGGTCCGCCTGGCCCTCCTCCTCATCGGACTGCCGGCTGCCGAGAACCTCCTGGTAATACTCGTCCTCGTCATCCAAATCCGGCAGCCTGCCGGTGACGGCGGCCTGCTCATAGAGCTCCAGCGTGCGAGCGAACGACCACGGGCTCGACAGGAAGCGCTTCTTCAGCAGCATCGCCACGATGTCGCCTGAGCGCTTCTTGCCGTTGGCGCGGGCACTTTCGGCCAGGAGGCGCTCCAGGACCGCGAACTGCTGCTGCTCGTCACCGTCCGGAGTGAAGTCGATCGTCTTCAGCCGACGTGTCTTAAAGCCCTTGTCCTTCAGCTCCGTCTTCAGTCGACGCACCGTCACCTCACGTAGCGCCCGCTCGTCGAGGAGAGCACCGCGGCTGAACCGGCGGCCGTCGATCATCTCCAGCAACGCGGTGAACGACTCCGGATAGCCGTTGTGCGGGGTGGCGGACAGAAACAGGCGGTGCTCGCACCGCTCGGCCAGCTCCCTGGCGGCGGTCGTACGCTGGCTGTCCACGGCGTATCCGCGGTGCCCGTCCGCCGCGCTGGGGCTGGCAGGCGCAACGTGGTGGGCCTCGTCGACGACGAGCACGTCGAACGCGAAGCGCCGGGCCGTGGCCGTGTCCCGAGCGTCGGCGTAGATCGCGCGCAGCAGACGCTGCGCGCGCACCGTCGGCAACCACGACATGCTCACAATGACCCGCGGGAAGAGCCGGAAGGGGTTCGCGTTCAGCCCGTGACTACGCCGTACCTGCGCCATGAGCTCGCTGTTGACGATCACGAAGTCCAGGCCGAACTTCTCCCGCATCTCGTCCTGCCACTTCAGGGCAAGGCTCGGCGGGCAGACGATGACGACCGAGCGGGCCCGGTGCCGCAGCAGCAGCTCCTGAATGACCAGGCCGGCCTCGATGGTCTTGCCCAAGCCGACGTCATCGGCCAGGAGCAGGTTGGTACGCGAAGACTGCAGCGCGCGGCGCAGCGGCTCCAGCTGATACGCCTCGACGTTGGCGCCGCTACGGAACGGCGCCTGATAGGAATCGGCGTCGGCCGAAGTGACCGCACCCCAGCGCACCGCGTCCACAAACGCCGTCAAGGTGTTGGGATCGTCGAAGCCGTCCACCCCGATGGTCTCCGGCAACCCCTGATCGGGGGCGACGGTGTGTCCGACCTCCAGCTCCCAGACCACTGCCAGCTCCTCGCCCAGGCGGTCCTCCTCCAGCGACTGGAGGCTGACCACGTGGGTGAGCTGCGCGCTGCCCTCATCGGCGGGGCTGCGCGGCAACCCCTGCTGGCGCACGTCCGCCACCGCCCAGGTAGAACCCCGGACATTGACGACCTGTCCTGGCTCAGGGACCGACGGCAGACTCGGCGCCGTCGGCGCACCAGTCGACTCCGCCTCGACGACATCAGGCATCCCTGCAACCCCCAAAACCCTGAAGCGGTTTGCCCCCCGACATCCCTGAGGCCGCGTCAATCCGATTACCCGCTAGATCGCTTGTGGAGGCATCGTAGAGGAGTTACAACGACCTGCGGCAGGGGGCAAGCTTCGCGCCGGCGCTGCTCAGTGGCGGCCTTGGCGGAACCGACCGTACGCCTCGAAGAGGGTCCTCGTCGGTCTCTCCACGCCGACAGCCTCGGCTTGGTACGCAGCCCACGCGAGATCCCCTGCCGCGGCACTAGGCAGGCGCCGCCGCCACAGCGCGAACTGCATGCGGCCCCTGGCTCGCCAAGGCCCGCACCAAGAAACGTGCCGGGCACCAGGGCCGACAACCTGTACCGAACACAGGCACACCCCGTCGGCCTGATTCGCGCACCGGCTGATCAAGACCAGCGCATGCCCAGCGTCGACAGTTCCTCGAGCCGTTCGGGGGCAAGGCCGGCTTTGCGGCTACGAGAGTTGGCGATGAAGACACCGAGCGCCAGCTCGGCCCCGTCAACGGTTTCGATGTGCGATCGAGGTACGTTCAGATGTCCCTCCCGGGTGCGGTACTGGCGGGCCGCCGCCAGGTTCGCCTCCCATTTCTGCGCCCGGCTGCGCCGCGGTGCAGCCACCGGGACGGCAGGCTGTTCCGGGAGGGGCTCGATGCCCAGCACCTCGCCGAGCAGCCACTGCTGCGCGGTGCTCAGCATCTCCCACTCCTGTCGCTGGGCTCGCACCCAGCGTCCGATGTCCTCGCCCTGCAGGATCAGCACGCCCTCCCGGTCCGGAAGCGCACCCTCGGCGTGCAGGTGCGTACGGGCGAGGTGGAAGCACCGCTGCCACGCCACCGGCCATACCGGACACCAGGCGGGATCGATCTTCTCCAGGGCACGGCGCCGCTCCCTGCTCAGTACACCGGCATCAGAGTCCGTCTCCTGCCCCGCCGCCTGACGGTTCTCGGCCCGCCGGGCAGCAGCACGCTGGTTCTTCAGCCAGACACCGACGGGATAGTTCTCCCAGGTGGCCTCGGTAGGGGCTAGCAGATGGCCATGCTCGGCGGCCCAGCCGCGGGCCGCGGCCAGACCCTCGTCGAAGGCGACGGTGAAGTGGGACCACACCATGCCGAGCTCGTCCAACTGCGCGACTCGTTCCGGGCTGAGGGCGCCCTGGCGGTGCAGGCGCCGCTGATTGGAAATCCACACCCCCAGCGGGAAGCCGTCGGGCGCCGCGTGGCCGTAGGGAACGCGCAGATGCCCGTGGTCACCGCGAAAGGCGAGCGCCGCTTGCAGGCCCCGCCGCCAGAACTCGCCCTCCGGCTTCAGCACCCGCGCGCTGATGAACGCCGCCAACTGAGCCGGATCCCGGCGCGTCGAAAACGACAGCAGCCCCTGCGCCGCCGTCCCGATCCCACCGCTGGAACCCGCGGCAGCTGAGGCCGACACCGACCGGCTGGGAGCCTGCGGGACGGCCAATTGCTCGACCGTCTCGGCATCATGCGCCCGCAGCGCGCTCAGCAGCTTCGCCAGATCCTCATACGCCTTTGAGGCGAGCATCTCGTCCGGCTCCTCGCCCGGCCCCAGGAACACAGGCACCACCAGCGAAGCGATCTTGCCCTCACCCGGCTGCATCCGCAAGGCACGCCCCACGGCCTGGACCACGTCGGGCACCGAGCCCCGCACGTCCGCGAAGACCACCGCGTCACAACCCGGGGTATCCACCCCCTCGCCCAGCACCCGCACCGACGACAGCACGCACCGCTCCCACCCCTGCCCATCCGCCGCACGCCCCGAGGAGAACTCCTCCAGCACCCGCCGCCGGTGCCCCATCTTGTGCTCTCCGCACAGCCACTCCGCCCATACCGCCCCCGGTTCCGGGTACGCCCCCTCACCGCTCTCCCACAACGCCTTCGCCACCCCACCCAGCCCGCTCGCGAAGGCCTCCGCCTCACTCGTGCGGTAATGGAAGGTCAACAGCCGCCCCAGCCCCTGCTCGGCCGCCGTCTTCAAAACCGCCGTCTGCAATGCGGCCAACCGCAGCCCCCGCACCACATCACTGCGCGCATCCGAGCCCACCAGCTGTACCGCCTGCACCTGTGGATCAGCGATGTCCACGCACACCACCTGATACCGAGCGACCAGCCCCCGCTCGATCGCCTCCGATAGCGTCAACCGGTACACCACCGGCCCAAACACGCTCTCGTCGTCCATCGAGGCAACCAGCCGCCCCATCCCACCCTCAGACGTGGCGTCCCACAGCCTCGGCGTCGCCGTCATGTACAAACGCCGCGCCGCCGGCACCTTCCCCTGGTCATGCACCGCCGCCCACGGCTTCCCCAACACCCCCGAGGTCCGGTGCGCCTCATCCACCACCACCAGATCCCACCGCCCCAGGCCACCAGCATGAGCCCGCTCCAACACCCCCAACCCCAAAGCCGCATACGTAGCGAACACCGTCACCCGCTCACGACGCGCCCACACCACCAACTGGTCCGCGTCCGTTGTGCACCGCACTCCCAGCGCCCCGCCCTCACGCGGCGAGCACACCCCGAACAGCGGCCCCGCACGCCCCGCTGCCCGCCACACTCCCACCATCTGCCCCAGCAGATCGAGCGTGGGAACCAGCACCAACACCCGCCCCGCACGCAACTCCAGCGCCGCATGCACTCCAACCAGGCTTTTGCCCGCCCCTGTGGCCGCAACGACCTGGGCCCGCAACCCGCCCTCAGACCACATCTCACCCGTCGGCCGCGCCAGCGCCCGCACTACCGCATCCACAGCCTCGATCTGATGGGGGCGAAGCCGATGCCGACCCGACACGAGATCTTCCTGCCTTCCCTGCCCGACCAACGGGGGCAGTAGCCCCTAATTACAGAATCTATCCCGGATCGTTTTGATGCAACCACTCTTCCGGGTGACTGCAGAGCCGCCCCCCGAAAGACACACCCACAACTGTCCCGCCCAAACACATGCTCTCCACGGGTTCGACTGTCCTTCTCCACGCGGCCGCCGGAAGTGGGACAATGCGCGCCCACATCTTCCGCCGGAACCCACTGAGCAACCCCAGCAGCCGGCACCGTCCTGATACTCCATCAGACTGCCCTGTGCATAGAGGTCTCGTGCGACTGAGCCCTGCCAGACGGAACCGGATCGCAGCAGCTGGCGAGCCGGTTCACCCCCTGTAAGTAGAGTCCCTGGGGCCTCGGATCGCCCTCTCCTGCCCGCGGTTGGTTTCTGATCCCTCTTCAGGAACTTCATATCCACTCCTCAGCGAGCCCCACCCCCGCCCACTACTGCCGACTTCGGGCCGCGCAGAGCGTGGCCCGTGCCTTGCGCGCAGCGCGAGGCCTGCGAGTCGGAGCGCAGCGGAGACTGCACGGTCCGGGCTGAGCCCGGACCAGCTCCTGGAGCGCAGCGCAAGGAGCATCAACCCTCGGGCGCGGCCGGAGCCGATGTTGATCACGCCCTGTGCGGCGGAGAGCGAGGCGGCGTGCACGGCCCGGGCGACATCGCGGACGTCGATGAAGTCGC
>NZ_JBEZWU010000044.1:0-28095 GCF_040637655.1 Streptomyces sp. NPDC028722
CGACGAGCAGGGCAACACGCCGAAGGCGTACCTGAACACTCCGTCGTACGACTACCTCGCCAAGCTCACCACCGACCCCGACGGACTCCTGGCCAAGATCTACAAGGAGACGAAGGGGCACGGCAACTCTGCGGACCAGGAGGCGTTCACCACGATCGGGGACCTGGTCGGTGAGAGCTACCCGCCGGCGGAACTGTACCCGGCTCTGTTCAAGGCAGCCGAGAAGATCCCGGGTGTCGTCGTCGTGCACGACGCGGTGGACGCGGCGGGCCGACACGGAGTGGCGGTGGCCAGGCTCGACGAGACCAGCGGCCAGCGCCAGGAATGGATCTTCGACGAGAAGACCCATGTCTTCCTCGGCAAGCGCAGCGTCCAGGTACGCGAGGTCACCAGCGACGGCGTTGTGATCAAGCCCGGCACGGTTCTCAACACCAGCGCCATCACCAACCGGGCCGTCGTCGACGGCATGAAGCAGACCCCGTCGCAGGCCGGCTGACCCGGACGGGACACCGCCCGGCCCGACGGGCCTGGCAGCGTCGGCAGGCGGGCACCGCGGCGTCGCCGTGGATCGAGAACCCCCTCCTCAGGAGTCGTTGCCGAGGTCCCGCCTGCCCTGCGCCACACCCCCCAGCAAGTCACCGTCGGCCAGGAACGAGGCGAGCGGTATGCCGGGAGGGCGGCGGACGTCGAAAACACGATGCGTAGCAGATTGAAGAGCAGAGGAGAGCAATGTGAACAGCGGCTGGAGCGACGACGTGACGGCCTTTCGTGACACGAGTCCGGAAGGCGGCTTCGGCAAAACCCGTGACAGAGCGGAGACCGCGATCGAGGCGTACGGCGTGGGCAAGAAGCACCGGCGGGGTTGGGCTCTCAGGGACTGCTCCTTCCGGCTGCCGGCCGGCCGGATCTGCGGTCTGGTGGGCCCCAATGGCGCCGGCAAGACGACCCTGATGGGGATAGCGGCCGACCTCGTCGATCCGACCGCCGGCAGCGTGCGGGTATTCGGCGCGGCCCCCGGTTCCGAGGAGGCCCAGCGCCGCACCGCGTTCCTCGCCCAGGAGAAGCCGCTCTACCGGCGCTTCACCGTGGCCGAGACGCTGCGTCTGGGACGGGAGCTGAATCCCGGCTGGGACCAGCGGGCCGCCGAAAACATCGTCCGGGCGGGCAATGTGCCCTTGGAGGCGAGGATCGGCACCCTGTCCGGTGGGCAGCGCACCCGCGTCGCGTTCGCCGTCGCGTTCGGCAAGCGTCCCGACCTGCTGATGCTCGACGAGCCGATGTCCGACCTCGACCCGCTGGTGCGTCATGAACTCATGGGCGCCCTGATGGCCGAGGCAGCTGAGCACGGCACCACAGTGCTGATGTCCACCCACATGCTCGCCGAGCTGGAAAACATCTGCGACTACCTGCTCGTCATCGCCGAGGGTGGCCTGCGGCTCGCCGGTGAGGTGGACGAACTGCGCACCGCTCACCTTCGGTTGACAGGCTCCTTCCCGCAGGGCGACACCGCCGGTGTGTCCGCGGCCCTGGCGCGGCATACCGTCGTGGACTCCCGCGTCGACAGAAGCGGACACCGGATCACCGCGCTGGTGCGTCCGGCCGGACCGGTCGACGCGCTCTGGAACTCCGAAACCCCGGGTCTTGAGGAGCTTTTGCTCGCCTATCTGCGCGCCTCACAGGTGCCGCCCCTGATCACAGCCGACTCCCGGGTCAGCGACCGGGACCTCGCGCAGGCGGTGGCGGTATGACCACCATGACCAGCACCCGGACCTCTCCGGCTGCCACCGGCCGCGGCCCGCGCCTCACCGGTCTCAACTGGGTGGTCTGGCGCCAGCACCGGGCCGCGTTCTGGACCCTCATCGGCGGTACGGTCCTCGCCGCCGGCTGGCTGCTCTACCAGCGCATGGGGATGATGGACAGCCTCCACGCCGTCGGGTGGCCCCACCCGAAGGCGGACGGCTGGGACAGGCAGATCGGCAATGGCGCGTTGACGTTGACCGGATACGCCCTCGGTTTCATCCCTGTCCTGATCGGTGTCTTCGTCGGCGCTCCGCTCATCGCCGGCGATCTGGAGAACGGCACCGCCAAGCTGGTCACCTCGCAGTCCGTGAGCCGCATCCGGTGGATCGCCACCAAGCTCGGCATCACCGTCCTGGTGGTCCTCGTGGGCACGGTCGTGCTCTCCCAGCTGTTCGGCTGGTGGTGGTCCCCGATGAAGGAGCACCCGGACTTCATACCGTGGACCGACGGCATCGTCTTCGACAACACCGGGCCGGTGCTGACCGCACTCACCCTGTTCACCCTGGTCGGCGGTGTCGCGATCGGCCTGGTGCTGCGCCGCACCCTGACCTCCATGGTCGTCACCTTCGGCTTCGCGGTCGTCGTGCAGGTCCTCTGGTCGCAGTTCCGGCTGCAGCTCGGCAACGCAGTCAGCCTGACCACCCACACGGGCGTCATGAACGTCGGTCCTCCAAGCGTGCCCAGCGGTGCCTACCAGGTGGACAGCTGGTTCACCACCGCTTCCGGAAGGCTCTACGGCTGGGGCACCTGCGTCACCGGGTCGACGGAGAAGTCGGAGCAAGCCTGTCTGGACAAGAAGGGCATCGTCGGCTGGCGGGTCGACTACATCCCCTTCTCTCAGATGTCCGGCATGCAGTGGTTCGGCGCCTCCGTCCTGCTGGCCCTGACCGTCGCCGTCATCGCGTTCATCTTCGTCTGGGGCCGCAAGCGCATCGCCTGACGCAGAGCCGGAACGCCCCAGCACCCCAACACCTATCACCGGGACACCCCCCTTCGGCTCGTAAACCGCCCTGCGGTTACCGAGCCGAGCCCTTGTGCTGCCCGCCGCCCATGTGGCGGGCAGCCAATCCCCTGACGACAAGTCGGAAGGACCGAGTTGAAACCGAACAATACGTACAGAAAACAGACGGCACGCGCTGGCGCAGTGGCGCTGCTCCTCGCCGCAGCGGTCACCGGCGGTGCGGTTCAGGCCGCGCCGGTGACCCAGGCGGCGACCAACACTCGCGCATCGATCGGGGTATCGAAGACCATCACCCTGATCACCGGTGACCAGGTCACCGTCGACGGCGCCGGCAAGGTCACACGCGTCACGCCCGGCAAGAGTCGCGAGGGAACGACGTTCCGCGTCCAGCAGGCCCACGGACACACCTACGTCGAACCACAGGACGCCGCGTCACTGGTCGCGAGCGGCAAGGCTGACCGGCGGCTGTTCGATGTCACGGAGCTGATGTCCCTGCACTACGACGACGCCAGGCGGTCCGACCTGCCGCTGATCGTGTCGTATGCCAAGGGCAAGTCCGTCGCTGCCAGCACATTCTCGGTCACCGGCACGCAGGTGCGCCGAAGGCTACCGGTCATCAACGGCGATGCGCTGCGGACCCCCAAGTCACGGGCGTCCTTGCTCTGGCAGACCCTCACTGGCCAGGGTGCCAAGGCGCCGTCGCTCGCCGCGGCCAGTGCCGCGAAGGTCGCGAAGATCTGGCTGGACGGCAAGGTCAAGGCAAGCCTCGACAAGAGCGTACCGCAGATCGGCGCGCCGACCGCCTGGGCCGCCGGGTACGACGGCAAGGGCGTCAAGGTCGCCGTGCTCGACACCGGCATCGATGCCACCCACCCCGACCTCAAGGACCGTATCGACGCGGAGAAGAACTTCACCGGGTCGGGAGCGGCCGACGACGTCGTGGACCGCGCGGGCCACGGCACGCACGTGGCGTCGACCATCGCGGGCTCCGGGGCGAAGTTCGGCGGCAAGTACAAGGGGGTCGCTCCTGGCGCGCGGCTGCTGGTGGGCAAGGTGCTCAGCGACACCGGCATGGGGGACGACTCTGGCATCATCGCCGGGATGCAGTGGGCGGTCGCCAAGGGCGCCAAGGTGGTCAACCTCAGCCTGGGCGGCACGGACACCCCGGGCACCGACCCCATCGAGCAGGCGGTCAACGCACTGTCCGCCTCCTCCGGCACCCTCTTCGTCATCGCCGCAGGCAACGAGGGTCCTGAAGCGGGCACCGTCGGCACGCCGGGCAGCGCCGCAGCCGCTCTGACCGTGGGCGCGGTGGACCGGCAGGACGCCATGGCCCGCTTCTCCAGCCGCGGGCCCACCGCCGACGGCGCCCTAAAGCCGGACATCACAGCACCCGGTGTGGGCATCGTCGCCGCGAGGGCGGCGAAGGGGAACATGGGCGATCCGGCCGCCGACGGCTATGTTTCGATGAGCGGTACGTCGATGGCGACGCCGCATGTCGCCGGAGCCGCCGCGATCCTCGCCCAAGAGCACCCTGATTGGACCGGCCGGCAGATCAAGGCCGCGCTCACCGCCTCCGCCAAGCCGACCTCTGGTGCCTCCGCCTACGCCCAGGGAACCGGACGGGTCGACCTCACCAAAGCCATCAAACAGCTGGTCACCAGCAGCCCTGCCACAGTGAACTTCGGCATGCAGCAGTGGCCGCACGACGACGACCAGCCCGTCACCAAGGAGGTCACTTACCACAATTCCGGTGACAAGCCGGCCACCCTCGACCTGGGCATCGACGCCGTCGGCCCGGACGGGAAGCCGGCTCCCGACGGCATGTTCACGGTGACCCAGCACCAGCTCACTGTCCCGGCCGGCGGTGAGGCGACCGCCACCGTCATCGCCGACGACCGTGGTGGCACGGCTGACGGCGCGTTCGGCGGCTCGCTGACCGCGACCACCGCCGACGGCTCCACGAGCGTACGCACCGCCATCGGCGTGCAGCGCGAGGTCGAGTCGTACAACCTGACCCTCAAGCACCTCGATCGCGACGGCAAGCCCGCCACCAGCGCCAGCACCAACATCTACGGCCTGGACAACAGCGTCTTCACCGACATCGCCGACGGTTCCGACGGCACGCTCACCGTCCGTCTGCCGAAGGGGCGTTACACCCTGGAAGGCCGGATAACCCACGGCACCAGCTCCTCAAATCTCGCGGTGCTGTTCCATCCCAAGTTCGCGCTGACCAAGGACACCACCCTGGTCATGGACGCCCGCCGGACCAAGCCGGTCCGGATCACCGTGCCCGACACCGCCGCGAAGAACACCGAGGCCGTGGCCAACCTCGGCATCTATGTCGACGGCAACAGGTACCTCTCCACCTACCGCGTCGACGGCTTCGACACCCTCCGCGTCGGGCAACTTGGCGCCAAGGTTCCCGCCGCCGAGGCATACGTGCAGTACAGCGGAACCTGGACCCACGGGACCGTGAACTACCGGCTGGCCTGGAACCGCACCGGCGACCTGTCGGGCTTCACCACAAAGGTGCGGCAGGACCAGCTCACCAAGGTCAAGGTGCAGGTCGGCCCGCTCGCCAAGGGCGACACCGTCAGCGTCATCGCCGCCCCGCTCCAGCCAGGCTCGGGCGACTGGTTCGACTTCACCCCGACCGAAGGCAAACTGCCGCTGGCCGATACCGACTACGTACTTCCCAACGGCATCAAGTGGCACCTGGGCGCTTCCGAGTACGGTCTCCCGGGCACCGACGGAGAGCCCGTTTGGCGCGCCAACCAGTCCGCCGCTCCCAGGGCCTTCGCCGCCGGCAAGGACTACACCGTCCGCTTCAACACAGCCGTCCTCGGCCCGGCCCTGCCCTCCGGGGCCCTCACCCCAGGCGAGAAGCGGCCCGGCGCGGCGCGTCTCGGCGACACCTTCCAGGCGTACCTGCCGCTCTTCTCGGACGGCGACGGCAACATGGGCGAGTCGGCCTACACCAAAGCCCGTAGCTCCCTCTACGCGGGCGGCACCAGGATCTTCGCCACCACCACCCCGCTGGAAGGCGACACGCACACCCTCCCTGCCGGAGCGGGTACGTACCGGCTCAGCACCGACATCTCCCGCTCCTCGACGATCTTCCCGACAAGCACCCGTGTCGCGGCCGAGTGGACCTTCCGCTCGGCACATGTCACCGGGACCACAGCGCAGCAACTGCCGGTGTCGGCGGTCCGCTTCACGCCGAAGCTCTCTACGGCCGGCACGGCCAGGGCCGGTACGGCCTTCATGGTGCCTTTCACCGTCCAGGGCACGGCCAAGAGCGGCCACCTCCGCAAGCTCACCTTCCAGGTTTCCTACGACGACGGCAAGACCTGGAAGACGGCGCCGGTCGACGGCAGCGGCAAGCAGCTCGACCTGCGGCACCCGGCCAAGGCCGGCACGGTGTCACTGCGCGCCAGCCTGACGGATGCGAACGGCAACACCTTGAAGCAGACCGTGTGGCAGGCCTACCGCACGGTGCAGTGACCTGACGTCGTCGCGCCGGGCGGTCCTCAGTGCGACCGACTGCGGCAAGGGAGCACAGCGCAACTGCTTGGTACACGACGCGGGAGAAGACCGCCGCGGCGGAGCCCAGGATCCACTCCCGGCGGCCCTGGCTGACCGTGACACCGACCATGAGCACGAGCGACTGATCGTGGCAGGTGCTCATCCCAACGGGCTCGCACAGGCCCTCCCGTCCCACCAACAGCGCTCAGCCGCCTGAACGCCCCGCCGACACACGGGCCCGCGCCGACCCGATGCGAACGGTCGGTGCACACCGACGCTGACCACCAACCACTCCACTGGGCGGAATCCACCGCCGGAGAGTGAGCCTTCGCCAACCCGAAGACGCAGATCGAAATGCTGGTGTGACCGGTTCTCGGGGGTGCTCGTGCTGGTCGTGTGCGGCCTGCGGAATGGATCGTTCGTCAGTTACTGGACAGGTGTCTCGCTACAGTGGACACCTGTCCAGGAAAATGTGCCCCAAGGGGCCGGGAGGAAGAGGCCGTTCATGGGGACCGTCGCGAACGGGCTGGTGGCCTTGGTCGCCGCCGAGCACGTGTACATCCTGGTGCTTGAGATGTTCCTCTGGCAGCGCCGTCCTGGCAGGTCCTTCCACGGCTTCGACCGGGATACGGCCCGCACCACCGCACCCCTGGCCGCCAACCAGGGGCTGTACAACGGGTTCCTCGCGGCCGGGCTGCTCTGGGGACTGCTCGCCGGCGACCCGACTGGCTTCCGTGCCCAGGTGTTCTTCCTGTGCTGCGTGGTCGTCGCGGGCGTCTACGGCGCCGCCACCGCCAACCGGCGCATCCTGGTCGCTCAGGCCCTGCCCGGTGGCCTCGCCTTGGCTGCCGTCTTCCTCGCGCGATGACCCGCCCGGCCCCGGAGGACCCCCGCGCCGCCCGCACCCGGGTGCGGCTGCGCTCCGCCCTGCTCGAGGAGTGCATCGAGCGCCCCTTGGAGGAGGTGGGCGTGGCCGCGCTGGTGCGCCGTGCGGGCGTCGGCCGCGCCACGTTCTACGTGCACTACTCTGACCTGGAGGCACTGGCCGTCGACGCCTGCGCCGATGTCGTACGGGAGGCCGTCGAGGCGCTGCACGCCTGGAGGGAACGGCCCGATCCGGTGCGGGCGCCGGACACGCTGGCCGGGTTTTTCTCCTCCCTCGTCCCGCGCGCCGGCCTGTACCGCTCGCTCCTGGCGCCCGGCGGAGGCGGTCCGCTCGGGCGGGTGCTGCACCGGGACCTGCGGGAGTACAGCCTGCGCGAGCGCACGCGGGCGGGTGCGGCGGACGCCTCGCTGGTGGCCTCGGCGGTCGCCGCCACCTTCGCCGGAGTGCTGGCCGACTGGCTGCACGGCCTCCTGGAGGCCTCCCCCACCGCGATCGCCGACCAGGTGTGGCAGTTGCTGGTGGCGCTGCACGCGAGCAGGTAACGTGCGCCGGCCGAGCTTTGTACCTCACCGGCACCCCGCCCCGCCCCCGTAGCGCGGGCCACGCCTCCACGCCGTGCGGGGCGCGGACGTAGGCCCGCCAGGGCTCGAAAAGATGCGCCTATGGCTTTCGTCGAGGGGGCCCGCCAGAGTCCCTCGCACCGCCGCCTCGGATGCTGGTGTTCGTGCCATCGACTCCGCAGCGGCCCCGGCCCGGACCGGTGCGTCGACGACGCCGTGGTTGAGCGGCCGTACCAGGATCTGAAGTCTGAGGCGGCCGCCGTGTGCATCGATGGGCGCACCGCGATCTGCGTGCTGACCCCGGATTCGACGTCCCACTGCTGGACGTGCCGCTGGGCTGCCGGACGTCGGTTGCATCGGCGCGATGGGCTCCCGCTGCACCCATCAGCACCGGCGGAACCGGCTGACGGAGCTGGGCTGACCGAGAAGTAACTAAACGGCTGTGCGGTCCGGTCGGCCTTGACCTGGGCCTCCGGTCCACGGAGGACACCGCCGTGTCCAATGCAGCGGAGATCAGCGCCCTGAAGAGAGGCGACAGCGGCCTTCGGCTTGCCGATCGCTCGGTCCCCTTCCACGATAGTCACCGTTTGTAACCGCGCCGCTCCGGCGCCTGACGGGAGCCGTACCTGGTGGAACAATGAGATGCGAGGGACCGAACGCTCACAGGGACGGAGAGTGCCGCTGTGGGGACACACCAGGAGCCCGGCACCACCTGGCAACGCTTCGACGTGGCTGATGCCGCACCGCTGCTGTTGGACGCGCACACACGGGTGACCAGCTGGACCCCCGACGCCGAGCGGCTTCTCGGCCATTCCGCCTCGGAGGCGGTCGGCCGGAGCGCGGGAGAACTGCTGCTCCCCGAGGACGCGGCACGGGTACCGGAGCTGGCTGAGCGCTGTCGCGCGAACGGGGGCTGGACGGGGCTGCTGACGGCCCGGCACCGGGACGGACGCCCGGTCAGGCTAAAGGTGCGGATCGTCCTGCTCGCGGAGAAGTCCGACCCCGAGCGGTGGCTGGTGCTCTTGGAGGAGCTGGGCCGTGCTCCGGGATGGGACATGAGCCGCGGAATGCTCGAACGCATGGTCTCCCGGTCTTCCGTGGGCATCGCGATCCTGGACACCGACCTGCGGTATGTCTGGTCGAACACCGCCCTGTCCCGGTTCGGCGGAGGTATCCCGCAGGAACGGCTGGGGAAGAGACTCGCCGACGTTCAGCCAGGCCTCGTCGCCGAGGAGTACGAAGCCCGGATGCGGCTGGTCCTGAAGACTGGCCAACCCATTACCGCCTTCGAAACTGTGGGCCGGGTGCGATCGGCACCAGACCGGGACTCGTCATACTCCATGTCCTTCACCCGACTGGAGGACGACGACGGGCACCCGGTCGGCGTCTTCTACACGGTCGAGGACACCACCGAACGCCGCCGCGCCCGGCAGCGGCTGGCCCTGCTCGCCCAGGCGGGACAACGCATGGGACGCTCGCTGGACGTGGCACGTACTGCTCAGGAGCTGGCCGATGTGGCCGTACCCGGGCTTGCCGACCTCGTGAGCGTGGACCTGCTGGAGTCCGTGCTCCGCGGCATGGAGCCTCCGTCCGGGTCCCTGACCGGCCAGGATGTCGCGTCACTGCGCCGAGCCGGGCAGCAATCCACCACAGACGGCGCACTAGAGGCGCTGGTGAAGATCGGTGCCGCGACCTCATACCTTGTCGATTCCCCTCCGGTCCGGTGCCTGACCAGTGGCGAGTCCTGGCGTACAGAGCGCCTCGATCCACTCGCGAGACTGTGGATCGGCAGCCTCCCTCCCGGCCGGCAGGCCACATTCCGTGACCTGGGGCTGCACAGCGCGATGTTCGTGCCGATAAGTGCGCGCGGCGTCACTCTGGGCGTCGCTACGTTCTTCCGGCGCGAACATCAGGAAGCTTTCGACGAGGAGGATCTCGGCCTCGCCGAAGACCTCGTGGCCCGCGCGGCGGTCTGTGTCGACAACGCCCGCCGATACACCCGCGAACGGGACGCGGCCCTCGCCCTCCAGCGCAACCTGCTCCCGCACGGGATCCCGGAGCAGGATGCGGTGGACGTCGCCGCCTGCTACCGGCCGGCCGACGAGCTCACCGGCCTCGGCGGCGACTGGTACGACGTCATCCCGCTGTCCGGAGCACGAGTCGCCCTTGTGGTGGGAGAGGTACCGGGCCACGGCATCGACGCGGCCGCGTCGATGGGACAACTGCGCACCGCTGTCCACACCCTCGCCGACCTGGATCTCTCTCCCGAGGAGGTGCTCGCCCATCTCGACGATCTGGTCGCGCACAGCACCCGGGGCCCTGCCGGGAGACACGGCACAGTGGGAGCCGGCTGCCTGTACACGGTCTACGATCCAGTCACGGGGCGGTGCGTCATGGCCAGCGCGAGGCATCCGGTGCCGGCGGTCATCGCCCCCGACGGCACCGCCACCTTTGCCGACATGCCCGTCGGTCCTGCCCTCGGCGTTGGCGGCCTGCCCTTCGAGGCGGTCGAGCTCGACTTGGCGGAAGGCACCACACTCGCGTTGTACACGGACGGCCTCCTTGGAGGTGATGGCACGGAGGGCGAGGGAGACGCCTGCCCCACGGACCTGGACGCGGCCAGAGAGCGTCTACGCAGGAACGTGGCAGGCGTTGATCCGTCGATGAACGAAAGGTGTTGCGCCGTCGTGGACAGACTTCTCTCCCCGCGACGACGCGACGACGCGGCCCTGCTGATGGCACGCACCAAGCGCCTGGCCCCCGAACACGTCGCCACCTGGGACGTGCCGGCCGACCCAGCCCTGGTCGCCGAGACGCGCCGATCAAGCACACGGCAGCTCATCGCCTGGGGACTGGACGCGCTGGCCTTCACGACCGAGCTCGTGGTGAGCGAACTCGTCACCAACGCCATCCGGCATGCCGTCGGCCCCGTCCGGCTGCGGTTGATCCTCGAACGCTCCCTGATCTGCGAGGTATTCGACGGCGGAGCCAGCGCTCCGCACCTGCGGCATCCGAGAACGACGGATGAAGGTGGGCGCGGCCTGTTGCTGACTTCGCAGTTCACCCAGCGCTGGGGCACCCGCTATCTGCCAGAGGGAAAGGTCATCTGGGCCGAGCAGTCGCTCACGGAGCCCGCGGTGTGACATCGATGTGCGGGGCGCTGTGACCCGTTCTCTCTTGGGATTGCCATATCTACCTCAGCAGGCCCCATGCTCGACGGGACTCCGCCCGCCGAGACCGATCCCGTGATCGCTCCCAGCCATGTCAGCCACCCCCAGCTACCAGGTGCGTCGTAGCCGGTGTGGGTGGGGTTGGCGCCGGGGGAGGAGAAACCACCGGTGGCGGTAAACATGATTCAGTCGGCGCCTGCGCGGGCTTGGGCACGGACGGTGTGGAGGATGCCGTCGGCGAGATAGTAGCGCTCATGGCGAGGTGCGGGGTCTTGTCGCTGTGTCCGCCGGGTGTCGAGGTCATGTGGGGCGGGACGATCATGCGTGGTCCGCTCAGGGGGCCGTCGTCAATGGCGCCGTCGAGGGAGACTTTCAGGGCCTGGTGGGCGCTGTCGAGGACCTGCACGGTGGTGACGAGGACCTGCACGGTGGTGAACCGCGCGTAGGAGATCGGCGAGGGCGGGGACGGCGCGGGCGACCTGGTAGGTGAGAGCGGGTGTCGAGGGAACCGTCGATGACATGGGCGTGGCAGTCGATGAGCCTGGGCAGAGGGGTGTGCCCCGGCAGGTCGATCACTTGCGTGGCCAGGCGACGACCCACCCTGGCGATCTTCCGTCCTTCACCCGTACGTCGACTTCATGCGCGGCTGCGACAGCGCCGCAGCTGAGAGTCTTTTCGGGGTCGGTCCCACTGTTCCTGTCAGGTGCTGATGATCGCGCCGGGTAGTGTGCCGGTGAGGATCGTCTCTTTCGGCAGGGTCAGACCGAACCGCTGAGTCAGGATTTCCATGGGCCGCCGTTTATCGGCTTCCAGTGCGGCTACCAGCTCGGCATTGTTCCCGAAGACATCGACGACTCCTACCCAGTCGCTGTCGTTGAGGTCGAACATCACTTCGTACACACCGTGCAGTAGGGGGGAGCCGTCCGCGCCCACCAGACGGACCGCGTCGTCGAGGTAGGCCCTGAGGTCCGCCGCCCAGGTCTCGCGCAGCTTCAGGGGGCAGAGCGAGCCGGTGACGTCGAACAGGTGGGTCCACAGCAGCGGGTAGAGATGCAGCGCCCAGCGGACGCCCCCTGCGCGAGGGCCGAAGGCAGACCTCTCGCCGCGTGAGGTCGACGTGGTCCGGCTGGTGGCGCAAGGACTGACCAACGCCGAGATCGCCGGCGCGCTGTGCATCACGGTAGGCACCGTGAAGACGCACCTGACCAACATCAAGGCCGAGTTGGCCACTTGCAACCGTGTGGAGATTGCCGCGTGGGCGTGGCGGAACGGCCTTGCCCACGATGAAACGTGACGGCGGCCCTGGGGACTTTCCAGCAGACGCGGAATACCTGCATGCCGCGAGCCAGCAAGACGCACCGTCTGTCGCGACAGTCACGCGTAGCAGCCGGCGCACCCGTACCCAGATCCCGGAGGGTCACGCTGGGCTCGACCGGCGGCTCACCAGCCGCCCCACCCAGCACATCGTGATCGGATGCTTTGTCCGCCGGGCCAGCCCTCGACGAGGCGCCCGCCGCGCCAAAGTTGCGGCGGGCGACCGTAGGCGGATGGGAGACCGGACAGGACTGAACCGCGGCCGCAGGCGTACGCGCGCCCGCTGGAGCAGTTCGGCAAGCTCCACCCCGCTTCCGAGCGCCCCGGTGCCGATCAGGAGGACACCGCGGTGCCGCAGCCCGCTGTAGTGATTGCATCTCAGCAGCGTTAGGGGGCTCTTGACACCAGCGATAAGCCCGCCGTCGGCGTCGGCAGGCGGAGCATCGCAGGCTGCGGCCGCGGCCATGGCGGACTGGAGCTCTGTTGCGCAAGCCGGGCGCCTTTCTCGGATCGAACGCTTCATGTCTCGCAAATAGCACAGAGGTGCGGGCCCAGGTTGTGACGGAAAGTTCGAAAACAGCAACACCCGCATAGGGATAGCAACTAATGACATGTGAACCGACGGTACGCTGTGTGCGGTCACGCTGACAGGCGGTTGCAGAATCGCTAGGCGGTGTAGCAAACCTTTCTGAGCACTGTTTAGAACCTAACCGAGGACGCCCTCATGCTCTCCCAAGGACCACATTCGGCTGGCGGTCCGTATACGGATGCAAGAACGAGTGACCATCGGATGCCCGCCGAGGGTTCCAGCGAAATGTCCCTTGTTCCTGTGCGTGCCGCGAGCAGAAGGCCGCTGATAGTTGCGGCAGGTGCGGTAGTGACGCAGATGATCGTAGGACTGCTGACTAACGCAGCGCCTCGGGTGATGCACTTCAAGCTGATCAGCGTACTCACTATTGGACTCCTCCTTACGCTTCTCCAGTTGGGTGTTGCAGCCCTAGTGATCGCTTGGCACGTTCGCTACACCAAGGCGGTGCGTGATCCCCTTGCGCGCAGTTATGCACTGTCAGTTGCGTCGACGCAGCCGAAAGCCTCGGCGGACAGGCGGAGATTTTTCCGCGGATAAGTGATCTCCGTGCTAGGAGTATGGCGGGGTCAAGGCTCGGCGCAGTCCACAAATGGGAGGGAAACGGCAGGTGCCATGGCACTGGAGTCGCATGGAAAACCGTGCACTGCCAGAAGATGTGTTACTGGCGCAAGCGGGGCATCTGCAACAATACTTCTGCTGGCTTAATACGCGCTGGGGCCCGCGTCGATATCAACGGTCGCACTGTCGAACGTAGAACACAGAGCTCAGCGACTCAGTCGCATGTCGCATAATCCCCGGCGCTGACCTAGTGACGCTGCGGACAACAGCGCCACGCCCAATACCTGAGTGATGGTAGGCGACATAGACAGTCAAGCACCATCTATCTATTCGAAACTATCGGCAGGAAACGCAATGAGTTTCGTATCGGCAGTGGCGGCGCCGCCGGAATATGAGATACCAGTGCTCGGCATCTTTGCGGTCTTCGTCATGCTACTCCTCCTCCTGTCTATCGGAGGTAGCGCGACCGACGGAGATGAGCTCAGAGAATTCTACCTCGGCTCTCCTCGCCTTTCGGCGGCCTTCAATGGGCTTGCCCTATTCGGCGCGTATCTGTCAGCGGCTTCCTTGCTCGGTAATCCTGGTCTGATCGCGTTGAGTGGCTATGATGGCATTCTTTACACGATCGGTCCGGCTTTTGCCTGGGTAGTTGTTCTCTTGGTTGTCGCGGAGCCTTATCGTCGGACTGCGCGGTTTACCATAGGTGACGTCCTTTCATTGCGTCTGCATTCGCGCCGTGTGCACATCGCATCAGCGGTCACCACGGTGACCATCTGCCTGCTGTATCTAACGGCACAGTTGGTCGGTATCGGGGCACTAGTGGCGCCGGTCTTTGGCCTTCAAGGTTCTGCAGGGCAGCGTGGAGCGGTCATCGTCCTCGGTATCGCGATGACTCTGTTCGCCTTCCTGGGAGGCATGCAGGTAACGACTGTGGTCCAAGCTTTGAAGGCCGTGGCGGTCATCGGATCAGCGGCCTTCATCTCCTACGCCGTCATGACGCGCTTCCATTGGAGCCCGGTCGCGCTGTTGGAGCGAGCGACTCAAAATAGTGGGTCGGGTGATCGCTTCCTGTCGCCGGGCCTTCGCTTCGAAGGGCGAGGTGGCAGAATAGATCTGCTCAGCATTCAGCTCTCCTTTGCGCTGGGTGCCGCTGGTCTGCCTCATGTCCTAACGAGAATCAGTGCGGTCTCCTCAGCGCGAAAGGCGCGTCAGTCCGTAGCATGCGCGGGGCTTCTCTACGCCCTGTTCTGTGCGATGACGCTTGTGACTGGTCTGGGCGCCACAGCACTCGTAACAGCACAAGCCATCCGGGATAACTCAGCGTCCGGAAACACGGCTCTTCTGCTGCTGGCCAGATTCCTCGGTGGTTCTGTTCTCGTTACAGTCATCGCATGTGTCGCTTTCGCTACTATCGTGACCATGGTAGCCGGCATCGCCCTTACGGCTGCGTGCTCATTGGCTCACGATCTCTATGCGTCCTCTTGTAAGAAGGGCAGGGCTACTGCGAAGAATGAGTTGCGGGTGGCACGCGTCGCTGTAGGACTCGTAGGAGGTATCGCTATTTGCGGTTCTCTGTATGCGCAGACAATCAATGTATCTCTTATGGTGAGTCTCGCCTTCACTATCGCGGCTTCTTCAGTTTTCCCTGTCATCGTCTACAACTCGTGGTGGAAGAGGCTTACTACACGGGGCGCCCTCTGGGGCATGTATGGGGGGCTTGCGCTGTCGCTTTCTCTGACGTTTATTTCACCTGCGGTGTCCGGCAACCCCGACGCACTTTTGCCGCATAGGAATTTTGATGTGCTGCCACTCGCTAACCCTGGCATCGTCTCCATTCCCCTCGGCTTCTTCCTCGGATGGCTCGGTTCTGTCACGGGCCGTACAAAGACGCCCACCGATGTGCCGTATGGTCAGGTCGAACCCCTGATACTCACCGGCGCTCCTATCGCGCATCAGGACAAGGGTGCATTCGCGGAGGATTAGCTGCTCGGTTCGGGCACGGCTGTGTCTTTCACTCGAATCATCCCTGCCTCACTACTATGGCAAACATGTCATGCGTAGTTCCGGTCCCTGGAAACCTTCACTGAGAGGAGTCTCACATGCCCTCAAGTAATGACCCCCTGGCGGCAGCACGCGAAACCTACGAGCAGCACATGGAAAACTGTCATGTGTGCGCTAAGATACGTGGTAATTGCCGTGCTGCAAAATATCTCCTACGGTTGTTGAATAACCGCCGCCGAGAATTGGCAGGACCTCACTTAGATGGAATGAACTCCTCGCCCGAAGAGCCGACTGAGAGCAAGGCCGGGCACGTCCCCCCGGCGGCGCTGCGGAACGGAGCAGGGCGCGTCCGGTGAGTGCCGGCATAGGGCAGCGCTGGGCAGCGAAGGCGAGCCCGCAGACGACGAGCGCGGCGGTGAGCCACATCCCAAAACCTGGGCAGCCCCCTGCATCGAAGACGCTTCACCAGGGCGGGGTCAGCTGGTAGGACGCGCGTGGACGAGGGCCTACGGGGCAATGGCGAACGTATCCCTTTCGCCACCTGGCGGGAGGCACCACATGGGAGACGAACTTGCCGTAACGCACCGAGTCCTGCGGGCTGCCCCGGCCTACTACTGACCTTCAAAGCGTGGTGTCGGCAGGGGCTGACGGTCCTTGATCCCTGCGGTATGCCCACTGCATGAGGTATGCGCAAGGGGGCGGGCTGACCGACGAGCGTCGGGCCTTCCGCGAGAAGCTGAGGCTGGAGGCGGCCGAGCGGTTCGTTCAGGGCGACGGGAACGCGGTCATCGCGCACGAGTTGCGGGTCAGCGTCCGGTCGGTGCAGCGCTGGCGCAAGGCTCGGTCCCAGGGAGGGCCGGGACCCCTGGCCTCCACAGGGCCGGCGTCCTCGCCACTGCTCAGTGACGAACTGTTCACCGTGCTGGAGCAGGAGCTGGCCAAGGGACCGGTAGCGCACGGCTGGCCGGACCAGACCTGGACCCTGTCACGCATCAAGACGCTCACCGGGCGCCGGTTCCACAAGAGCTACACCGTCCAGGGTGTCGCCGCGCTGCTCAAGCGGCACGGCTGGAGCTGCCAGGTGCCGGACCGCCGTGCGCTGGAGCGCGACGAGGCGGCGGCCGGCTGGGTGAAGGAGACCTGGCCGCAGGTGGAAGGACCGTGGCGGCGCTCGGCGCCTGGCTCGTCTTCGAGGACGAGGCCGGCTTCTCGATGACGCCGCCGACCACCCGCACCTGGTCCCGCCGCGGCCGCACTCCGGTCGTGCGCGTGCGGGGTCGCTCCCGCCGCCGGTTATCCGTCGCAGCCCTGGCCTGCTACAGATCCGGCGAACACTCACGGCTGGTCTACCGGCCCTGCCCGGACGCCCGGCCCGACGGACGCAAAAGCTTCTCCTGGAAGGACTACCGCGACCTGATCCAGACCGCCCACCAGCAGCTCGGCGGCCCGATCGTGCTGGTCTGGGACAACTTGAACACCCACCTGACAGCCGGGATGCGCCGTTACATCGCCGAACGGGACTGGCTCACCGTCTTGCAACTGCCGCCCTACGCACCCGACCTCAACCCGGTCGAGGGCATCTGGTCGGTACTGCGGCGCACCACCACGGCCAACCGCGCGTTCGCCGACCACACGACTTGATCACCGCCATCCGGCGGGGCTTACGCCAGCTCCAGTACCGCCACGACGTTCTCGATGGCTGCCTCATCGGCAGGCGGGCTGGGGGCGTAGCGCCGGTGGGGCGGTGTCTCTCATGCGAGACACGTCGCCGGAAGTGCATCCGGCACCTAGCAGGCGGCGTTGGGTCATCGCCTGATCATCGCGGCTCGTGCGGGCCTCCTCTCACCGGCCCGTCCCTGGTGGATCGGCCGGCCGCCGCCTGGGATCCGACCGGGCAGAAGCCCACGGCTGGTGGTGGAATCTGCGGCCAGCAGCGCCGCACCTGACTCGACACCGCCGTACGCGGCTTTGAGATGCCGACGGGCGGAAGACGGGCGGTGTCCTCGGGGCCGGGCTGAGCATGCCCGGCCCCGAAGAAAACGAGACGAGGTGACGGGGTCGGAGCCGCGTCGTCGACTTCGGGGGACGTGACCATCCGTCTGGCCGGCGAGCCGGTCGAGGAGTCCCTGTTCGCGATGCGCCTGTCGTACTCCGGCAAGGCGGTGCACCGCATCTTCGCTTCCTGCGGCCAGGAGGCCCCCCGCCCGCCGAAGGACACGGAAACGCCGTGGGTGATCGCGGCCGGCTCAAGGTAGTCGAAGAACTCGCCCTGAACGCCGCGGTGTTCTCCAACGGTGGACGGGATCATCGTCATACCAGGGGTTCGGACACCGGTGGACAGCAACTGCTGCATCTCGGCGCTTCCATCACCTACCGCCGCACCGACGCGTCAGCTACCTGGCCCTCCCCGACCGCGTCCTCGCACCAGGCGGCCCTCTCGCGCTCACCAGCTTCGCCGCCGGAGAGGCAGGAACGGGGTCGGAACTCACCGACGCGGACCTCTACCGTGAACGCCGGTTGCAGGGCGGCCTTGCCTACACGCCCGAATCGCTGCGCTGGGTCTTCTCCGGCCTGGCAGAGGTCGAACTGCGCCGCATGCGCGAGGAGCCACCCGAGTCAGCGCTGTTCGGCGTGACCTTCCTGTGCTCGAAAGTGAAAAAGAGACAGCAAGAATCGGTAATTGTCGCGCGTGTGCCCCCCATAAGGTGAATGGCGCTAGCGCAGCGCTGGCTCCCCCCAACCCCGAAAAAAGGTAGGACACATGTTCCGTGTCATGTCTGGATTCGCTCGACCCGCCCCCATGCGAATGGCTACAGTCCTGGCCTCCTGTGTGCTGTCAGTAGGCTCTATGGTCGCATCGATGGTTCCGGCTTCGGCGTCCGATGTGTCGGTTAATTATGTTCATTACGGGGACGGCACTTGGTACAACACTGGCCAGGGTGCCTGTGGGTGGACGAGTAACGACAGCCAGCTCGTTGTCGCTGTTTCACCGCGGTGGTACGGCAGTCAGCCCAACCCGAACAACTCGCCGGCTTGCGGGAAGCAGTTGAAGGTTCGCGGTCCGAAGGGTGTCGTATACGTCACGATCGTGGACAAGTGCCCGACCTGTAAGGATGAAGACCTGGACCTCAGTCCGGCCGCTTTCAATCAGATAGCCGACCTGGGCGCCGGACGAGTGCCGATCAGGTGGGTCTGGGCGTGATCGACAGGCGGTGAGGGGACGCCGACCCACACGATGGCGTCCCCTCACCAGCGACCTCCACCGGATCCACCTCCACAGCCTTCGCAGCCCTGTTCACGCATGACGAGGCGTGCCGCCGGTACCCTGTCGGCTGGGCCGGTAGGAGGAAGTGCACGATGACCGGTGGCCAGCGCCATATGCGGTAGCGCCGGCCACGCGGGCGTCCTCGACACAACAATCCCCATGCGTCCGCACATGGACGGGCCCGGTACCGCATATGGCGCCCAGGGACAGCAGACGGACAAGTGAACCCCTGTCGCTCACGGCACCGAGGCTCCCGGACAGCCGCCCGCCGCCGGCCCGACCGACATCTGCGACGCACCATCAACGCCCGGAGACCGTCGGAAACGGCAGCACCGGCAGGCCTGATGCCACGGCGCTCGCGCGGGTCAGAGGTACGCACTGAACTATGACGGCAAAGCCATCCCCTGCCTGAACTGGGCACCACGTCGTACACCTGGGCCATTTGGGGTCGGCGCCACCTTACGACCCGGGGGTGACCTGCCTGGAGCACAGAGGCCTGCCCTGATTAGGGACCGCGCAGGATGAGATTCAGCGCAGCGTCACAGTTACGTGGCAAGCAAGCCCAACTGAACACCTACGCCTTGCCGCCGAGATCCGCCGTCGGCACAGCTGGGTGGTCGCGCTTCGTGGACAGGCCGGCAGTGGGCCCTCAGCGCTGCTGCGCGCCGCTGCTCCGCCATGGCGCGCCCATGCGTTCCGCCCGCCGACTTCTGTGCGACGCAGCATCCGCAGCGTGTACCCGGCATGACTTCCCGTCGAGCACATCCACGACTGGGCGGAGCCGGTACGCCTATCTGACACGGACAGCGGCTCCGTAGTCCAGTGAAGCTGCGGTCGAGGCGCCGACGGTTCGGTGCAGACATCATCTGCACGTGCTGCGCCGCTCATCACACCCGTGTCAGGAGACCGTGATGATGCACACGCCGAGCGCCCCCGATTCGCACCCACGTTACTGGAGCCGGCGCCTGAGGAACAGAGAGAAGACAGTGCACGACCCGACTCTTGCTGAACGAGAGGCCTCGGCTGGAGCAATGTGGCTGGCCGGCTTCCATCCCGTCCCAACCACCTGCTTGAGTCTTTGGGATGCGGGGCAGTTAGTCGACATCCCACTGGGCTCCTTTTCCGTACTGCGGGTCAGCGCCTCGTTCGGTCGAGAGGCGCTGGAACTCATGGGCCCGGTTGGCCCGGTGCTGCACAGTGCTCACCGGGGGACAGTCGAGTTCTTCGGCACGTCGCGCCTCTTACAGCCTGTCTCCGACGGGCACGGCGTTCTCCTGACCGGAGGAGTGATCTCCTGCCCCGCACCCTATGCCGCCAGGACGGCCAGAGAAGCGCTTCCTCACAGGCGGGCACCCTATTGGCTGGTTCCACCCGATGGTAACGGCAGGCTCGTCGACTTATCCCAGGCAGCCGCGGTGATCCGCGAACGATATGCCTTCTACCGTGACCTCAAAGGGCCCGAGGCTTCGCGAGTCCGCCTGAGAATCACCAGGCCGACTCTCGCCCGCCGCTTCCTGCGGCGCAAGACCTGAATAGGACCAGTACTCCAGCCAAGCCGGATTCCCTGTACTCTCCCAGGTCCTCGACCACTCACCACCACCGGAACCAGACCCGGCACCACGAAACGCTATAAGGGCCGCTGTGCTGACTAAACCCTTGTGCACCGGGTCGTGCACCTCTGCGATCACTCTGAAATGCTGCACAATCTCGAATCACTGGTCCTCCGGCACACTCACCGCCTCCCTCTTCCCCACAGCTCCACCGGGGAAGGAGCCGTCGCCGCACGACAGTTCGACGCGGCGCTGACATCCGTGGGCTTCAAGCTCTCGGCGAAGCTGCTGGAGCGGCTCTCGGGGCTGTCCGAGGTCACGGTCGTGCACGCCGCCAGGCGGACGCTGCGCACCGTGAGCGAGATGCTGGGCGACCATGTCCGGCACAACTCATACTTCATCGACTTCCCGGCGAACGTGCCGGACACCGAGGAGTTCTGGGCGCAGTGCGTGCTGAAGGCCCTCGACGACGACACGTCGCGTGAGAGCGTAGTGGGGCAACTGGGCAGCGGGGTGCTGGACCTGCTCAGCCTCCCCGCGTACGGCCGGTACCAGCACACCTACGAGGAGATGCTCGCGACTCAGGAGGAACTGATCACCTCGGCGGGCGAGCGGGTCACCGTCCTGCATCTCGGCCGGGGCCTGGACGAGGAACTGACCGACCTGTACCTGCCCCTGGCCGGCGGCACGACACCACTGGGCGAGGACGACCTGCGCGATCTCAAGACCCTTGCCGAGCGGTGCGCGCTCGGCCCCCAGCCGGAGGCGATACCGATACGGGAGAACCGGGCGGTCGTTAACGAAGCCCGGCTCGGTGTCGGGGCCGACCTCCTCCTGGACACTGTCACCGACGTACTGCAGGCTGGCCTGCGCGCTGTCGGGCGGTGACGTCACGCTGTGGGAGCGGACCCGGTTCCGGTCGCTGCCACGGCCGTTGCGCCGGAGACTGCTTGCAGGTCTCGACGCCGTGGTCGCGGCGAACCCGCGGAAGCTCGCTGACGGGCACGCGCATCGGGAGCCCTTCAAGCGGCTCGGTGAACGCCTTCACCCGCACGAGTACCGCGCTGGCCGCACGCCGCCGACGTGTTCGCGGTCGCCCGGGGCGAGAAGGAGGCGCGGTCCTTCGACAGCCGGATCGAGGAACTGCTCGCCGCCTCCGACGTCCTCGGCGCCGTGAAGCTGCTGAGGTCCGCTCCCGGCAAGCTGTTCCGCGCCCTGGACCTCCTGCTGCGTATCGCCGCGGACCAGGGCGAACGGGACGCTGTGGTGGCCGCCGCCGTGCAGGTCGCTCCTGAGGTCTCCGGCCGGGTCGTGCTGTCGGTGCGCGAGCACCTCCACAACCGGGCACGTGAAAGCGGCGAACCGCGGATCTTCGTGAACCGCAGTGGCCGGGCCTGGGTGAGCCCGGACTTCCGGCCGCCGGTGCCGACCGCCGACCGCGATCGCATGATCGCCGCCCTCGACGCCGAGGTGCGCCGTCGGCTCCCCGTGCCTGGCCGACTGCTGCTGGACCCCGATGTCCTAGACGTGGCGCTTCCGCTCAGCGGCCGGGCGAGTGCGGCCGGGCTCGGCGTACTGCCGCGGGGGTCGACCTGCCGGGTCGACGGCGAGGAGCTGCGCTTTTTCGTGTACTGGAAAGAGACCGAGGACAGGACCGACTACGACCTCTCGGCGCTGCTTCTCCGCACCGACTACAGCACTGATTCCGGGCTCTCCTACACGTCCCTCAAGGCCGTCGGGGGCGAGCATTCGGGCGACGTCACCGAGGCGCCCGACGGAGGCGGATTGCCCGGGACGCATGTGCCGTGTCGGCCAGGACCACGTCCGGCGTGCCCCTGAGGCGGCCGATCCGCCCGGGCACCCGCAACACAGCTATGACCTACAAACGCAGGCTACGAGCGCAAAGCCAATCACTTCCTGGCCTTCACCAGCATCGCCTGCACCCTCCTCTGCTACCGCAGACTGACCCAATGAGACGGTCTGTCAGTCATCTGGCTCGCGGTGACACTGCCGCACCGCGGCCAGGTGGCCCGAGCACTCATCCTGATGCTGCACCTCGGCCTGGCAGACCAGCCGCCTGGCGGGAACCCTTGGCTTGTGACCAAGACCGGCACTCCTCACCTACCAGCCGATGGACGTCACGCAGACCTACGGTCAGCCCTGCCGAACCAACAAACGTCGCAACAATGAGCAAGCAGCCAGCAACCCCACTCCTACGTTAGCCGCTGCGTTCACGGCAATATCTGAGGTGCCGACAGCACCCCAAGCTGTCGCGAGCCGTTGCGAGTGCTTCACGCATCCCCCACCACGGCCGTGATTGCGTCGTACCCGGACCTCCGGACGAGCCAACAAGGAAGGATAATCCGCCCTTGTTGGGTGCGGTCGTGCTACACAGAGGAGTGATTTCATCTTGAGACGCCGTCTCTCCGCCCTGGTGACCACGCTCGTTCTGGCGGGAGCCGTACCGGTTCTCCTGCCAGCTTCCGAGGCCTCCGCCGCCGCCTGTTCGAGCTACCCTGCCTGGGTGGCCGGAAAGTCGTACAACGCCGGTGAGATCGTGCGCTACACCGACGGTAAGGCGTACATCGCCGAACACCCCAACCCCGGTTACGACCCGACCGTCAGCACGTGGTATTGGAATCCCTACGCCTGCGACAATGGTCCTGCAAATCCCTCCGGCACCTTCGTGGTGAGCGAGACGCAGTTCATCAAGATGTTCCCGAACCGGAACAGCTTCTACACCTACAACGGCCTCAAGGCCGCCCTCAACGCGTACCCCAGCTTCGCGAACACCGGAAGCGAAACGGTCAAGAGGCAAGAAGCCGCAGCATTCTTGGCCAATGTCAGCCACGAGACCGGCGGCCTCGTGTACGTTGTGGAGCAGAACACAGCCAACTATCCCCACTACTGCAACTCGACGCAACCATACGGTTGCCCGGCCGGCCGGGATGCTTACTACGGACGCGGTCCGATGCAGCTCAGTTGGAACTCCAATTACAAAGCAGCTGGTGACGCGCTAGGCCTCGATCTGCTACGCAATCCATGGCTGGTAGAGAAGGATGCCGCCGTAGCTTGGAAAACCGCCCTCTGGTATTGGAACACCCAGTCCGGGCCGGGTACCATGACCTCTCACAACGCCATGGTCAACCAGGCCGGTTTTGGCCAGACCATCCGGAGCATCAATGGTTCAGTCGAATGCGACGGAAAGAGCCCTGTACAAGTCCAGAGCCGGGTCGACGCCTACACGCGATTCTCGCAAATGCTCGGGGCGGCACCGGGCGGTAACTTGTACTGCTGAGCAGCCAATTTAGGTACAGGCAGCCTCAGTATGCGTCTCGATTTCCCGAACTATACTAGCTGGCGGGTCGGAACGATAGCACGCTGTCAGTTTCACCTGCCCGGCTCGCTTTCCCCACCCCACACCCCCACACCCCCCCCACACACAACGCAGGAGCGGCAATATGCGCACCAAAAACAAGGCCTCCGCAGCCGTACTGGGAATAGTGACCGTTGGGGCCATCGCGCTCTCAAGCGGTGCTGCCAGCGGACACGGCTACACGGACCTTCCCGTAAGCCGGCAGAAGCTCTGCCAAAACGGCACCGTGTCCGACTGCGGACCCATCCAATGGGAACCGCAAAGTGTTGAGGGCCCGAAGGGCTTCCCGGCGTCCGGCCCTGCGGACGGCCGCATATGCTCGGCGAATAACACGCGATTCTCGCAGCTCGACAGCCCGAGTACACCCGCCGGCCGCGCCTGGCCCACCACCAAGGTGACGGGAGGGCAGCAGTACACCTTCCGCTGGCAGATGACTGCTCCTCACGCCACGACGGATTTCAGGTACTACATAACGAAGCCGGGTTGGAACCAGAACCACAACCTGTCCCGCTCTGATCTCAACACGGCACCGTTCCTGACGGTGCCCTACAACGGACAGCGTCCGCCGAACACTCTCTCCCACAGCGGCTCACTGCCGCGGGGCCTGAGCGGTCACCATGTGATCGTCGGGGTGTGGACAATTGCCGACACGGGCAATGCCTTCTACGCCTGCTCTGACGTCACCTTCTGACGTCTCAGATGACCCTTCGCCTGTCTCCTGAGTCGCTTAGCGCGACACGGTAGAAGGTCGGAGTCCGCCCACAAACGGAGTGACGCCATGAAGACCGCTGCTTCCCACGAAGCGGCGGTCTTGTCATCCTACGACGGCGCAGCAGGCACGGCGTTCAGGGATCGGCCGCTGACTGGGAGACATGGGGACGGTAGACCACACCTTGTTGGCCGATGCCGCCGGCGAAGCCGCCTTGTGGCGCCATGTCGGCCCGCTGTCGATTGTGGTCTGGACCGGTTCATGCGGTGTTGCGGAACACTAGGAGCTAGGCGTTTTGCTGTGCTTCAAGGACTCCGCGCGCTTTGGGTGGAGACGCTCACCGACCTGGTTGCTGCATCAGTCCAGCCAGCCTCCGAAAGCAGTGCTGGAGCGTGGCGGTGAGGGCTCTAGCCGCAACTGTCCGTGGTGGCTGCCTGAATGGGTGCCACCGGTATCCGTTGTTACCCATCGCACCGCAAGTTCCGGTTGTTCGCCCGCTGTTCGGCATCTCGCCTCCGTCTGTGCGCTGGGTGACCCCTCCTCGAACGTACTAGGAATAGGAACTTTCTCGCGATCACTGGCAATGCGGCGATGGAAAATGCCCGCCACCGGCCGGACCCTCGTCCGCAGATAAACTCGCCCTCGTCGCCTTTACCGACCTACTTGAGGTGGCGGCGTGATCATGGTTGCCATGCACCTGAGTTGATCTGGGCCCCCACATGCCCGGCGAAGCAGCAGCACGGCGAGCCGGGCACCGCGGGCCCAAACCCTAAGAGCCTCTCAAGTGCGCCCTGCGCATCGATCCCCGTCGCCGGTGCGGCACTGTTACGGCTCCCAAACCCCCCACTTTCTTTCATGCTGACCGGAGATCTGATGACCCCCATTTTGAGTACGCGCCATCCCTGGCGAATACATTTTGGTGAGACGCCCTCTCCTGCCACCTTGCCGCTCGACTACGACATCGTCCGGGTCAGTATGGGGCTTGGCATCGCCGCTATCGACACGATGATCGATTCGGGCCATCAAGTCGGACCGCTACTGTGTTGCCTGAACCACAGTAAGCTGCTTGTGCCGGTCCAGTCTGGTACCGCGTACCGGTGGCGAGCTTCGCATTCGGAGTGTGGTACCGGGCCCCTACCGCACTGCGGACTTTACGGCGCCTGGTCGGTCTCCGCTGGCTCCGCGGCCACCCGGGCGTCCTGCCGTAGCCGTTTTTGGGTCTTACCGCCTCAAGCGCTAGCTTCTGCTACCACGGAGCCGGCAGTGTTTCACGAACGCCTCAGCCTGAAGCGTGCTGAGATGCGAGACGCTCGCTGCTGGCGCGAGGGTGCGTTAGCTCGGCAAGCCTTCCACGTCTGATCAAGTGGCGCCCGGGTCTCAACGATGGCCGTCCGATTAGGCCGCGCGCATTTCCATGGCGAAGGCGGAATGCGGTGGGCTGGTGTTGGAAGTTGCGCACATGCCGATCCCGAGTGATGCAAATTGGCTTCGGATCGGCAGCGCAGCACCGCCACAGGTTTGAGGGGCTCCGTGGGCGGAGGATCCCTGCGCGAGAGGGCAATCAAATGCAGCCCAAGAGTGCAGACAGAAGCGTAACCGCAGCCGCACCTACTACGCGGACAAGAACGTGCGCCCGAGCTCCGCGTGTGATTGCGCTGAGGAGCACCGGCAACGCCGCCAGTCCGACAGCCGTCACTGCTGTTGGGACTGGCGTCGCTGCACCCGCAGTTTGCTTGCCCAATGATGGTTCGCGCTGCAAACTTTAACTACCCGCGGTGCAAACTTTAACTGGCCGTTCCGTTTCTCGGTGTCGGCCGCGGCGAGGGAGGGTCACGGCATGCTGGAGGCGGCAGGTCTCACGGTGATCGAGGAGACGGTCTACCGGCTTCTGGTCGGGACCGCGACCGCATCGGTCCAGGAGGTCGCCGACCGGACCGGGCTCCCGCGCGCCTCCGTCGAGGCCGTCCTCGCGGCCCTGCGCGGCAAGGGCCTCGCCAGCACTACCGACCACGATCCGCTGCACTATGCGGCCGTCCCGCCCGACGTTGCGCTGCTGCCGCGATTGCAACGCAACGCCGACGCGCTCGACAAGGCCCGTACCGCCGTCACCAACCTCCTCGACACCTACCGCAGTACGCGCCGCAGGCACGACCCCGGCCAGCTCATCGAGGTCATCACCGGCGCGGAGGCGCTGCGCCAGCACCTGCGGCAGATGCAGGACAACGCGCGCCACGAGATGCTCTGGTTCTGCAAGGCGCAGTACGTGGCGATGCCCTCGGCCAGCAACCGCGCCGAGTATGACGCTCTCGCCCGCGGGGTGCGCTACTGCGTCCTGTACGAGCAGGCCTTCTTCGACGACGAGGGCGCCGTCGACAACGTCGTGGAAGGTGTGCGCGCCGGTGAGGTGGCCCGGTCGGTCCCGCACCTTCCGCTGCGCCTGGCCGTAGCCGACCGCGCCATCGCCATCTGCCCGCTGGTTCCCGGTGGGCCCCAAGGCAGTCCCCATGTGGCGACGGCCGCGCTGGTGCGAGGCAGCAGCCTGCTGGAGGCTCTCATCTCGCTCTTCGAGCGCTACTGGGAGACCGCGGTCCCGCTGAACGTCAGCGCGTCCGGCGGGGTGGAGGGCAGCGACGGGCTCGTCGATGCCGCCCCTCTGACCGAGACTGACCGCCGGCTGCTCTCGCTGCTGGTGGCGGGTGTCGCCGACAAGGCCATCGCGAGTCAGATGGGGCTGAGCAGGCGCACCGTGCAGCGCCGCATCCAGCACATGATGACCCTCGCTGGCGCCCACACGCGGATGCAGCTCGCCTGGCAGGCTGCTCGCCGCGGCTGGCTCTGAGTCCCGCCGCTTGGCGGGTTACCGTCCGGTGCGGAACCGGCCGGGCGCGGGCGAGCCCGTACGGACTGGTCGATGAGTAGATGGTCGCGGTCTTTGTCGTAACGACTGGCCAGGCCGCGCCACTGCTTGAGTTGGTTGATGCACCGCTCGACGGTGTTGCGCCGCTTGTAGGCCTCGCGGTCGAAAGCCGTCGGCCTGCCACCGTGGCGGCCGAGCCGCTTGCGATTGGCGGCTTGGTCGGCGGGCTGCGAAATCCCCGTGCGGATGCCGCGCCGCCGCAGATGACGGCGGATCGCCCGGGACGTCAGCCAGGACCACCTCCGGTGTGACTCTGGGGCGGCCTGTCTTCCGCGGCAGTCGAGTTAGGGACATGGCCTGCTCGAATGCAGATGCGTCACCGGCCTGGCCGGGCGTGATGACGAAGGCGAGCGGTTGGCAGCGGCCGTCGGCAGCGAGATGATCTTCGTGGTCAGCCCGCCGCGGGAGCGTCGAGGGCATGGTCAGCCGGTTCGCCGGCAGGGGCCCCTTTGGACGGGCCCCTGCCGCGTGCTGATGAGCCCGCACAATCGTGGAGTCGACCGCGACGACCCACTCCAGATCGCCCGCGGAGTCAGCCTCGGCCGGAAGGGTGGTGAAGACCCCTCCCAAGTGCCGTCGGCCGCCCACATTTGCAGTCGGTTGTGGGTGCTCTTCCACGACCCGAAGCGCTCGGGCGGGTCCATGCACGGCGTCCCGGTGTGGTACTTGAACGCGATCGCATCGATCACCTGCCGGTGACCACGTCACCGCGCACCCCGTTTCGGCGTCCGATCCGGCAACAACAGCTCGGTGCGCGCCCACTGGGCGTCAGTCAACGACCTATATCAATCGACGATCATTCTGTAGGAATCGGCCTAAGCGATGTCCCGTAAGTAATTTCGATGTGCTCACCCCAGCCACAACCCAAGGGCTCAGCTGCGCCGTTCGGGTGTCGGCGCGTCGGCCGTGGT
>NZ_JBEZWU010000045.1:0-27650 GCF_040637655.1 Streptomyces sp. NPDC028722
CCGGACAGCGAGTGGGAACTGAAGTTGCTGCAGAACCTGCGCTAACTGCCGGACGAAACAACGCTGGGTCGGTGCCCGCCACCGTCAGTGACGGGCACCGACCCAGCGGCTCGAAAGGGGAACTGCACCAGCGCGGCATCGCAGGCCCGGGCCTCACGGGTGTCCGAGCGGGCGACCGGCCCCATCTCAGAGGGCGTTATGCAGGTCCGGCCCCATATGCGGCTCTCGCCCCCGCCTTAGACCGTGTCCTATGTGGTGAGGCGGACGAGTCGCTTGTAGCAGCACAGGGCGGCGGCGAGGCCGAGAAAGGCCAGGTAGTTGCGGGGATTGCGTTCGTAGCGAGGGCTCAAGCGGCGGTAGCCGGACAGCCACGACATGGTGCGCTCGATGACCCATCGACGTCGCCCTAATCGCTCGCTGAACTCGATGCCCTTGCGGGCGATGCGCACGCCGATCCGCTTTCCGTGTAGCCATCTGCGCAGGTCAGCGCGGTCGTAGGCCTTGTCCGCGTGCAGCCGCTGGGGCTTGAAGTGGTGGCCGCGGTGGGGGTCGTGTCGTGTTCGGTTCACCGCACGGCGCGGCCATGTCCTGGCAGTCGGGCCAGCAGCCGCCGTCGGTCCGGACGAGCAGGTTCGAGGCGTCGACCCGGTACGCCACCGGGTCGAGGGTCTCGCCGCCGATCGTCACTGACACGACGTCGAGCGCGGGCCCTTCGAGCCGTACTTCGCACAGCTCCCCACACGAGCAGTCGTTGGAGCACCCGCAGACGGAAGCGCTCCGCCACTTCCCGTCCCTGCCCAGGTACGGGATCCACGGGCCGACGCTGCCCCACCGAACTCCGTACTGGTAGCCATCCAGACAGCTCTTCCGGCACGGCCGTACGGTGATCGGGCACAGCGGGCCCCAGCGCCGACCGGACAGGCCCCAGAGCATGTTCGTCGCGACGCGCCCCCATCGGTTGATCGTCTCCTCGGTGGTTCCTTCGGGCAGCGAGCAGCAGTCGGGCACGAACCGCCACGGCTCACACGGGTAGGGCTGAAGCGGCATTCAGTGCCTCCCGGTGTCGGCGAGACGGCACGCGGCAGCCGCGCGGCCACACGGCCACGCGGCTGCCAGAAGCCCGGCCATGGTTCCCACGCGGTTCAGGCCGCGACCGGAACCGCGACGTAGTCACACGACGGGGCCGGCGGCGGCACATCGGTGATGAAGATCCGTCGGTGACAGGTCGAACCGAGCGGGGTGAGCATCGGGCTTGGCGCACCGTTCACATCACGGTTCACGTCGTACGGTCCCGCGCCCCAAGCATCGCCCGAGCGGGTCGAGCCGGTCACCTGAAGCGTCACCGCCTCCGATCCGATCTCCAGGTCGCCCAACATGCCGTTGCTGACCCACGGCAGTAGGAAGTAGACCCACTGCCCCTTCGCCCCCTCCTCGCACTCCTCACCGAGGACCTCCGCCCACAGCTCCAGTGCGAAGCCCGACTTGCACTGGAGCGAGCATGAGTCGGTCCCGATGACCTTCCCGGATGCGTCGACGTACACCGGGTTGCCGGTCAGCAGCTCGATCAGCTCCGGCGACACTGCGAAGAAGTTGATCTCCACATCAAAGCCCCTGAACGTGGGGCAGCCCTTGCGGAAGCCACACACCTTGCCGTTCGCGGCCTTGTACTCGATGTCGTCGCCATCATCCACATTCGTGTTGAACGCGACCGAGCTGAAACACTCAGCGACGAATGCGTTCTTCGGCCCCGTAATCGGGCTACCGCACTGGTCGACTCGGGTTACGCGGAAGACATCCGCCGTCGCGATCAGAGGACAGGACACGGGCCACCGCTCCCTCTACTTTAAGGAGCCAGGCCCTCAACCATCCGGCGAGACTGAGTTTATCTGCCCGCCGTCAACGCCAGGAGCCCCACTGCGGGCACGGCGGGGCGAACGGAGGACAAGCGCTGTGGTCGACGCTGCCCTGTCGCATCGAAAGCCGAGCGATTTTCATCGAAGTAAGGCTCGGCGCTGTCAAGTTACCGGCCGCCGCGGCGGCCTACCTGCCAATGCCCCCGGCCCGTGACGTCCACGAACATCGCGTGGGCGGCCAGCACGTCCAGGACGGCCGCCATCCGCTCGGCGTGCCCGGCGCCGGCGACCGCCTCACCCAGGCGCTCCACGATCGCTGTGCGGGTCAGGGGCTCACGGGACCTAACCACCGTCCGGGCGACCCGATGCAGCAGCGTGTCGCCGGGCATTCCCAGCTCCGCCTGCCGCCACCGGTCTTCACCGAGGGTGTGCCGCGCGGCATGTGCGGCGATCCGCGTCGAGACGTGCTCCAGCAGCACGGGAAGCACCGGTTGCCGCTGCGAGGGGACTCGTGGGTGCTTCCTCTGCCGCCAGTACAGTGCACCGGCCACCGGGGCCATCACCGCGGCCGCGACCGCTTGCCGCTTCGGATCGGTGTGCCGGATCGCCCCTTTGATCACGTTGCCCGTGAGATTCAGCACGATGTCGGCCTGCCGCTCCAGGTCGATCATCCGGCCCTCCGTCACTCCCACGTCCCCCAGGGCAGCTCGCAGGGCGACCCAGTCGGCGTCCGCGAGCCCGCTGTCGACCAAGTCCGCGTCGCTCCCGATGAGGACCACCTGGGCGATCACCCCGGCCAGTAGCAGCATCGGCACGTCGGAGGCGTCCCGCCCGGCGAGAACCTCTGCCTCGGGGGTCATCGGCAAACCCGCCGAGTCCACGACGTACAGAACGGGCGCATACCGGGACTGCCACAATTCGAGTGCCCGTCCCAGGTCGAACCGGCCGCCCTCATGGTGCCGGTCGGCCAGGACCCGCGGGACCTCCTCCCACACGTGAACCGGGATCAGGCACCGAACCGTCCCTGCCCGCGCCCCTGCGACGAACGACGACGGGGCCAGCCGGCGGGTGGCCGCGATGATGTCCGTCGTCAGTACAGATGTGTCCAGCAGCGCGCGGCGCAGCGACCCTCGCTGGACAGGGAGCGCCGTCCGGCCGGCGCCAGCTCGTCCATCCGCGCATCGTACTGCGAACGTTGATCGGCAGGTGCGGCATTTCGGCACCGGGCGCTTGGCGCATCGCTCCATCCGGCTCCGCATCGAGAAGAACGTGTCGCTGCGCTTTCTCTGGCCCTGCCGACCGCTGGACCTCACTTACGGGACAGCCCTTACCTATGTACTTTGACGCCGAATGTCACTTGACCTTCTCATGAGGCTCGCTCCGCCTTTCTCGACTTCCACCCGGAAATCGCGGCGAATCTTCTCCAATTGCTCGAAGATCGTTTCGTCTTTCATGTCGCTTCGAGGCGCCTCCGACATTTCCGAGGCGATGATCTCCGTATGGTACTGCCCAGGCTGCAACTGTGGGCGCGGTGACTTGGCGTTAGCGTCACTGGCCACTAGAGCGACGATATGTCCATGGCTGTCGTGGGTGGCGGCTAGTTTCAGCACGCCGTCTAGGTGCTCGACCTGGGAGGAGCTGCCTGGCTCGATTATCTTGCTCAGGCAGCTGATGAAATCCCCTATCGTCACATGGCCGGTGTTCTTGAAATTGGCCCCAACCCAGAAGTCCTGATCCATCAGGCCACCTGAGATGTAGCGAACCGCCGTGATGTACACCTCACTGACCGACATGGTGAAGGTCCCGGTAGCGCCCCGATTAGCAGGGAGGCCCGTCAAGTAATGCGTGCCCACTGCGCTACCGTCTACCGGAATGCCGAGCCATTGGGCCCCTCCAGGTGGGATGGGGGCAGGGATCCAGTAGTCTCGACGCAACACGACAACGCCTGGTGTGATGATGCCGCCCATGGCAACCCCCTTGCTTGCGCCTATTGGCGTTCAAATCCAGACTGCGCGCTCGCTCAAGTGTCTGCAACTGGAAGGCTTTTCAATCAGTGAGGCTTTTCCAGCCTGGTTGCATAGCAAGTCGGTTGGCTGAAGGCGACGTTGAGGAAAAGGTGAAGCTCCTGGTAGATGGGTTGTCGACCAAGATCAACCTGTCCGCCAGAGCTTCACGTGCTTGTCTACCCATCGGGGATCGATCTGTCCAACTCGACCCTGCGCTACCTGTCCGACCTGCTGAGAGCCCGGCGTCGTGAGCGCGGCACGCGCTGGCGCCGCCTGACCGCGGACCGACAGGCTCTGCTCGCGCTGGCCCATCTGCGCTGCGGGCACACGTACGCCCAGCTCGCGGCCGGCTTCGGGATCGGGCTGGCCACCGTCTACCGGTACGTTGTCGAGGCGGTTGAGGTCCTGGCTTCAGCGCAGCCCGGCCGTCGGCGGTGTTCCGTGCGGCGGCGGGCGCCCCGGAGTGTTCGTCGCCGACGGATCAGCAGCTGTGGGACAGCACGGGACATCGTAGGTGCGGCGCCAGGTCGCTGGCAGGCGGTCGGGCTCGCCCTGCTTCGCCCAGCAGGAGCCTTGGGCGGGGCGGAAGCGCAGGGGCTCGAACTCGTCGAAGGCGAGGCCCCGGTCCGGGACGCGATTGCCGCCGACGGACGCCAGCAGTATCAACGTCCGCCCGAAGCGCGTGAGCTGGTGCTGCCCCGGCACGTGCCGCAAGGCGGGGGCGAGGCCGGGCAGGATCGGGCGCGGGGCAGGCGGTCGGCGCCCGAGAGCAGGAAGGTGGCTCTCCGCAACTGCGTCAACTGCAGGCCGGACTCCCTCACCGCCGACAGGAGAGCAGCACCGCGCGCCACGGCGGCCGCGCGAGCGATGGCGAACATCCGACGCCTCATGGACGGCGCCAGCGCAACCATCCGCAAGTTGCGTGATCCAGCCACCGGACAGATCGTGGAAGAGACCGTGGAGGATCGCACCCGTGAAGACCACCGGCCTGAGCGGGCTCGCCCGTAGGCCTGGTCGCGCTCACCGAACGCTTGGAGCACAGTCCGTTCGCGGGTGAGTATCCACTGAGTTCGGGGACGGCTGTGTCGTGAACGCCGAGGTCGTCGCCCCCCATCGGGCCGGACGTCATCCGTACGGCTGCCCCATGGTGCGCCCTCCGGACCAGCGCATCCGAGGAGCACGTAATGATCAAGGGTTATGACGTATCCGCATTCCAGCACGCGAACTTCCCCACCGCCGGCACCAGCTTCGCCTTCATCAAGGGCACCGAGGGCCGTTCCTACGTCAACCCCAAGCAGAAGGAGCAGGCCGCGCACGCCCGTGCCGCGGCTCTGGTCGTCGGCTTCTACCACTTCCTGCACCCGGGCCACATCAAGGAGCAGGCGGCCCACTTCGTGGAAAGTTCTGCGAGCACCGAGTACGACCTTCTGGTCGCCGACTGGGAGACCAACCCGGACGGCACCGCGGCGACCTGCACGGAGAAGGATTCCTTCATCGCCGAGGTCAAGCGGCTGCGCGGCTCCAAGCACAAGGTCGGGCTGTACTGCAACTGGGACTTCTGGCGTCACCGGGACACCACTGGCAATGCGGGTGATTTCCTCTGGATCGCCCAGTACGGCGTGGCCGCGGGCAAACCCGACATCCATACCGAGTGGATGTTCCACCAGCACACCGACAAGCCTCTGGACACCAACGTAGGTAATTTCACCTCCAAGGCCGAGCTGATCGCCTTCGCCGGTGGCATCCATGGCAAAAAGAACGAGGCTACTCCAGTGCGACATTCGTGATGCGTCCGGTCGCGAACCGTCGCTGAGGTAGCTGCGGTGGGCCCGGGGTGGGCCGGTGTCTGCGCCGGTTCGACCAGCTCAGCAGCGACCGGGCCGCCGCTTACTTTCCCGGATCGGGTCGGTCGGGCGGTGGTGGTTGGGGCGCTACCGGAACGCCGAGGATTTCAGCGTATTTCGTGGCCTGCTCAGGCGGGAGATCGGCAAGAATGGCGGTGACGTTCCTCTCCGCCCGATCCCGGGACTGAATAGCCGCAGCCGTGCCGACCAGGCCCTGCTCGTTCCCCACCTTTATTCCCAGGTAGGCGGAGACGATGGCGACGATCGGACTCGCGATGGCGCCGATGATGCCAGGCAGCTTGTCCGGATTTTGCCATAACAGAGCCAACGCCAGCCAGGACAGCAGGCCTAGGACAAGAAGTCCCGTAATCACCACCCACATTGGGTGAATGGATTCTCGAGGCTTCGACGACGTCGCGGACACGTTTTTTCCTCCCTCGTCCACATGGAGGGTCACTCCTGTTCACGCTAGTCAGTTCCGCAGCCAACTGCACCTCTTACCTGATCGTTGCGCCCGTACTTGAGGTCCACGAGTCGCCGGTGGCGTATGCGAACCGGCAGGGGAACAACCGGCATCGGCGCGAAGGGTATTGCGAGACCGTCACAAGTGCTCAACGCTTTGGAGCGTGGTGGACCGGGGGGCGGCCGGTGTCCACCGGACACGCGGGGGGCCAGCCAGATTGAAGACGTGTCACTGGACCTGCTAACCCCCGGGCGGCGGAACCGGCTTGGTCCAGTCGGGGTCGGCCCAGCGCTCCGGCGTCTGTGGGTCTGGGAGGTCCGGACGGTACAGGGGGTCCCGCTCGCGCCGCAGTCTGACGCTGGCGTGCAGCATGGCACTGTCGGGCAGGGGACGGGACCGCCGGCCCGCGAGGATCCACAGCGGGCCGTTGCCATGGACCGGAGCCCCGGCGAAGTCCTCGGTGACCGCGCAGGTTGTGCTGTAGGACCGGGGTCGGAACACGAGGTCCTCGGTGACACCGTCAGTCACCCACTTCAATGGGATCGTGGAGAGCAGCGGATCGCCCTTGGCATGCTCGAACGTGCCTCCGACATCGGAGTGCACCCCCGTGAACCACACCTCTTCGACGGTGCCTTGACGCGGCGCCGGGCGGGGCGTCACGAGGAGTTCGTGGTAAGGGCGGCGGGTTTCGTCGAGAGACACGGCGTGCCGGATGCGTGCCGCATTCGGCAACTGGTGGGTGTACGGCCATTGGAGATTGCCCAGACGCAGCAGGCCGGCCGCCTTCACGGTGTCCCATACACCGAGGTAGGCCACCGGCAGGGCGTGGTGCGAGACCTGCCGGGGATTGTTCTGCTTCACCTCCGCCCAGAGCTGTTCGGTCTCGGTGCGTCGGCAGAACGCGTGTGAGAACCGGGCGATCTCCTTCTCGTTCCGGTCGATGTCATGGTTGAAGGCGTACTTCGCCACGGCGTACGGGACGAGGTTCTCCGAGCCCGGACGCATGAGACCGGGTTTGTTGAGCATCCCTACGAGGGCCCGGGCCGTGTACGCGCCACGGCTGAAGCCGAACACGTACACCAGGTCGCCCGGCTGCCAGTGCCGTACGAGGTAGGTGTACGCCTCTGCCAGATTGTTCCTCAGCCCACTGCCGAAGGCGAGGCCCCACGCACGGGACAGCCACCGGCCCGCGGGACCGTGGGCGGTGGCCGACGACATGGTGCCGACTCCGGGGTCGTAATAGACGAGTTGCCGTGCCGGATCGTCCGCGTCCAGCATCTCCGTCAGCCTGACCACGTTGGTGGGGTGGCTCGCGCCCACCTGATTGCCCGTGCCGTCGAGGCAGATGACGATCGCGCGAGGCATGGCCTGTCACCTTCTAGCCGGAGGTCGGTCGGGCGTGCCGTGTCGCGTGGCCCGAGAGCGGAGCGGGGGCGATCTGCCCACCGGGAGCGACCTGTTCGGCGAAAGCCTGCCTGGCCACATCGCTGTTCGCCGGGAGTACGGCCATCAGTCCGCGGTCCTGCGCCTCCGCGATCGTCGGGGCGGCGGCGCTTCCTTCGGGGACGAAGGCGAGGCGGACATGCCCGTCGCCGGAGCCGCGGCGGTCCACCGGAGTGACCGCTCCGTGGGTGCCGTCGGGCAGGGTCACCCACAGCTGGAAGTCGTCGTACCGGACGAAGTCCGCGCTTTTCACCGGCCAGGGGTAGTGGTGTTCGCCCGGCACGTTGGGGAGGATGCCCTGGTGGTTCCCGCGGCTCAGCGGGACGCAGGCGTTGAACAGGGAATCGGTCCAGGCCTCGACGCCGTCGGCGTCCTCGATCGGCGTGCGCAGCAGTTCCTCGGCGCGTTCGTAACCCAGGTCCGCCAGTGCGGGCAGAGTGAGCGGGAAGGCGTCGACCAGTTCGGCGGCCTCCTGCCGCAGCCGGTCGACCTTCTCGGGGTCCGCGCAGAACTGCATGCTCCATTCGATGCCGACTCGTGCCCGGTACATCCGCCAGCTGCCGGAGCCCTTGACCCACAAGCTGCCTCCGTGGTGCATCTCCCAGTGCTCGGAACTCCTCGGCCCCTCCTGCGGATCGACGGGTCTGGGCCCGTAGGGCAGGTCGGAGTCGTCCATGGCGTGCAGGATCTTCTGGGCTGTCTCTTTCGCGGCGCGGAAGTGCGCCGATTCGAAGCGCTTCGGGTGCTCGACAAGCCGGATGTGCCACGGATGGTTCTCCGACTCGGTGCCGCCCGGCCGGGGTTCAGGGTGGCCCATGAGTGCCCTCCTCGGCTCGGCCTCACGGGCCGGCCACCGGCTCGCGGGGCGGAATGTCCTTGCTTCCATGCTGCTCCGCGGACCGGCCGGCCGCGACTTGAGCGGCTGTCCGCTCGTCAGGAATGGGACCAAGTCCGACTCCAGTACCGCAGTCGGTCCTGCGTCGGTGAGTGACCTGTGGCGACCTTCCCAAGGCCGACGCCGCACCCGACGGCAGCGTGGTCAGCCCTCGGGGGGCTTACGGGCCTCTTCGGCATAGAGTGCATTCCATGAGTGCAAATCGTGACGAAGGTGAGAAGCGTGCCCGCGAGGGCGGGCCGGGTGATGACGCCGAGCGCCGAGCGACCGAGAAGTTCATCAGCGACCTGCTGGCGCGGGGCGAGGCGGTCTTCGAGGGGGAGGAGCCGACGCCTGGTACGACGCATGTCATCAAGCGCGCGGACGACGGACGGCTCACGGTCCGTCGTCTGCGCTTCCTCGGCTGGTTCCGGTGACCGCTCAGTCGAAGCACCGCCGGATCAGGGCGAAACCCTCGCCGGTCGTGCTCCGCACGATCTCGTGCGTCTTGAGCCGGGAGGGGTTGTCGTCGACAAGCGTTGTCTCGGTGCGGTGCTCCTCGGGTACCTGGACGCGGCCCCGGCGGAAGAGGTCCTCGAGGTACGACGTGGCAACCCGCTCGGGGTCGGCGGGCCGCAAGGTACCGCCGGCGGGGTCGGAGCCTGCGATGCCGAACCGTCGTTCCTGCGCCGGGGCGGACAGGGTGAGCGGCTGAGCGACGTCATACGTCGCTCCGTGGACCGTGACGGCCGTGAGACCCTGATCGTCGCCACCGCCGGGTGTCGCCTCGGCGATTCCGGCGCCCCGGCGTGCCACCTCCGACTCGGTGATCGACGTGGCGGCCTCCAGGGAGAGGATGCCGTGGCGGATGAACGCCGAGCGCAGGGACCGGCCGTGTGCGCCGCCGTTGCGGTGCTGGTCTGCGGCGATCATGTGACCCGCGACCTGGGCGTAGTAGGCGGACACCACGGGAGCGGCTACGACGGCGTCCACCAGCAGCTGCCCCGCGATCTCGGCGGCCCTGGCCAAGCCGGCCTGGTCCTGCAGGTCCTGCTGCCGGAAGATCCCGGCGATGATCTTCAGGAAGGCGGCACTGAAGACCCGGGAGAACGAGTGCGGCTCACTGGAGAGCGTGTTCGCAGGCCCGTTCGGTGGCAGCTGCACCGGGTCGTGGTAGAAGAAGCTGTTCGAGAGGTTGCGCAGGCAGTCCGGGTCGACGGCGTCCGGGTGGCCCTGGCGGATCGCCCAGCCCAACTGCTCGGCCATCCTCGACATCCGCGAGGACAGTTCGAGGTCGCCCTGCGTCTCGGCCAGGACTTCGACCCGCAATGATTCCAGCCGAAGTGAGCTGAGCAAAGCACTGATGTCGCCGAACGCTTCGTGCAGGGCGGCCGTCTCCGCGCTGGCCGTGTTGAACAGCTGAGGGCGCAGGGCGTCGAGGATGGCGTGACCCGTCTCGTGCTCGACGACCTCGGGGCTCTCGCACGCGGCGACGGTGACGCCTGCCACCGTGCGGCGGAAGAACCACAGGCCTTCACGGTCGTAGAAGGCGTTGAGGTCCTTTCCTGCGTTGAGGTTAGCGGTCAGGGCGCGCCCGACCGTCGAATGCCACTGCGTTCCGGCCGGGACCAGCGGAGCCCAGGTCTGGCCGGCCCTGCTGAGCGCGTCGGCTGCCACCCAGTAGCGGAACGCCTCGGTGCCCGGCCCGGCACCGTTCGGCTGCGGCGCGGTTTCCGCGATGGCCGTCGGGAACGGCTGGGTGTCGAGCTGCGGAACAGGATGCGGTATCGGGGGGTTGATCTTCAGAGGATCTCCGGGGTCGTCCTCGTACACCGAAACCATGGATGTTTGCTGCACCGTCATGACGCCTCCGTGAGGGTGGAGATTACGGATGATGGAATCCCCCCACAGGGACACTTTCGACCGAGCGCCCCACATGTTCAGTACGCGGCTCCGGTAGCCCGGTGTCAATCCGAACACGAGCCCGCGGGGCTGCCTGCGTCCGGACGTGGCGGCGGACGAGGGGGCGGTCGCTCCTGCCCCGCGGTGCGCACGTGCCACCTGACCCGGCGACCGGACGGTGGCCGCGCCGTGCCCGGGAGCCCGGTGACGTGCCTGCTGCAAGTGGGCGCGTCACCGGGCCTCGCCGCAAACGGGCGCGTGCCACCGGGCCGGCTGACCCGGGTCATCGTGCGCCGATCCCTCACCACGGGCCTGCCGACCACCCGGGTCGGGCGATCGTGGTGCCCACGTCGTGGCATATCAAGTCCCTGGCTGCTACCCGGCACTGGGCAGGCTCTTCGAGTCCGGTCCGCGCACCCGTCACCGCAGGGGTGACGGCCCGCCGTCGCCGGTCCGACGCCGGCCGGGTCGCCCACTGCCTCCCCTCCGCACCGTCCGGCATCGAGTGAGAGCTCGCTTCTCCCTGATCGCTGTCAGAGAGCCGTCAGGTGTCCCACAACCTCGCGTGCTCCCGGTGCGCCTCGGTCAGACCTTTTCGGAAAAATTTCTCGTAGTAATCGAGTTCGGGATGGTGCACCTGGAGCCAGATGCCGGGCACCTGGATGGCGTCGACGTGTGCGGGGAACCGGCCGTGTGTGGCGTGGATGTACTCGCACACGTCGCGGGCACACTCGACGACCCGCTGGTCGTACTCGCGTGCCTCGGCGAGGTAGCGCTGCCCGTAGTCGTTGCGGTAGATGCCCGTGAAGAGGTCCTTGTCGTGATAGATACCCTTCGTGCCGAACTTCGCCTGGACGACCGCGTCGACGGCCTCCGACATCGACGGGTGGTGCGGGGGGCAGGCCGCTTGGATCAGCGGGTCGCCGTCGACGCTGAGCCCGACCGGATGGGACCGCGCGGTCGCGAACCTGGGCAGAGGCACCTGCCAGCGCGGCAGGTCCAGCGGGCCCCAACGGGGGGTGACGAAGTCGAAGCCGAGCATCCGCCCGTACCGGGCCGACAACTTCGGGTCGCCCAACATGATCTGCGGGTTGATCGAGGCATGGATCCACCCGCCGAGCCCCATGGCGTCCGCGGTCAGCATGAGGTTCTGCAACAGCAGCTCGGCCTCGATCTGGGTCCGCAGCGGGCCCAGCACACCCAGCGGAAGCTTGAGGTCCTTGTTCAGGAAGCCGTTCCGCATCCACTTGCGCACCCCGGCGGGACGGTAGAAGTTGCGGTCGTCGACGAGCGTGGGCCGGGCCCCCTCCGGCTGGGTGAGCAGGTACATCAGGCCGTTGATGTACTGGTGCGAGAGGTCGACGACCGGCAGGAAGACGGTGCTGCCCGGCAGGTTGGACAGCACGCGGTTGGAGTCGAGGTAGGCCGGGAAGTCGCGCATGCCCTCAGCGACGTCAAGACGGTGGTCCAGGACCCGCACCTTGGCCTGCCGAGCCCGTTCCACCAGAGCGCGGGGCTCGAAGGAGGCGTCCGGAGACGGCGGCAACTTGCGCAGGTAGTAGGTGCCACTGTCGTTGATCATGAAGAAGTGGGTGCCCTGCGCGTTGTCGGGGCTTCCTGCCGTCCGGCCGGCCATGTTGAGGTTCGGCTTGGCCATGATCGGCTTGCCGTCGCGCGGATCCTCGAACGGTCGGTCCGGCATGGTGAGCCCGGTGCAGCCGGTGAGGGCGATCAGCACCGCCTCCTCCAGCTCGCCGAGCGGTAGCGGAACATCGGAGGAGCGATAGCTCATCGAGCCGGCGGGGACGGCCGCTCCCCGGCTGACCCGGTGGGTGCGCCGCCGCCAGATGGTCTCCAGGAGCGGCCGCGCCAGTAGTGCTTCGAGACCCTGATGCAGGGTGGACACCGTCGAGGTCCTCTCCTTGTCCCGGGAAAGTCCGCTGACTCAGAAGTCGACGGTGCGGGGACCGTTCGGCGGTGCCGATACCGGCCGCCACGGTACGAACGCGCTCGCGTCGCGCGGCAGCAAGCTCGCCAGCTCGGGGCTGTGCCGCAGGATGACCTCGGTCATGCCAGTGCGCTCGATCCAGTCCATGCCGAGCGGCGTGTAGAGCTCGGGGCGGTAGTCCACGGTGAGGAAGCGGTCGCTCTGCAGCCTCCGGGACGCCATCAGGATGAAGACGCGGAAGGCCGTGTCACTGAATCCGAATCCGGTCGGCGGGTTCTCGGCGAACAACCCGACCATGGTGTCGATGTCGTCGACGGACCGGTAGAGCTCCTTCAACCGCCCCAGCGTCCGCGGTTCGGCCGTCAGATCCTCGAAGCGGTGGATACGCTCCTTGTGCAGGCCGGCCCGGAAGTCGTTGTAGCGGGGGACTCCCCGGCGCCGGGTACGCACCAGGTCGACGACCGACAGGTCGATGATCTCGCCGTCCCGCTCGAAGTGCTGCAGCGCGCGAGGGAAGTTGTGCAGGGTGATCGCGCCGGGATGGGCGATGCCCAACGAATACAGTGAGTCGGGCAGCCCGGTCTTGCGCATGAGGGGCTCGGCCGCAGCGCCCTGCACGTCATTGAAGTCGAGGACGTCCAGCCGCCGCCCGAAGCGGTGGTCGCACATCTCGAAGTCGTCCGGGATCAGCGGATGCATCCGGTAGACGGTGACGAAGTCCTCGGTGAGGGAGTACGGCGCGCCCTGGTGGTCGGGCACCGTCTCGGGGATGCCGGTCAGTGAATGCGCTTCGAACAGCCACAGCCCCAGCCGCTCCAGCCATTTCGCGGGCGGTCCCTGCCAGTTGGCCTTCAGCCCGATGTCGATCGCCTCAGTGGCGAGGATCGCCGGCGTCCACTCCACCGTGTGGATCTTGGCGATGAGCGCGGACACGATGAGCCGCGCCGTGTGGTAGACGCGCTCCTCCTCCATACGGGGATACGCGCGGCGCAGCGCCGCGCACACCGCGTTGTGCTCCCTGGCGAAGAGGGTGTGCATCACGCTCAGGCCCAGCCACCAGTTCTCGCGGAAACCGGTGAGCGGGATGCCGTTCGGGCCGAGCGGCAGATGACCGTCCTCCAGGCGCAGGTCGGCGCCGCCGTCGGCGTCGCGCAGGGAGCGGGCGGCGTTCTCGTCACCGCCGTAGAGCTCCGAGCCGTCCCACCAGTGGGAGGCCGAGTCAGCGAAGTGGATCGGAGCGCCGTCACCGGCCATCGCAACGTTCTCGGCGAAGCGCATCAGGTGCTCCGCTCGACCGCCCGGGGTGTTGTGCCACTCGACGCCCGGCGGGAGCGGCACCTCCACGCTGGAGGTATCCACCGGGTAGCGACTGTGGTTGACCCAGTCGTGCACCTGGAACTGGATCCACGCGGCGGCAAGCACGTTGAGGGACCGGGCGGGCAGAAAACTGTCGCGGTGCAGCAGCAGCCTGCTGACCTCGTACGGGCTGGGCTCGTCGAACAGCTCCGGGCGCAGCACGGGCGGCATGTTGCGGCCGAAGGCCGCGCCGACGGCCCCCATCGCGGGGGCGGACAGGTCGTTGAACGTGCCGTCGTAACTGCGGGCGACCCGTAGCGACTCGTCGAGCGGCGGTGGCACGGGGACGGGCTGCGGCGGTGCCTCGTGGCGATCGGTGTCGATGAGGTTCTTCCTCCGCAACGTCTTGCGCAGGAAAACGAGGTTCAGCAGGCCGGCCGGCAACGGCAGCCGGTACCAGGGCACCCACCGGTTCAGGACACGGAAAGCGGCCCCGACCGGGGCGCCCAGCACTCTGTTGCGCCGGGGCTCGTCGGTGGTGAAGCGGTAGCCCAGCCGCTGCGCGCTGCTCGCCTGGTAGGCGGCCTTGCGGGCACGGTTGAGATTGCCCAGCGGGCGGAACTCCTCCGTGGTGTGCCAGGGGTTGAACGCCAGCTCCTCGACCCGGCGCATGGCCGCGCGGGCCTCGGCGGTGTCGATGTTCTGGCGGGGGATGGTCACGGTGGCCAAGGGCACCGCGGGTGCCACGTCCTCCCGCCATTCCACCGAACCGTCCTCGACGGGCGTCGTCTCCTCGCTGACGTACTGCTGCACGAGCAAGTCGAAGGCGACGTCGCCGCGGGCCAGACGCTGCGCGAGCTCGCGGCTCAGGTGGTCGGGGTCGGTGCGGGACGGCGCGGGCGCGACGGGCGCGCCCCGCACGGGGCGTATCTGGTAGCGCACCGGCCCGGCCTCGCCCCACAGGACCGCGCCGCGGCTCCAGTACGTCTCCAGGGCCAGGCTGCGCACATCGCCGCGCGCACCCGCCCGCACGTTGTGGCGCATCCGGGCGGCGGTGGACCAGCCGACGGCGAAGGGCAATGTGACGAACAGCGCGAATGCCTTCTGGACGCGGGTGCGTGCACCCGCCATCGTCCTGGCGAACGCCACGAACTCACGGGCGTTGCGGGCGTGGGACACCGGAAAGTTCGTCATGAGAAGGTCGTGCGTGCCGTCGGAGGCCTCGACGCGGAGTGCCGCGCCCCGCATGTCGGGCAGGGAGTCGGCCTGCGGGGTGCCACTGGCGTTGGACAGCCGGACGGTGACCGCATATTCGGCACCGGGCCGGACGAAGCCGGTCCGCAGTCCGGGCGGCACCTGGTCGTGGATTCTCAGACGGGCATTCTCCACACCGAGCACCGGCTTCGCATGGAAGGTCCTGGCGAAGGCCGCCGCCCCGCCGGACTTTTTGATCTTGGCCTGGACGCGCATCAGGTCCCCGGCCAGTTTCTCGAAGACCAGCCGCTCGACCTCCGGGTTGCCGCCCTCGTACCGCTCGTACTGCTCTGTCCTGTTCATGGTTGCCATGCCCTTCCTACGAGGCTCGCGCTTCTGCCCCCGATTCACGCCGCGAATGCCGCGAATGCCGTGACGTGCCGGAGACCGCCGCTGTCCGCGTCGCCGCTGATGCATTGGGCGTCGCATCGGCCGAGTTGGACGGCCGCGTCGAAGCCGGGTCGGACCCGGTGCCGGAGGACCGGTGGCCGGCGCGACGTCCGGATGCCTCAGGCGCCGCGCACCGATGGCGCCCGGCGGGGCTCTTCGCCGGTACACCGGACTCCACCGGTGCACCGGTCCTGCTCAGGGCACGCAGGCCCTCGACGATCCTGCCGGTCAGCACCGCCTGGCACACCTCGGCCATGGTGTCCTGTAGGGACGGCGCGGGCTCGGTGCGCCTGTCCGCCTTCTGCAACAGGTACTTACCGGTGCGGGTGGTCCGGCACACCGTGGCGGCCGCTGCGGTTGCCCGCACCTTCCCCGCCAGGGCGGTCTCGTGGCGGTGCTGCCGGTCCGGCCTGTCGTGCAGGGTGGACGGCAGCGGGGCCGTGTCCAGCGGACCGGTCAGCGCGGGACCGGGTCGCTGGAGCCCCCCGGGCAGTCCTCGCCACAACTCGACCGCGGTTGCGACGGTTCGCCGCTCCGACAGGTGCGCCGGCGAGTCGTCGTACAGCATCGCGTGGACGGCGCCCGCGCCGGTGCCGACGAAGACCAACGTACGTTGCCCGCAGGAGTCCATGACCGACAGCAGGCCCGCCTCTCCGGCACCCGGGGCACCGGCCAGCACCACCCCGATGACATCACCGCACGCACGGGTGTCGGGCCATGGCCCGCCCTGCGGTCGGCGGCTCGTTCGGTGCTGGTCGGCGCTGTACGGGACGCCGGTCTCCGGCATACGGCATCCTCCATCCTCCGATGGTGGTGGAGCGGCACGGAGCCTCCGGGGGAGGGGCAGTAGGGCGGGATCTACTCATCCCGAGCCCACTCGACCATGTTCGCGCAACCGGTCGCCGCCCGCACATCGCGACGACGGTCGCGCCCACGCCTGGTGAGGAAGTGCCGGGCCGACAGCGGCTGTCCCCGCGAGGCCGGAAGCCTTCTGATCATCAGCACAGCGGTACCGGCTGTGTGCGATTTCGCCGGCCCAGGACGGGTTCTGGTATTCCACAGTTCTACGACCGACCCTCGTTGTGGCCGGCCGGACGCATGGACTCGTGCCTCAGCAGGATTCAGGACGGAAGGGGCGACCGCGCCACGCAGGTCTACGACGCTGTTGTCAAAGGGCTCGAGAGTGTGGGGGGCGACGCGGCGTTCGGCGGGAACATCGCGAGCCTGATGCCCGCCTCACCACTCCTCCGGGACCGACACCTGTGACGTCCTGGAGGTCTCCATATGCCCGAAGGCCTGGCCGAGCACGGCGTCGAGGTGACGAACTTCCGGCCCGTCCGGCTCGACGTGCCGCCGGTGCGGCCCGACCGGCAAGGGGCGGGGAAACCGCGTCCGTACTGGCGAAGCCATAGGGCAGCAGAAACGCATCGTGGCGCTGGCCAGATGCGGGTGCGGTCCGCTCCGGAGCCGGACCGGGGATGAAGCGTCTGATCTAACGATTCCGGATCCCGCTTCCCACCACTCTGGACGGCAAGGGCCGACATCGTGTGGTGCACGGGGAACTTCCCCGGCCGGCAGAGCACGTTCAACCACCACGAGGACCTGTTCGAGAACAAGCTGCTCATCCGTGCGGATATCGCCGAGACGGGATTCCGCGAGGCATATCCGCCCGACCACGCGCTGTCGTCGTAAGCGCGCGCGGCGGTGGCGGCCTTCGTCGACGCGCTGGAACACAGGGTCGGAGAAGCGCCGGCAGTGACGGTCGACAGCCAGGACAACGAGGCCCGCCAGGTCATCCACTTGACCCGGGAGCTCCACCCCGCACGGCTCGAGCAGGCGATCGGCCGGCTGCTGTCGCCGCAGGGCGTGCTGCTCGCGGACGCCCAGGCACATCCTGCTTACGCGGAGAGCCGGTGCGGAAGCGCGGGTCCAGGCCCGTCGGGGCCCGGGTCGGTCGGTGGAATCGGGCACGTGCGGCGCTGAGTGGGGCACTGAGCGGCGCCCTGGTCCCAGGCGGGGGCGACGGGGCGGCGAGGTGGGTGGTGCCGCCGCGCAAGTGTTCCTCGGCGCGCAGGCCTGTGTCATCCTCGCCCTGCTGGTGGGCACCTGCTGTCCAGGCTGCCGCCGACCGCGGCTCCCAACTCGGCGCCGAGGGAGGTGTCATGCGGGGGCGCTCCGGATGATGTCAGCGAGTTCGAGCTCGTGACACCGGCCCTCGATGAGCCTGTTGGGGTCTGTAGCCCGTCTGCAACCTCAGCGGGCCGGTATTGGAGACGTCCCGAGCCCGCTTCGGAGCGGGGAACATGCTCAGCAAAGGGCTCCGCGGGCGGTTCACCACATGAGTGCGGGTCCTCGACCAGATCGACCCGCCGTCCAGTCGCGGCTCGAGTTCGACGGTGGCTTCGTAGCCGGGACGGTTGTGCCGCAGGCCGCGGGCGCACCCTGGCCTGGTCGGCGATGACGTACATCTCCCGGGCGTCGGTCTTGCCCTGCGCGGGGCCGATGCGTCGGCGGCGGGCGGTATGTGGGCTGAGCGGCTTCGGGCGTCGCACGAACGACAGACCCGCCCTTCGAGCCGGACTGCCGCGGGTCAGGCCGGGTCCTTCCGGGATGGGCGGATCCGGGGCGGACGACCGGATGCATGCAGCACCTCGGTCAGCCGCAGCAGAACCGGTGGGCAAAGGGAACTGCCCGGGATCAGGGCGTCGGGATGGGCTGTCAGGTGATCGGCCGGCTCCTCCAGGCACCGAGCGGCGCCGCGGACAGAGATCGGTGCCGCGGCCTCCAGCACCGCGTACGCGTCGGTGGTGCTCGGCGGAGCCATGGTGGCCTGGCCAACGGCGGTTGCCGTGGCAGCTTCCATGCGCGCCGCCTCGCGCGTAAGGACGGGCGACGACCGACGGGGTGGTCGGAGAAGGCGCGGTCACAGGTCCTCCGGTCGCCGGCCTGGTGACCAGTCCGGTTGCCGGGTATCCGGGACGGAGTAGCCTGTAATTGGTCGGTCCTGCCTAATTTTGGAGGTAGGCGATGTTCATCCGATTTCTGCGGCGCCGTAAGCCGCGTCGGCTTGTCCTTCTCGGCAAAGGCCGTCTGATCCGGGGATTCAGCGGGGGTATGTACGACGGTCACGGTTACCTGTCCTGACACCGTTCACGGTGGAATCCTGGAGGATGCGCGGTGGCAGAGGACAGCGAGGCCCTGGTGGCCATGGCACAGATCCTGTCACCGCATTGCCGTGTCATTCGCATGTCCGACGGGGCGCTGATCGCGGACTGGAAGCGGACGCGTTTTTTCGGAATGACGACGACGGACGTCGAGAAGTTCGCCGGGGGAAGCCCCGAGGAACGGGCCGAACTCGTCACCGGGCTCCTTCGTACCCGGTGCGCGACCGAGAGCCGGAACGAGCATTCGGACGTCGGCGTCGGACTCTGGTTGCGTGGAGTGCACCTGCTGATCCGGACCATGGGATTCGGGCGAGTGCTTCGGCTGCTGTCCTTGGCCGCACCGGGTTACGCCCGTGCCGAGCCTCCCTCCGCGGAACAGATCGGACGGTTGAAGCGGGCGGTGCAGTCACACAGCCGCAGAAGCTGGTTCGTGAACGGCGACTGCAAGTCCGAGGCCGTGACGGCGTTCGTCCTGCTGCGGCGAAGCGGCCTGGAAGCCGTCCTCCACGTCGGTGTGCGCGAACGCCCCTTCGCCCTGCACGCCTGGACGGCGTCGGCCGGCCTCTGCGTCCCTGACGCCGATCCGCTGGGGCACACCTTCACACCGGTGCTCTCGATCGACGGGGGAGGACACTGAAGTGGAGGCGCTCCGCCTCGAGTGGTTTGACGGCGCACCGATACTCCGGGCCACCGAGGCCATGGTGCGTCAGGGGCTCGTGTCGACGGCCTCTTCGCAGGCCGGCACCGCGGTCGTCGTCGGCTGGGTCGGCTCGGCACGTGACCGAGTGGCAGGCGCGCATCATCTCCTGGCCGACTTCGGCCGAGGGGGAACAGCCCCGACGCTGCCGGCCGGCGACTACGCGGCCGTTCTGGTGTGCCGCGACCGCATCCTCCTGATACGCGACGAGCAGGCACGCATCCCTCTGTTCTTCAGGGAGTCCGGTGGCCGCGTGAACGCCGTGAGCACCTCGGCCCGCTGCCTGGGGAACGTCACCGAGCTGGAACGCCGCTACTTCTGCCGGTACCTCACCGGGAACATGGCCCAGCCGCATGCGGACCTCACCCCCTTCACCGGGGTGCACCGCGTCCTCGGCGGTGAGGTGGTGGAGCTTTCGGTCAGCGGGCGGCCACGCAGTCATGTGTGGCGAGGTGTTCGCCAGGCCCAAGAGCCGCCCGTGCCGACAACGGACGGACCCTCCCTCGGTGAGGCCGCGCAGGAGCTGCGCCTCGCACTGGAGAACGCTGTCGGACGCCGTATGGGCACGACGACGGCATGCCACGTCTCGGGCGGCACCGACTCCACCAGCGTGGCGCTGCTCACCGCACGTCTGCTGGTCGAGGGACGGGGCGGCCCCGGGGGTCTCGTCCTGCTCGCCGGGCGTTTCTCCCGTGGACAACTGGCCGCGGAGCGGCCCTACCTGGACGTCGCGATGCAGGAGATCCGCCGGCACAGTCCCGCGGCCCGGCCGGTGATCGTCGACGCCGACGACGTGGCCGACTTCGACGACTTCCAGCACCACGCGGGAGACGCGGACGAGCCTTGTGCGCACGCCTTCCGCGCCCCTTGGTGGACCAGACTTCACGCGGCGGCCGCGGAACGGGGCTGTGACGCCCTGCTGACCGGATGCGGGGCCGATCCGATCGTGGACGCCAACCCCTTCCACCTGCACCAGCTCGCCCGCACGGGACAGCTCCGGAAGATGACCGAGCAGGCAAGCGCCTGGGCCGTCGGCAGCGAACGGGGCGTGCGGGACATCGTCAACGCCTACGTGGTCAAGCCGGCTCTTCCGCTGGCATCCGAGCGGATCACAGCACTTCTCCGCCGCGGAACAGTGCTCGGCGGCCTCGGCACGTACAACCGCCCCCGATGGCTGCGCTCCGGATTCGCGAGGGCTCACGGTTACCGGGAGGCCCGCATCGCGGAAAGCCGCTTCGTGCTCGCGCGCCGGCCCGAACAGTCACTGTACGACGCTGCCAATTACCGGGCCGCGCCCGACCCGCTGTCCTGGAACCGCGCGCGGCAGGACGGGTTCTTCCTCTCCCACCCCTTCCTCGACCCGGAGGTCATCGCCACGATGAGCCGCCTCCCTGCCGGGACCGCGTTCCAGCCGGGTCGTCCGAAGGCGGTACTGCGCGAGGCCATGGCAGACCTGCTTCCGGCCCCCATCCTCGGCAGGACGGTCAAGGTCCCCTTCGACGACCTCTATGCCCGCGGCTTGCGGACGCACGGCGACGAGCTCATCTCCCTGTGCGGTACCGCCCGGCATCCGCTGATCGCTGAAATGTTCGACGTCGAGACGCTGTGCCGGGCAGTGCGCGAGGCGCAGCTCGGCATGGGGGACGCCTACTCCTGGGACCGTGTGAACAGCTCGCTCGCTCTGGTCGCCTGGCTGGAGCGACTGGACGAGCGCGCCGGCCCGTCCGGCGCGGCGATGCCCGTCACCGCTGACTCTTGATGTCCCAGAGCGTCCGTTCGACAGGCCCCGTGATCACGTCAGCGAGACCGTACCGGCTCACCACCTCGCGTGCTTCCGCCTGAGTGGGAATGCGGTCCTCCTCGCCCGACCGCGCGATGGACGTCGCCACGTTCGCGCCGTGCGTGCCGAACCTCCAGTAGACGGTCACATAACGGGGATCCCTGGTGCGTTCGTCGATCGCGTTGTTCTCGTGCACCCTGGCACGGTAGATGAGGGAGTCGAGGCCTTTTTTCTGTTGCTCCTTCACCCATACCGGAACCTTGGACCCACCCCAGGAGTACGCCATGAAGCGGAGCGGTGGCTGCAGCACCAGCCGGTCCTTGCGCGCGAGGCTCGCGGTGGCATAGAACGCCAACTGGTCGTACGGCGTGTCGATGGGCAACTGCACCACCACTCGCGTGGCGAAGGTGTCGCTCGACTCGATCCATTGTCCGTAGGGCATCCACGGCTGTGCCTCCACCAACTCGCCGGGCTGGTGAATCTCCCTGCGGGAGAGCGGGTTCACTTCGTCGGACTTGGCCCACTGCTCCGCGTCGGTGCGCCACTGCTGGCGGAGCCGGTCCTTCGGGCTGAGCGGCACTCGTTCCCCCATGGCGTGGAATTCGGTGCCGAGCACGTAGAAACCCACGTCACCGTGGTTCTGGATCGTGATGTCGACCGGTACGGCGAATGCCTTGTGGTCTTTGCTCAGCACGGCCTTCCCCATGGACAACGTGACGAGAGGCCTGGTTTCCCGCTGGTACGGTTGATAGAGGTTCTGATAGCCGAAATTGGCGACCGCGATCACCGAGGAAACGATCAGCGCAGCGGCCACCCGCTTGGGCGCGGGGACCATGACCGACGTTCGCCACACCGCGAAGACAGCCCATGCCGAACCCGCCGTGAGCGCGCCGAAGAGCGCCGGGTAAGCCGCGGAATCACCGTCCTTCACCGTCTCCACCAGGAGCATGACGTTGGTCAGCAATGCCGCGAACGCGCCGATCAGCGCGACCAGGCCGGAGTAGGGAAAGCTGTGCCGGGCCCAGTGGTCCACGACCGCGGCGGCGCTCACCAACGTGGTTAACGAGACCACGAGAAGGACGGTACCGGTGACGCGCCCGGGGAAGGTCAGAGCATGGGAGAAGTCGTCGAGGCCGAACTGCCCCAGCAACAGCGTCGTCGTCAGGAGGGTCAGCAGGATCGCTGCTACACCCACGCGTGACCGCCAGGTTCCCAGCGAGGGGTGTCGCACGCTCGGGTGCGCGCCGGAGGGAGACCTGGGGGGAGTCCTCACGTGATCACCTTCCGGAGCCGCCGGCCGTCGGCGATAGTCGGGTCCTCCATGCAGGCGCGGACACAGAAGGTCTGCCACCGCGCCCAGGGTGCGAGCACCATCGTCCGTGGTGATGTGTCGGCTCGCCATCCGGATGCCTCCGGAAGTGGCAGGACCAGTGAGGGCACTCGCACCGTGCGGAGGCCCTGCTCACGCGGGGCCGGACCCGCCGGATCCGCTCAGCGGCTACCCGTCCAGTTGTGGGCCACGTCGACCACCAGCCGACCGGGCATCTGCTGGACCCGGAACGGCAGCCGGACCCGTACGCCGAGACCCACCTGCGTCTCGCCCTCGAAGCTGCCGGCGAACCGGGTGTCCCGGAACGTGCGGTAACCGTGGACGTTCACGCCCGGCAGAGTGCGGCCCACTCGCCCCGGGTACGTGACCGCGCCGGTCGCCGGGTCGTAGCTCGGCGCGCCGACATGGACGTCGAGCACGGCCCCGCCGGCGACCGGGATCGTGCGCCCGCTGGCGCTCTGCCGGAGCCGGTCCACGTACTCGACGTGGTAGCCGACGGCAGGACCACCGCCGGGCACGTCGAACACCATCCGGTCGTAGCAGTCGTGCCGGCCGGTCCTGATGTCCTTCAGCGGTACCGCCCCGGTGGCCGTACCGCCCTTCGCTCCGCTGCCCCAGCCGGTCGGACAGGCCGTGGACCGCGCGGTGGCCGGAGTGGCGTCCGCCGCCGTCGCCGCGCCGCCCAGGCCGGCACTTGCCAGGACGAGAACAGTCGCGATGAGTCTTGTTCTCTGCATGATGTCCCCCTTGGTCGCCATGCTGTTATGGGATGAGACATGCAGGTATGGCGAACGGTTGCACGCGAGGAGGACGAGACCGCGTGCGTCCGCCCAGGCCGGCGAACTGAAGGCGTGCGGGCAGACCCGCAGCAGCACGGCGGTGTGCGATCGGACAGGCAGTGGGCGCACAATCAGGCCATGGAAACGCACGGCTGGCGCGGGTAGGGGCATGCCGCCGATGCGGCTGGGGGTGCGCCTGGTGTGGACTGCGCCGGAAGCGATGACCGGTCATCGCGGGCGAGATCACGCACTGACCTCCCCGCGCCCGCCGGGACGGCCCCGCCCTGGTCCGCCGCCGGCCGGGCCTCGGCCACATAGGCGCAGTCTCCGTAGTCGTTCGCGGTCTCGGCTGCTGCGAGTTGCTTCAGGAAGATCGATTCCAGCAGCGGCATGGACTGATCGCCAGGGATCCGGGCGATGATGTCGACGGGCTGCCGTCCCCACTTGTCTGACGTGACAGCCTCAGCGTCGCGGCCGGACTCCTCGACGAACTCAGCACGGAGCACACCGAGATCAGTCACGGGCTCCTCGACCGGCTGCCTCAGAGCACGGTCACACGCAACGTCCGGCACCACCTCGTACTGACCGGAGCCCTCCCCGAACGCCACGAGATCTTCGCCCGGCTCGAGCTCTGGGCGAAAGCCACCCTCGAAGCCCTGCCCCCACACCAGTCCCGGATCGTCAGCCCCTTCGCGGAATGGCACGTCATCAAGGACGCACGCCGCCGAGCGGAGCGCGGGCGCTACACTCCCAGCGCCGCGAAAGCCGACCGTGGTAACATCCGAGCCGCCATCCTCCTGCTGAACTGGCTCGACCAGCACCAGCTCACCCTCCCGGACCTGCACCAGGAGGACCTGGATCTGTGGCTTACGCAGAACCCCACCCGACAGAATGCCGTCCACTCCTTCGTCCGATGGCTCACGAAGCGAAAGCTGACCCGGCCGCTCGAGACACAGCTTGCGCGCAAGGGATTCCCTGCGAACTTCCACACGGACGACGAGCACGAGAAGCAGTTGCGGAGATGCCTCACGGACGAGGCTCTGCCCCGAGAACTCCGCATCGTGGGAGCCCTGATCCGCGTCTACGCACTCACTGTCGTGCGCATCAAGGAGTTCACCACCTCCCAGTTCCGCCAGAACGACGCGGGCGCCTTCCTCACCATCGATCGCCACCCAGTGCTGCTGCCTCCGACGCTGGCCCGGCTCCTCAAGGCGCACATGGCCAGCCCGCAGGCCAGCTCGATGCTCAAGCCCCGCGCGTCCTCCGGACCCGACTACCTTCTCCCTGGTCGACACGCAGGTCGCCCCCTGAGCGCCAGCCACATCATTAAACGGCTGCGGAACCACGACCTCCCCACCCGTGCGGCCCGCAACACCGCAATGATCAATGCCATCACCGAGCTGCCGCCGATCGTGATCAGCGACCTCTTCGGCCTCTCGGCCTCCACCGCCTTCCAGTGGGCCAAATTCGCCCAACAGAACTGGACCGGCTACCTCGCGCTTCAGGAATAGTGCAGGCATCCGCACTGCCTCTTCCCCAGTCAAACGGAAGTCGGCCGCGCTACCGTGCCTGCGATTTCCGACGGCATCAGCAGTCCGGCGGTCGGGCCGTCAATGCCGGTCTTGCTCGGAATTCCGCCCGTTGGCGGCGTTGAGGGTTTCTTCAACGGTGGGGTTGATAATGCGGGCCTGCTCGCCGGGATCGAGCGATGGTGCGGGCGTCTCGATCTGCTGAAGCTGTTGCCGTACACGGCGCGTGATGGCGTCCAGGTCCGGTGTCGCGGAACTGCGGCTGCGGATGTCGTTGTAGATCATCCAGGCTGTGTTGGCAATGGTAACGATCAGGCCGCCCAGGGCGGTGGCGTCCAGGTACTGCCCAGGTGCCTTCGCTGTTCCTTCGGTGGCCAGTGCCTCCTCTACCTCCTCGGCCAGTGTAGGGTGCTGCGGGCCAGCGAGGCGGTGGGCTGCGGCGCGGGCGGCTTGTTCGATGACGTCGTGCATGCGGATGCTCTCCATGAGGGTCAGTCGGTTCCGGTGTCGGTGGCATCTGGCTCGGCCAGGACGTAGGCGCGTACGGGGCCGGGCAGGGGGTTGCCGGTCTCCTGCTGCCAAGCGTTCTCGACGGTTGCGATACCGAGGCGCCGCGTCAGCCGGCGAAGCTGGACGGGCCCCATGCCGGTCATGGGATGCGGGATTGCGTCGAACAGGGCAACGCACTTGATCGCCCAGACCAGCGCCTGGCCGGTGTCATCCCCGGCTTCTGCCTGCAGACCCAGTTGCGCGAAGGTCAGGACCGTGCCGGGGCGGTTACCCACCTCTTCGTCGATGGTGAGGGCTTTGCGGTACCAGTCCTCAGCGTCCTCCAGCCGTCCCTGGGCCTGGGCGACCGTGCCGAGCTGGTGGTAGCTGCTGGCCATGCCGGGCCGGCTGCCAAGGTCTTCCCAAGCACGTCTCCGCCGCAATGACGACGCCGAGCGGGGCTCGGAGCCCAGCACCGCCAGCTCACCCAGCAGTTCACCGGCTCCTCGCACGGCCAGCAGCGTCCGTTCCCCGCTCTGGCCCGTCAGCGTCACGAGCGTGGACCCGGAATCCAGCAGGATCACATGAGTCCCGGGGTTGCCCTGCCGTAACAGCACACTGTGCGCCGGCCGTGACCTCCGCGGTGCGAGATCGCGCAATTGAGACCACAACTGCTCACCGATCACCGTGATATGCGGCTGATACACAGCCTCCCAGGTGTGGCGCCCCTCACATCCGAATGGCCTCAACATGGTGCGTAGGTGATCAATAGCCCAATTCCAGCCACCGTCAGGGCAACCACCACCAGATCGACCGCCAGACGGGCCGCTCGGGGACAGTCTGGACCGCGCGCTGGAGGGAGCGTTCACCCGTCGCATCCCGCAGAGCGCCCAGGCGCAGATGAAGTACGCTCTATGCGGCCGCGCAGGTCCTGTCGGGGCCGCTTGAGCTTGCCCGAGACGTACCGCTCCACCGTGCGCTGGGAGATCCCGAGCGCCTGCGCAGTGGCCTTGGTGCCCTTGAGCTGCTTGACCAGGTGAGGTCAAGAAGCGGTGGCAGCCGCAGGTGCGGGCGAAGGCGAGGAAGAAGGCGACCTCCACCGGCAGCCTGGTCGTCTCCACCCGCGCGCGGTTCGGCTTCACCGTGGCGCCGGGCACCACCGACGACGCCCATATCCGCGACATCACCCAGGCCCTGCCGCCCGAGTACGCCGACCAGCTGTTCACCGCCCGCGAGCAGGGCGCCACCGAGCAGCAGCTCCAGCAGATCGCCGCCGACGGCCTGGCCCGGATGTACTTCCGTGCCAACAACTCCCGGGCGCACGGCCTGGGCGTGGAGTTCACCGACGTGAAGCACATGCAGATCGAGCTGTAGCCTCCGGCAAAACGTCTTGGTCCGGCCCTCTGTAAATGGCCGGACCAAGACGTTTTTACCGTGGGGGGTTTTCGGCCGCATCTCGTGGATTCAGGCCAACATGCACCAGTAAGCGGAATTGTCATGTTCAATGCGCCAGTTGGCCACCTCTTGTCGCGAGTCTCGCCGAGCGTGTCGATCACCGGTCCACCCTAAATGAGGAGTACACGTGCAAAGACGTCACCACGCGTACCGGGGGATAGTCGCGGCGGCAGTCGGCGGGGTCTTCACGCTGACCACCCTGACCGCCGCCCAAGCAGCGCCAGCACCGCTCACCGATCCTGCCAAAGCGGTGGCGATCGCCGATCGACTGGGCAACAAGCGCACAGCCGGCGTCTACTACCGGGACGAGCGACTCGTTGTCGCCGTAACCGATCAGGCCGCGGCTGAAACTGTGAGAAGTGCTGGGGCGGTAGCGGAGGTCGTCCCGCACAGCACGGCCGAGCTGAACTCTGCCAACGGGCTGTCCCCGTAAGCGATCTTGATGTGGGATGGTCTTGGGCCGTGGCTGGTGTGATCACGGCGTCGGAGCCGTCTTGGACAGCCCCGTTCACCGGGCTGAGCCCGCGCATCTTCGGCAAGTTGCTGACTCAGCTGCGCCACGAGGGCGCCGACGCGCCAGGCCGTGGCCGACCCTGGAAGCTCCCGCTTCAGGACCGGGTGCTGCTGGTGGCCGCTTATTGGCGCACCAATCGGACGCTGAGGCAACTGGGCCGTTGTTCGGGGTGTCGAAGTCGACGGCGGACCGGGTCATCGACCACCTCGGACCGAAGCTCGCGCTCACGCAGCGGCGCCGCTTTCACAAAGACGCCGTGCTGATCATGGACGGCACCCTGGTGCCGACCCGCGATCACTCCGTGGCCGAGCAGTCGAAGAACTATCGGTACTCGACGAACCATCAGGTGGTCGTTGACGCCGACACCCGGCTGGTGGTCGTGGTCGGGCGACCCCTTCCGGGCAACCGCAACGACTGCCGGGCCTGGGCCGAGTCCGGCGCGAAGGGCGCTGTCGGGAAAACCGTCACGATCGCCGATGGCGGCTACCGCGGAACGGGACTGGTCATCCCTCACCGTCGTCGCAGCGCGGACGAGGAACTCTCCTACTGGAAGCAGGCGCACAACAAGAGCCACAAACAGGTCCGTGCCCGCGTCGAGCACGTCTTTGCCCGCATGAAGGCCTGGAAGATCTTGCGTGAC
>NZ_JBEZWU010000046.1:0-27047 GCF_040637655.1 Streptomyces sp. NPDC028722
TCGCTACGAGCGCAAGGCTGAGCACTTCCTCGCCTTCACGAGCCTCGCATGCACCCTCATCTGCTACCGCAGACTCACCAAATGAGATGACCTCTTACTGGGCGGTGGACACCGCTGACGGCGAGCCGGTCCGGTTCGCCGAAGTGTAAAAATCGGCTGGTCGTGCTGCAGCTCCCCGTATCCGACAACGAGTTGGTGGCTCTCCCAGCAGGCGTCGACAGGTTGCCTGGCCCGCCGCCCTTTCGTACCCGGGGCTCCCAAGGAGCCAGTCGAACCGGTACTGGGTCTGGGCTGTCTCACCGGCACGTGGTTGCACAGCTCCACGACGCACGCCTCATCGCCGTGATGACGGTCGGCCGCCGGGCTTGCCCTTGCGGGCGGCGGTGTCGAGCCCTTCCGGGGTCGACTCGCGGACGTTCTCCCGCCCGGTCTCCGCCACCTCCACGAAGAATGCGGACAGCAGCTTGCCGTGCCCGCTGGGGCCGTACGTTCCCGCGAGAGGGCCGGCGAGGTGGTCGGCGAGTGCGGTGAGTTCGGCGGCGTCGCGGCCGAGCCGCTTCATCTCGTACACCGTGAGGATGACCGGCCAGTCGAACTGTGGCCGTCACTTCCTACGAGCGTACGCGGATGACTGTCTTCCCACTGCGTCGCGTGGTCGGGTTGAGGGCATCAACGGCACCATCGAAGCTCGCGACGTCACCCATGTTCGTCCGCAGCCGTCCGTCCCGCACCCGCTGCACGATCTCACCCAGGTCGGCACGATCGGCCTCGACAACGAAGTCCACCGCCAGGCCGTCGGCGGGTCGCGCCTCGACCGGGCCGACGATGGACACCAGCGTCCCTCCGGCCCTGATCAGGGCAGCGGACCGCTTCTGAAGGTCGCCACCGATGACATCGAAGACCAGATCGACGCCGCCGACGTCCTTCAGCGCGTCGTTCTCGAGGTCGACGAACTCATGCGCGCCGAAGTCGATTGCCTTCTCACGGTCGGCGGCGCGTCCGGTGCCGATGACGTAGGCGCCGGCCTCACGTGCGAGCTGGGTGACCATCGTCCCGACTGCCCCGGCCGCGCCATGGGCGAGGACGGTCTGGCCGGCCTGAAGGCGGCCGTGCTGGAACAGCCCCTGCCACGCGGTCAGACCTGAGATCGGCAGGGACGCGGCTACTGTGAAGTCGACGTCGCCGGGCAGCGGTGCGAGGTTGCGTGCTTCGATCGCCACGTACTCCGCCAGGGTGCCGTCACGGTGCCAGTCGGCGAGGCCGAACACGCGCTGCCCGACCGACAGCCCCGTCGTGCCGTAACCGAGGGCACTGACCGTCCCGGCCAGCTCGTGGCCGGGGATCGACGGTGTCCTGTCACGGCCGGCGCGATCGGTCCAGGTCGACGGCCACTCCATCTCGGTCGGGACGAAGCCCGATGCATGGATCTGAACGATGACGTCGTTGATCGCTGCGGACGGCTCAGGCCGGTCCGTCAGCGTCATCCCGGCTGTTCCCGCGGCCTGGTTGGTTACCACGATGGCTTTCATTGAGATTGTCCCCTTCCTCGTACGTCGTTGTGGGTTGAGATCTCCGATGAGCCAGGGTGAGGAAACAGCGGTGTCCGCTCGTCCACTGGTCGGTGATGCTGAGGGCGAGGTCCTCGGCGACCTTGTGGAGCGCGCGTCGTCCCAGCCGTGCCCAGGGGAAAGGCGGACCGCTGTGGCCCTGGGGGTCCTCGAACCGCGCCGTGCACAGCTCCTCGACGTCATCGGGATCGACCTCGATGACAAGGCGTCCCGCCGGGGCCATGAGTCCACCACAGCGGCGCAGCAGGCTGTGAGGGTCGCCTCCGATGCCGATGTTGCCGTCGATGAGCAGAACCGTCTGCCAGCCGCTCTCGGCCGGCAGACGGGCGAAGACCGACCGGCACAGTGCAAGCCCGCCCTGGACGGTGGTGAGTGCGACCGCGTGAGGTGCGATGTCGACCCCGAGAGCAAAGACTCCCCGGCTCAGCAGCTCTCTGCACATCCGACCCGGTCCGCAGCCGACATCCAGGACTGGGCCGACGCAGCGTTCCAGCACGGTCGTGTCGGCTGCTGTGGGCTGCTCGTGCCAGCGGTGCACAGGCATCCGGATCCGGCGCCCGTCGACCAGCCGCAGATATACAGGTCCGCGGCCGGGTCGCAGGGCCCGTGCGTAGGGGTCCTGTTCGGTGCCGTACAGCTTGTCCTCGTCGGCGGTCACGGTGTGGCGCCATGACTTGTGGCGGGCAGGCCCTCGTCGCCGCGGCCGGCCCGCCGGGCGCGGCGAAGTCTGATCGCGAAGGCCACTGCGGAGGCGGCGAAGAGCACGCCGGTGATCGCCAGCCATCGGCCGAGGTAGACGCGGTCGGAGAGCCCGGTGTCACCGGGGTAGGGGACGGCGAGCCGGAAGACGAGAGGGAACCAGACCAGCAGGAGCAGGCCCGAGAGGAAGGCGGGGACGCGCAGGTAGTTGATCCACGGCACTGCCGGTCCGTCGGCGGTGCGATGACGCAGTACAGAGAGGGCGGACAGGTCGGCCAGCGAGTACAGGGGCAGCAGGATGAGGTCATGGAGGACGGCCGCGCCGACGAACCAGATCACCACCTCCAGCGGCCGAACCGCGAAAAGGCGCACCATGGCGTAGGCGGTGAGGGCGAACGAGGCGATCAGGACCAGCAGATGTAGGGGACCTGAGCCGTACCATCGGACGAATCGTGTCATGGTCGCGCCCTGAACGTGAGCCGGTGCACCCACTTGGTGTTGTTCACGCCGGGGTTGGCCGGGACGATGACGCGGGCCGGGTATCCGTGATCGAGCGAGAGGTCCGCGCCGTTGACGCGGAGCGCGAGCAGCGCTCGGGGGTCGCGGATCTGGTTGCCCCGCAGCACCACCTTGGTGAACGGGCCGGGCGGTTGGATGGATTCGACCAGGACGCTTGCGGCGTCGGGCAGGCCGGCCAGGGCGGCGAGGTCGGCCAGCCGGAGACCGCTCCAGTTCTGGTCGTCGGTGGACCAGCCCTCCACGCAGGCGATCGGCAGAGCGGCGGCGTACTGCGGCATCGTCAGAAGTTGCTCGCGTGTGTAGACCTGCGGCGCTCCGCGTCCGTGCACCTCCAGCCGCCAGCTGGGGCCGATCAGGGCCGGGGTGACGCCGACCTTCGCCGCCGTCTTGTTGATCTGGAAGCTGTTCGGGCCGCTGCCCGGATCTCGGTTGTGCGGTGCGAGCAGTGCTGTGCCGCGCAGCCACCCGCCGATGCTCTGTCCGGCGGTCACGATGAGAAGGAGCAGCGATCCCGCTCCCACCATGCCGAGTGCGCCGCGGCGGGTCATCGTCGGCGAGGCGGGGGCGACCGCCACCAGGCCGTCGGGGTCGGGGGGTTCGGGCACGGTGTGGGCCAGGTCGGTGCGCAGTTCGTTCCTCAGGCTGCGCGAGCGCAGTGCCCGGGTCATCCGGCCGAGTCTGAGGCACACGTGGACGACGAAGGCGGCGATGAACACCCAGGCGCCGTAGAAGTGCAGGCGGTAGAACGAGCCCGGGAAGACGTAGTAGAGCTGGATGTTGAGGATGCCGGTGACGAATTCGAAGATGACGCCGCCGACCAGCATCAGCAGGGACAGCCGCTCCAAGCTGTGGGCGAGGGAGCGTACCGGCAGCCAGTCGAACAGCTTCGGGATCACTGACCACAGCTTGGCCAGCAGCACCGGGACGAGGACCACGCCCAGCGTCACGTGCACGCCCTGGAGCAGCCGGTAGAGCCAGTAGGGATGTGTGGGCCAGCTGAAGAGGTAGAAGCCCAGGACGCCCTTGTCGGGGGTCTCGTCGTTGAGGGGGCTCAAGTCGGGGTTGTAGGCGGCGTAGGAGAGCAGCCCGGTAATGAACAGCAGCGGAATGCCGATCAGGAGGACCAGGCCGAATGCCGAGGTCAGCCAGGGCCCACGGATCGGACTGCGCCAGAAGCCGGGGCGGAACGGCCCCGGGGGCGGGGGCATCTGGCTGACGCGCCGCGCCGCCGTACGGGTGCTTCGTTGAGCAGGCTGGAGCAGGCGTAAAGTCGTTCGATCACCCGCTTCATCACCGAGCTGTTGTCGCCCAGCCAGATCGGGCCGGCCAGCACGAGGATGTCGGCCGCCAGGACCTGCCGGTACAGGTCGGGCCAGGCGTCCGTCTCCCAGCCGTGCTCCCGCATGTCGGGCCAGACCCCGGTGGCGATGTCATGATCCACCGCCCGTACGACGTCGACGTGCACGCCCTGCGCGTCCAGGATGGCGTTGCTCCGGTCGATCAGCCCCTCGGTGTTGCTCGTCTCCGGCGAGCGCTTCAAGGTGCAGTTGAACACCAGAGCACGCAGGTCGTCGTACCGAGCCGGCGGCGCGTCGGTAGCGGGCGACGAAGTAGTCACGCAGTCCTCCCGGAGCCCTGCCGCCACGCGGTGCGCGGCGACTCGTCCACTGCGCCCAGCCTGCCTGTCGACCGCGGCAGCCGCCACCGCGACACCTCCGAACGGTTCCGGCGTGCCGCGCCCCTCGGCCGGCTGCCGACGAGTGGCCGGGTCCGGTGGCCGTGCCTACGTTCGTCTCATGGGCACCGAAGACGCGAGCGAGTCGCAGAACACGGCAGCAGTAGATGACGTCGCGCATCTGTTGGTGCGTTGTCTGCGGGCCGAGGGCGTGGAGTACGTCTTCGGCATCCCAGGCGAGGAGAACATCCGTTTCGTCGACGCGCTGGACGGATCCGGGATCCGGTACGTCCTGGTGCGTCACGAACAGGCCGCCTCGTTCATGGCGGAGATCTACGGGCGGCTGACCGGCCGGGCCGGTGTGTGTTCGGCCACGCTGGGGCCTGGCGCGATCAATCTGCTGCTCGGCACCGCGGACGCCACGACGAACAGTGCGCCGCTGGTGGCCCTGGCCGCCCAGGGCTCCCTGCGCCGCGTCCACAAGGAGTCGCACCAGGTCATCGACCTGGTGTCGATGTTCGCTCCGGTCACCCAGTGGTCGGCCCGCGTCGAGTGTCCGGACGCGGTGCCGGAGATGACACGCAAGGCGTTCAAGACGGCGCAGAGCGAACGGCCAGGCGCCGTGTTCCTCGCGGTCCCGGAGGACGTCGAAGCGGAGCGTCCCGCCGGGCCGCTGGCGCCCCTGCAGATCGATACGGTGCGGGCCGACGCGCCGTCACCCTCCCAGATCGCACGGGCGGCCGAAGTGCTTTCGGCCGCACGGCACCCGGTCGTGCTGGCAGGCCATGGCGCCGCCCGAGCCGGGGCCTCGGCCGCCCTGGTGCGGTTCGCCGAACGGCTGAACATCCCGGTCGCGACCACCTTCCACGGCAAGGGCGTCTTTCCCGACGACCATCCGAACGCCCTCGGCGCGGTCGGCTTCATGCGCCACGACTACGGCAACTTCGGCTTCGACGCGGCCGATGTGCTGCTCTGCGTGGGCTACGAGATCCAGGAGTTCGACCCGGTCAAGATCAACCCGAACGGCGACAAGCGGATCGTTCACGTCCACCGCTTCCCCGCCGAGGTGGACGCCCACTACCCGGTCACCGTGGGTGTCGAAAGTGACCTCTCACAGGCGCTGGACGCGCTCGCGGCGGCACTGCCCGAGGGACTCACCTACGATTCGGGAAGCAGCGAGAAGATCCGCACCCTGCTCGACGAAGAGCTGCAGTACGGACGTGACAACGACGCGTTTCCCCTGGTGCCTCAGCGCGTCGTGACCGATGTGCGCACCTCGCTGGACCGTCACGACATCGTGCTCGCCGACACCGGCGCCGGAAAGATGTGGATGTCCCGTCTCTACCCCACCTACGAACCGGACACCTGCCTGGTCTCCAACGGCCTGTCCACGATGGGGTTCGCACTGCCGGGTGCCATCGCCGCCAAGCTGGCCCGGCCGGACCGGCACGTCCTGGCGATGATGGGGGACGGCTCGTTCCTTATGAACTCCCAGGAACTGGAGACGGCCGTCCGTGAACGCGTGCCGCTGGTCGTCCTGGTCCTGGTGGACGAGGAATACGGCCTGATCACCTGGAAGATGGAACTCGAACTCGGCCGCCACAGCCACACCCGGTTCACCAACCCGGACCTGGTCGCCTACGCCGAAAGCTTCGGCGCACGCGGCTACCGGATCGAGACCGCCGACCAACTGCTGCCCACACTGCGCCGCGCCCTCGACGACGACTCCGTCTCCGTGATCGCCTGCCCCGTCGACTACTCCGAGAACCTGCGCCTGACCGACGGACTGGGCAGTCTCCACGGCCCGTTCTGAACTGACGGGCCCGGAACCCGGAGGTCGCGGTCTTCGTCTTTCTGAGGACCGCTTTCGGTTGTCCGCCCTGTACAAACCCTGCAGAGGTCAGTCATCCACCAGCCGGGGCGTCAGCACTTCCTGAATCCCGGCACTATGGGCGCTTGCGCAGTGCGAGACTGCTCACGCGAGAGATGTGGGTCATGGGCGGTTCCAGTTCCGTGTAGAGCTGTTGAGCGCGCGGCTGGTCCGCCATGGGCTTTCACGGTGGACCGTGCGGAAACGGTCGGCGTGTTCTGGCGGTGCCTGCGAAGCCGGTCAGGGGCGCCCGCCGCAGCGCCCCTGACCGACCTGCCTTCGCGATTGTCGGTGCCGGTCACGCCGTGGAGACCGCACACTTCCCGCGCTCGGCCCTCATGGGGCCGGCGTCGCTCGGCCGGATGTCGAAATCGAAGATGGCGGTGGGGATGTACAGCGAGCAGCAGGCGTTGGGGATGTCGACGATGCCGCTGATACGTCCCTCTATGGGGGCGGAGCCGATCAGCAGGTAAGCCTGCTCACCGCTGTAGCCGAACCTCTTGAAGTATTCGACGGCGTTGAGGCAGGCCCTGCGGTACGCCAGCGTCGCGTCCAGGTAGTAGTTCGTGTCGGTGTCGTGGTCGACGGAGATTCCGATGAAGGTGAGGAACTCCGTGTACCTGGGCTCCACGTTGCCCGGAACGAACACCGGGTTGGTGGAGATGCCGTACTTTTCCATGCCGCCCTTGATCAGGTCGACGTGGAAGTCGATGAAGCCGCCCATCTCGATCGCGCCGCAGAAGGTGATCTCCCCGTCACCCTGGCTGAAGTGCAGATCGCCGCCGGAGAGCTTGGCGTCCTCGACGTACACGGGGTAGAAGACCCTCGAGCCCCGGGTGAAGTTCTTGATGTCGTGGTTGCCCCCGTTCTCACGGGCCGGCACCGTGCGGGCGCCTTCCTCGCCGATGCGCTGCGCGAGGTCCCCGGTGGCCGTGCCGGCCAGCGCGTTGCTGCCGTCCGGCGGTACGGCGAGTGGCGGGACCCGGTTCGGGTCGGTCTCGATCAGAGCCTTCTCGCGAGCATTCCAGCGGGCCAGCATCTCGGCCGACGGGGCGGTTCCGAAGAGCCCGGGGTGGGTGATTCCGGTGAACCGGATGCCGGGGAGGTGACGGGAGACGGCCTGCTGGCCATGGAAGTCCCATACCGCCTTGTAGGCGTCCGGGAAGTAGTCCGTCAGGAAACCTCCGCCGTTGGCCTTGGCGAAGATGCCCGTGTAGCCCCAGCCCTGTCCCGCCGCGTCGCCGGTCTGCTGGGGCACGGGGCCGAGGTCGAGGATGTCGACGACGAGCAGGTCACCCGGTTCGGCGCCCTCCACGCCGATCGGACCGCTGAGCATATGGGGGATGGTCAGGTCGATGTCACGTACGTCGTTGGCCGAGTCGTTGTCGCCTATCTGGCAGTCGGTCCAGTCTCGGCATTCCACGCGGAACTCCGACCCCGGCTTCACCATGGCAGCCGTGGGGATGTCCGGGTGCCACCTGTTGTGTCCGGGGACGTCTTGCTCGCGCATGGACTTGTTCTGGTCCACTTTGAAGATCACTTCGGGCATGACAGCTTCCTCGCTGGTTCTGATCCGGTCACGTGGATGCGTCCGGGGTGTCCATCGGGGTGGTGGGCGTTGTGGCGACCCGCGCCCGCGATGCCCGGGTGAGCGGCCATAGCGCCCCGAACACCACAACGGCGAAGGCACCCAGCGCGATGGCGGTCTCGTCGGGGTGTTTCCAGTATCCGGAGAGCAGCAGGCCGGCGGGTATCACGCCGGTGACCCATCCTTCGATCGCTGTGACCCAGCCGACGTAGGGCCGGAGCCTGTCCTGCCGGAGGCCGAGCAGCAGGAAGAACAGGAACCAAAGGAATGCCCAGTAGAGCCAGATCACTCCGAATGGGTAGTCCTTCAAAAGGTGGAAATTGGCGAACGAATATCCCAGGGCGGCGACTGCCACGAAGAGTGAATAATAGCCGACACCGTCGGTTTCGATGCCGGTGAGGAGGCAGATACCGACGTAGAGATACGTGAAGCCGAAAAGATAGATTCCGGATGCCGCCAAGATCTTTACGGGGTCATTGTCGGCAGTGAAGATGAGATACGTCGGCGTGATCACCTGGAGTGCACCGATGAAAAGGTTGAACACCCCTCCTGACCGGGCATCCACCTTATAGAGGAGGACCAGCCCGTTCATGAAGAGCACCGCACCGACGAAGAGCAATCCCGCGTTTGCCACCGGGACGCACCTCCTAAGTCCGCATGGGGAGGACGTGCGTGTTCGGATGTCGACGCATGAGACGGTCTGTTGTGTCGACCACCGCCTTCACAGACGCGGCAACCGGGAGAGTGCGGGATGCGGTTGCCTGCGCGCCGTCCTGCCGGGCGGCACTTCGGAGACCACTTCCGGCGCCTCCCGGGACTGCTCCTCCCGGGTATGGAGAGCAGCTGCCGCACTCGAGGTCCGCGCCAGGCCCGGCGCGGAGTAAACACGGCTTGCGGCGCCCGCGCAGGCAGGGCAGTCCCAGGCTTTGGGGGCCGTACCGATCGGCAACTTCACCTCGAAAGTTCCGCAGTGACCGCATCGATATTCATAGGTTGCCATCAGCAGCCTCCGACACTCTTCACCCCTTCCAGGAGACGTCTCCAAAATCCCCATGTCAAGTGGATGAGAGTCGTCGGAGGTCGCACGCGCGTTGCGGAAACTTCAGCCGATAAACTGAGGGTTCTGCGGCCGTGGCGAGGCATTCGAGCCGCGTCCGTCGCCTTGCTGAAACGTCCGGGCCAAGACCCGGCGACTCGGCCAGGACTCGGGGACTCCCCCTGGACTCAAGCAGTCGGTCACTGGTGAGGGGAGCGGAGCCGTGGGAGAGACCGATCTACCCAAGGACACGTGGCGTCAACACGTGCAGGTGCTCACCGTCATCGCCGTGGGCGGGGCGGCAGGCGCCAGCGCGCGGTACGCGGCGGCGTTGCTCTGGCCTACAGGCGCGGCGATGTTCCCCTGGACCACACTGTGCGTGAACACGGTGGGATGCCTGATCATCGGCGTCTTCATGATGCTGGTCACCCAGATCTGGGCTGCGCACCGGTTGCTGCGACCGTTCTTCGGCACGGGGGTGCTCGGCGGCTTCACGACCTTCTCCACGTACTGCGCCGACATCGAGCGCCTGGTGCGGGAGGGCATGGCAGGCATCGCCCTCGCATACCTGGCGCTGACCGTGGGCGCGGCGATGGCCGCCGTCACGGTCGGTGTCCTCGTCGGCCGCCGGGTCGGCCGGCCGGTGAGGGGATCGACATGAGACTCGGTTCGGCCGGTCGGAAGACCGCACTTCCATGAGGTTCCTGCTCGTCGCACTCGGCGGTGCCGTCGGCGCCCCGTTGCGGTACCTCATCGACCGGGCGGTCCAGCGCCGTCACGGCACAGGCTTTCCGTGGGGCACCTTCGCCGCCAACGTCACCGGATCGGTGATCCTGGGCGTGCTGACGGGAGCGAGCCTGAGCGGAGCCGCCTCGCGGGATGTGCAACTCCTGCTGGGCACCGGCTTTTGCGGAGCCCTGACCACCTACTCCACGTTCTCCTACGAGACCTTGAGTCTGGCCAAGGCTGGTCTGCGATTCCTCGCGGCGGTCAACGTGGTCGTCTCGGTCATCGCCGGACTCGGGGCCGTGTTCATCGGACTGGCACTCGCACAGGCCGTGTTCGGATAGCAGCGCTCGCTCCCGCACGGTCACCGGCTGACGAACATCACCGGCGTCTCCGACCGGACGGAAATCCGCCGAAGGTTCACGCAGCCCCCCGGAAATGGGCATCGATCTTCGCTGCACCGCATAACCACCGGACGACTCGTCGCCTGTGAGCCGATTCACCCCAAAAACACTGGACGGGCACATCGGGGCCCTTTAGCGTCCTTGAATAGTTTGACTTTTCCTTATGCGCAGGCACCGGCGTCGCGCATACTGTCTTGCACACGACCAAGGTGTACGCCGGAAAGGTGGATCAGTGAGCAGCATGGACGCCGTATGGGTACGAGGCGTGAATGGCATCCAAATGCATCACGTGACCGATCTTCAGGATGCCGGCAGGTTCCTGGGCAACGCCGCGATGGCGCTGCGGGCCGCACACGTGAGGACCGGTACCGGCCACTACTCCGACATCGCCGCCGAGCTCAAGGGTCTGGCGGAGCGCGTGCGGCAGTTGGAGGACGAGGCGCGGTCGAAGATGCATGACCTGCACTCCACCGATCCCGAGCGGTTCGCCCGCTGCCGGGACGGCCACGAACCCTGGCCCGGCGAAATCCCCGCGGGTTTCATTCCGCGCCACACCTGCCGGGACAAGTGCCTCTACCACGACCTCGACGTCCTCGACGCCGTCATACAGTGCATCTGCGGCCGACCGCCGTGCCAGGCGTGCGAGATCGGCGGCAAACTCTGAGCTTTGCCTTCCAGACTCGGCCGGAAGTCCGATGTCGGGCTGTGGCACGCTGCCGCGGTGATCACCTCACCCATACCGCCCGTCGTTCCTCCAGGTCACATGGCCAAGCGGGAACAACCCGTGCTCGCCCTCCCCAGCGGTGCGGAGCTGCGCCCCTGGTGCGCCGGCGACGCCGACACCTTGGTAGCTGCTGGTCGGGATCCGGAAATTCGCCAGTGGAATCTACTGGTCGTGGCGTCGCCTGCGGAAGCAGGCAAGCGTATCGAGCGTATGCACGAGCGCTGGCGGAACGAGCAGAGCGCGATCTGGGCCATCGCCCAGCCCGACAGCGGCCAGGCCGTGGGCTTGATCGGCTTGGGTGACATCGATCTCGCCGGTGGCAGCGCCGAAATCCTCTACTGGGTCCTGCCCGCGGGACGCGGCCGCGGCGTCACGGTCGAGGCCACGAAGCGTCTCAGTCAGTGGGCCTTTGACGACCTTGGACTGCACCGGCTCCGGCTGTGCCACTCGATGGCCAACCCGGCATCGTGCCGAGTAGCGGCCAAGGCCGGCTTCTCCGTCGAAGGCACGATGCGGAGCGCGCTGCTGCATGAGGACGGGTGGCACGACCAGCATTTGCACGCCCTGGTCCAGGGCGACATCTGACTGTTCCGGGTAGTCGGGCCACGGACCGAAGCGGGCGTCCGCCCCAACGGCGCCCTTCTCGCTTCGGGTGCGGGCGCGTTCCTTGCGTTGGGCGGCAAGTATGTCGGGGTGGCGGGCATTGGCGTTGCGCCATCGCAAGGATGCATGCAGGGTCCGGGTCTGCGCGGGGTGGCTGCGGTGGTGGGAGTTGGCCAGGGTGAACTGCCGCAGCGGGCCGAAGTGGGCCTCGATCGGGTTTCCCCATGAGGCGTAGGTCGGGGAGAAGCACAGCTCGACCTTGTTCTTCTTCGCCCAGCGGCGAATGTCCGCGCGGCCTGTCCACGAAGCGCGACGACCCAGCTGTGCCGACCGCGGATCTCAGCGGCAAGGCGCAGGTTGCCGCGTCTTTGCACTTTCAAGCTCGGTTGCCCCGCGTTGCTCGACGGCGCTCGACTCCCGCGGCTTCGTCCGGCTCGGTGGGGCCGCCGACCTCCGCGACCGGAACCGCGCCCGGCTCGGCATCGGCCCTCAGCGGCCTCGTCGACACTCTGCTGCCACCTCATCACCGCTCGGTTCACCGCGGCCTGCCCTGCCGACCTTCACGCAGCCGGGCGATGGCATCGAACATCACAGGCGGTGGATCATCCCGCCCCACTCTCCGGGTACCGTCAAGGTATGAGTCATCCGCACCCCGACCTGAAAGCCGCCCCACCCCTTCCCGAAGGAGGGCTGCGGGTCATCGCCCTGGGCGGCCTGGGTGAGATCGGCCGCAACATGACCGTCTTCGAGCACGCGGGCAAGCTCCTCATCGTCGACTGCGGCGTGCTGTTTCCCGAGGAGACCCAGCCCGGCGTCGATGTGATCCTGCCGGACTTCACGTCGATCCGGGACCGGCTGGACGACATCGTGGCTGTGGTACTCACCCACGGCCACGAGGACCACATCGGTGGCGTGCCGTACCTGCTGCGCGAGCGGTCCGACATTCCCGTCGTCGGCTCCAAGCTGACGCTGGCGTTCCTGGAGGCCAAGCTCAAGGAACACGGCATCCGGCCGCGCACGGTGCGGGTGCGGGAGGGCGACCGGCGCGGCTTCGGACCCTTCGACTGCGAGTTCGTGGCGGTCAACCACTCCATCCCCGACAGCCTCGCGGTCGCGATCCGTACACGCGCCGGGATGGTGCTGCACACCGGTGACTTCAAGATGGACCAGTTCCCTCTCGACGACCGCATCACCGATCTGCGCGCTTTCGCCCGCCTCGGTGAGGAGGGCGTGGACCTGTTCCTCACCGACTCCACCAACGCGGAAGTGCCCGGCTTCACCACGTCCGAGCGTGAGCTGAATCCGGCGATCGAGCAGGTGATGCGCACCGCGCCGCGCCGGGTCATCGTCTCCAGCTTCGCCAGCCATGTGCACCGCATCCAGCAGGTCCTGGACGCCGCTCACCAGCACGGCCGCAAGGTCGCCTTCGTCGGCCGGTCGATGGTCCGCAACATGGGCATCGCCCGTGACCTGGGCTATCTGAAGGTCCCGTCCGGTCTGATCGTGAGCACGAAGGAGCTGGAGAAGCTCCCGGATCACAAGATCACTCTGGTCTGCACCGGCTCCCAGGGCGAACCGATGGCCGCGCTGTCCCGGATGGCCAACCGCGACCACATGATCCGCATCGGCAAGGGCGACACCGTCCTGCTCGCCAGCTCTCTCATCCCCGGCAACGAGAACGCCATCTACCGGGTGATCAACGGACTCACCCGGTGGGGCGCTCACGTGGTCCACAAGGGCAACGCCAAGGTGCACGTCTCCGGGCACGCCAGCGCCGGCGAACTCGTCTACTGCTACAACATCGTCAAACCCCGCAACGTCATGCCCGTGCACGGCGAATGGCGCCATCTGCGGGCCAACGGTGACCTCGCCATCCGTACCGGTGTCGACCCGGACCGGGTGGTCATCGCCGAGGACGGCGTCGTCGTGGACCTGGTCGACGGCCGCGCGTCCATCACCGGCAAGGTCCCGGCCGGCAACGTCTACGTGGACGGCATGGAAGTCGGCGGCGCCACCGAAGCGTCCCTCAAGGACCGCCTCACCCTCGCCGCCGAAGGCGTGCTCACGGTGGTGGCGATCGTCGACGCGGACACCGGCGCCCTCGCCGAGGCCCCCGACTTCCTGGCCCGCGGCTTCGTCCACGACGACACCACCTTCGAGCCGGTCATCCCCGTCATCGAGAAGACCCTGGCCACCGCGGCCGAGGAAGGCGTCGGGGACGCGCGCCAACTCGAACAGCTCCTCGCCCGCGCCGTGGCCAACTGGGCGTTCCGCACCCACCGCCGCAAGCCGCTCGTCATCCCCGTCATCATCGACGCCTGAGCGACAGCCCGGCAGCACGGCCCCCGGCCCCGGTCCCGCTCCCGCGGGCATCGAGGCCGGGCACGGCGGTCAGCGACCCACCCGAGGAGGGGCCCACCGGCCTGCGGAGACCGCTCGTCACCGGCTCGGCTCGTCCGCCCGAGGCCCACACGTCCGGCCACGCTGCCGTGACGACGGATGCGATGCTGCGGTGCGGGCGGCGCCGTGTGCGAGATCGGGGACGCGGGGATGCCGTGCGTGGGCGAGGGCCGGGTGCGACTCGGCTCACCAGGACGTCGTACGGCCGCCCTGGCCGGACCGGGTCGCCCGGGTGGCGTTGTTGTGCACGCGTCTCAGATGTTTCGCCGCCGGGCACGGGGAGCCGTTCAGCGCGCACTGGCGGCAGTACCGCCGATGGGCCTCGTAGTCCTGACGTGCTTGGTCGACGGAGACGGCGGGCGGGTTCGGTGACTGCATGAAGGCTCCTGACGGACATGGCGGGATCTCGGCGCGCCACGGGTGCGGGCACGGGACCGCCTTGCGGAAGGGAGGGGTGGCTGAACTGGTCGCCTGAGACGTTCGACCCGGATGATGATCTTGTTACTGCGAGTACGCAAAGGCCCGTGTCCATCCCCTGCCCCAACGGACCGCGGCGGTGCCCTCGAGCGCGCGGCACCGCGCTGGACGCCGTCACGGGCGCCCGCGTCGCCGTGCCGTTCCTTGGTGCAGGGTTCGTGTCCCTACAGCCCCTCTTACGCCGGTGCGGGCGCGCCTCACCGCGCGGATGCCTAACCTGACCGTCGTGCTGCCGACCGAGCGGGGCCGCTCACCCGCGTCGGCGCCTCGGACAGCGTTCTCACCAGCCGCCCCCCTGGAGCCCGACGTCATGGCTGCCCAGCGTGTTCTTGTTCCCACCGGGTCCGCACGGCTTTCCACCGGGTCCCCACGGCCTCCCCGGGGAGCGCGCGACCGGAGGGGGCCCGCGACCGGCTCCCGCCCCGCCCGTCGGCGCCCCACGGCGAGCCGGCCGACGCGCGCGGCGGCTCCCCAGGGACTGCTCCCGACTCCTCCCGACGACCGGGAGAAGTACTCCTACGTGGTGCGCCGCACCTGGCTGCTGAGTCTCACGTCGTTCGCCGGGTTCGTCTGCGTCTTCTACAGTCAGGTCGACTCGGCCCGGCACGGGCCGTGGATCTGGGTCTTCTCCCCGGTGCTGCTGCTGTCCGCGCTCGGCTTCCTGATAGCGCTCAGGCTGGACCTCTTCACTCCCGACTTCGATCCCGAAGCCCATCGCGCACTGGTGCGCTCCTGGTCACCGCGGGAGTATCCGTCGGTCGACGTCTTCCTCCCGGTGTGCGGCGAGCCGATCGCGGTGCTGCACAACACCTGGACGCATCTCCAGCGGCTGGCCGAGACCTACCCCGGACGGGTCACCCCTCTCGTCCTCGACGACTCCGACAGCCCGGAGGTCGCCGCCATGGCGGACGATTTCGGCTTCCGCTGTCTCGTGCGGCCCAACCGCGGCTGGTTCAAGAAGGCGGGCAATCTGCGCTACGGCTTCGAGCACTCCGACGGCGAGTTCATCCTCATCCTGGACGCCGATTTCGCCCCCCGGGCCGATCTCCTCGACGAGCTGCTGCCGTACATGGACGCCGACCCGAACGCCGGGATCGTGCAGTCACCCCAGTTCTTCCGCATCCTGGACCAGCAGAACTGGATCGAGCGCGGCGCCGGAGCCGTCCAGGAGCTGTTCTACCGGTCGGTCCAGGTCTCCCGGCAGCGCAGCGACGGCTCCATCTGTGTCGGCTCCTGCGCCGTCTACCGGCGCACCGCGCTCGCGGAGGTCGGCGGGACCAGCCTGATCGAGCACTCCGAGGACATGCACACCGGATTCGATCTGCGAGCACGCGGCTGGGACCTGCGGTACGTGCCTCTCGCGCTCGCCACCGGTCTGTGCCCGGACACCATAGGCGCCTACTACAGCCAGCAGTACCGCTGGTGCATGGCCTCCATGAGCATGCTGGGCAGCCTGGAGAACTTCTGGCGGGTCAGGATGCGCTTCGCCAGCCGCCTCTGCTACGTCTCCGGGTTCGTCTACTACATCGAGTCAGCCCTGATGATCTTCAGCGGCCCGCTGATCGTCTGCGTGCTGCTGCTGTTCTTCCCCGAGCAGGTCAAGTCCACGGACATGTGGCTGCTGCTGCCCGGCATGGTCTACCTCGTCGTCATCTACCCGCTGTGGCACCGCAACCCGTACCGCCTGGAGGCGTGGGCGACCCGCGTCCTCTACAGCTGGTCGCACGTCTTCGCCGTCTGGGACGTGCTGCGCCGGCGGGCCATGGGCTGGCAGCCCACCGGGGCCGGAGGCGCGCGGAGGAGCAACACCCGGCGCCTGTGGATCGGGATCTGGGCCTGGACCGTACCCGTCACCGCGCTCTGGATCGGTGCCGCCGTGTGGCGGATGGACACGATGGTGCCGGAGGACTTCGCCCTGCCGCTCGGCTCCGGCCTCTTCTACGCGGCGGCCGTGCTCCGCCTCCTCGTCCTGCCCCGCCCCGAGGAGCCCGCCGGTGCGGCCGGTCTTCCCGTCGCGGCCGGAGGGGAGGGCGCGTGACCGCCGTCGGGCGCAGGACCGCGTTGCGCGCGGCGCTCGCCGCCGCGGCCTCCTCGGCAGCGGGTTGCGCCCCGAGCCGGACGGCGCCGATCGGCGCGGGCGGACAGGGGCCCGTCGCCAGGACCGCGCCGTACCTGCCGTTCGACGTCACCTGGATGATCCGGCCCGAGCACCACCGCAAGTACCTCGGTGCCGCCTTCGCCGGGGGGACCGCTCCAGGGGGCGCCCTCGACGCCTGGGCCGGTGAGGCCGGCAAGGCGCCCAACCTGCTCTCCTACCGCCTCGCCTGGGGCGACGGCTTCCCGACGGCCCGGACCCTGGCGGTCTGGCATCGCAGGATGCTGCCGTACATCGCCTGGGAGCCCTGGAGGCCGACGCTCCGTGACATCGCCGGAGGCCGTGCCGACGCCTACATCCGGCGCACCGCGGAGACCGTCCGCGACCTCAACGTGCCGGTCGCCATCGGGTTCGCCCCCCAGATGAACGGCGGCCGGTACCCGTGGGGCGCCCGCGAGGCCGCCCCCGAGGAGTTCGTCGGCGCGTGGCGGCACCTCCACGACCTCTTCCAGGACACGGGGGTGTCCAACGTGATCTGGGTCTGGAGCCCCACGGTGGCCGCCCCGACCCCGTCGGCGCGCCTGAGGGCGTACTACCCGGGTGACGCCTACGCCGACTGGCTGGGCCTTGTCGGGTACTACACCAGGAACGGGCCCCACACGTTCGGCACCCTCTTCGCCCCCACCATCGAGAAGGCCAGGACCTTCACCCGGATCCCGGTGCTCATCGCCGGGACCGCCGCGGAGGCCGGTGCCCGCGAGCCCGCCGACATCACGGACCTGATGCGCGGGGTGACCGCCCACCGGGACGTGGTCGGCCTCGTCTGGTCCGGCATGGGCACGGAGACCGACCGGCGGATCGACAGCAGCCCCGAGGCGCTGGCGGCCTTCCGCCGTGGTGTCTCCGACCCACGCTTCGGCTTCGATGTGAGGCGCCCGTGACGACCGCGAAGGACCCGGTGGCCGCCTTCCCCGGTCATGGCGCCGAGACGTCCGCCGCGCATCCCGCCGGTCTCGCGGCGCCCGCGCACCCCGGCGCGTTCGACCCCGAGTCGACGCTGCGGCTGCGGGTGCCGCCCGTCCGGGGCTCCGAGCCCGCGCCCGGGTACACCTTCGACGAGATCACCCGGGCGAACTGGGCGCTCGGGCCGGTTCCCGACCGGGGCTGGTCCCCGGAGCCGGGTTCCCGCCGGACCTGGGTCAGCCGCGCCCTGCTGGCCTGCCTGCTGCTGGTCCAGGCGGTCCTGTCCCTGCGTCTGCACAACACCGCCTTCGAGGACGAGGCGCTGTACATCTACGCCGGGCACGCCATGATCGGCCACCTGTTCCACGGCGTTCCCGACTACGGCGGCTTCAGCACCTACTTCTCCGGCTCGCCCGTTCTCTACCCCGTGCTCGCCGCCTGGGTGGACTCCGCCGGGGGACTGACCGCGGTGCGGCTGATGAGCCTGGCCTTCATGCTGGGCGCCACCGGCCTGCTCTACTCCTTCGCCCGCATGCTCTTCAACGAGCGGACCGCGCTCTGCGCGGCGGGGATCTTCGCCGTCAGCCAGTCGACGCTGTTCCTGGGCTACTTCGCGACGTACGACGCGTCGGCGATCCTCCTGCTCGCGCTGAGCACCTGGATCCTCGTCCGGGTCGCCCACGGCCACTGGGCGCTGCCGCTGGCCGCGGCACCGGTGGCGGCCCTCGCGGTCGGGGTGAAGTACGCGTCCGCGCTGTTCCTCCCGACCGTCGCGGCCTTGCTGGTACTGGCCGCCCACCGGCATCTGGGCAGGCGTCAGGCGCTGCTGCGCGGCGCGGCGTTCACCGGCGGCGTGACGGTCCTGCTCGCTGCCGGCCTGGCCACCACCGACTACTTGCAGGCGATCCGGAGCACCACCACCGAACGGGCGCACGGCACCACGTCGGTCACGACCATGGCCTGGGACTGCTTCCGGTGGGGTGGCCTGATCTTCGTCCTGGCCTGCCTCGGCGCCGCGCTGTACACGCGCCGCGACCGCCTCGGCGAGGTGCCGGGCGGCCCCCGGACGGGGCCCGGGGCCGGATGGCGCCTGGCCCTGGGGGCCGTACTCGCCGGCACCGCGCTGCTCGCTCCCGCGTACCAGCTCCACCTCCAGACCAGCGTCTCGCTCCACAAGCACATCGGGTACGGCCTGTTGTTCGCCGCCCCGATGGCGGGCGTGGGCATCAGCCGTCTGATGGGGGCGCACTTCCGGTTCCCGCAGGCGGCCATCGCCGTGGGAGTGCTGGCCCTGACCCTCGGCATGTCGCAGTCGGCCCAGAATTACGGCGTCTGGCCCGACGGCTCCCACCTGATGCCCGAACTGGCGAAGAACGTGCGGCCGGGGCAGAAGTGGCTGGGCCAGCCGCATGAGGCGCCCGTGTACTACCTCAGCCACGCGGGCCTCACCGACTACACCTTGTGGACCTCGATCTACTACATCGACTACACGGGACGCCGGGGCCGCCACCTCATGGGTCCGGACGGCTACCGGGCCGCGCTCGACGACGGCTGGTTCGACGGCGTCGTGCTGGACTGGTCCGACCAGCCGGGCGACGTCCAGACCCTGATCCGCGGCGAGATGCGCACCAGCGGCAGGTACCGGCTGGCCAGCGCCCTGACCTACCGCACCTCCGTGGGCACGGGCCACTTCGAGATCTGGCTGCGCCTGCCCTCCGCGCACACGCGCTGACGGGGGCGGTCCACCACATCCGTGCCCGTCCGGACGGAATCGCTGCCCGGACGGGCACGGCGCCCCCGCGGGCGGCCTCGGGCCGTGCCGGCCGTGGCCGGCGTCTATATCATCGGCCCGGACGTCACGCCGGAGACCGAGGGTGCCGGCAGGGACGAGCGGGACCCCAGCACGACAACGGAGACACCGCGCATGAATCGCAGTCAGGCCACCGGTCCGGTCGAGGCCCGGCCGGCGTCTCCCGCTGCCGCGGCCGGCGCCCCCGACGCCCGCCCGCGCCGCCGGCCGCTCTCCGGGGGCACGCACGCCGACGGCCCGCTCCCCCACGCACGTTCCGCGTCGTGGCGGAGAGGGACTTGATCTCCAGCGGCAGCGAGGGCACCGGAACGGCAGGCAGGAAACGGCCGTGGCTGCCGTCGAGGGCCCGGCCCGTGCCCTCCGCCGGGAGCCGCGCCACGGCGCCGTCCGCCGAACTGGCGGTGCGACACGTGGGCGGCGCATGGCTGGTGCACCCGGACACCGGACCCGACCGGCGGTCCCTGCTGTTCGCCGCCGGCCTGGCAGCCGACCCCGCGTACGCGGTGGTCGTGGTGGACCTCCCGCAGGAAACGGCGCTGGAAGCGGTGGAGGAGGCCGTGGCGCGTGCGGTGCCCGCCGGTCCGCGCGGCCTGCGACTGGTGTTCGGCAGACCTCCGGCGCAGGGACCCGCCGCCGCGGGACGCTGGCTGGCCGGGCGCCTGGGGCGGGAGGTGATCGTCCCGGACGGTGTGCTGCTCCCGTCCGCCGGAGGTGCCCTGTTCATCGGGGCGGACCGGGGCCGCGGCTGGGTGCTGTGCACACCGGAGGGCCAGGAACGGTACGTGTCCCGCCGCTTCCCCCGGCCCGCGTGGGACGAGACCCTGCCCGACCGGCCCTGGCCGGTGGGGGCGTCCGCCGTGGCCGAACCGGTGAGCGCCGGGGTGTGGCTCCGCCCGGCGCGTGAGGACGCCGCCCAGCACCGGCACCGCCGCTACCTGGCCGCCCGCCTGCGCGGCCGGGGCGATGCGGCCACCGTGGTGATCGGCACTCCCGGCGCTCCGGAACCGGCGCCGGAGGAAGTCGCGCACTTCTGGCGGGGTCTGCCGGAGGACGCCAGATCCACGATGCGCGTCGTGCTGTCCGGGCGGGTGCCGACGCCCGGCGGCCGTCCCTTCGGCGAGACCCTCGCCGCCCTGGTCGGCGAGCCCGTACACGTCTACAACGGTTTTCCCCTCACCGACCCGGTCGTCGGCCACGAGCCCCTGAACGAGGTGACGCTGCCGGGGCCGGACGGGACGCCGGGACGCCCCGTCTTCGCCCGTGAGTACCTCTGTCTGCCGCCGGAACCGGGGGGACCGCCGCACCCGTCGCTCGCGGTCGACCACCGCTGGCCCCTCGACCATCTCTCGATGCTCCGCCGGGGCCTGTACCGCGGCGGAGCCGGCGTGGTGCTGGAGGTGCTCCCCTGGGGCCTGTGGATACGGCCCTCCGTCGAGCCGTCGTCCGCCGACGAGGTACGCGCCGCTCCGCCCGATCCCCACCACGAGCTGATCCTGTGCGACGACAGCGTGCCCGAGGTGCTGCCCCGGTCGCAGCAACTGGCCGAGGAGGTCATCCGGCGCCTGCCTCCGGAGACCGGTCTGCTGGTGCGGGTGCTGACCGCCGGCCGGCCGTGGGGTGCGCAGGCCGCCCGTCCCGGGCCGGCGGTCCCGCGCCCCGTCCGCGCCGCGCTTCCGTCCGCCGCGGGCGAGCCGCGGCCCGAAGGGGCCGCGGCGGAGCCGGAGGCGGTGACGGGCGATCCGTTCCGCGGTGCGGGTTCCCCCAAGGACACCGCCATCGTCGCCCTCGCGCTCCAGCGCCACCCCGGGCTGGGCCGGAACCACGCGCCCGAGGTCGTCCTGGCGGGACTCCTCGCCGCCCGTCTGCAGCTGACCGTTCACGGGCGGCATGCCGAGCGGGAACGCGGGGGCCCGGGCGGCGAGGTGCCGCCGCCGACCGCGCCGGCCCTGGAAGGACTGGCCCTGCTGCCCGCGCACGACGGTGTGGTCGCGCTGCGCACCGACCTCACCGAGGCCGAGACGCGGTGGTACGGCACACACCGTCAGGTCATCGAGCACGGCGTGTGCTCGGCGTCCCTGACCGGCAATCCCGGGAGAGGGGGCAACACCGACATCGTCATCCGCTCGGTGACCGGCCGCCGTACGGCCCTGCTCGAACCGGAGGTGCCGGACCGGGTGCTGTTCCCGCCGGGGACGCGGTTCGAGGTCCTGGACGTCCGGGTCCGGCGGGGCGAGCGAACGGTCGTGCTGATGCGGGAACTTCCCTCCTCGGGGGACGGCCACGTCCGGACGATCGTGCGGGAACTCGAAGAGGCTCTGCGCGTCTGGCTCGCGGACGAGGAGAGCGGTCTGCCGCGGTGCGGCGCGCCGGACCCGTTCGCCCGGCCGCCCGGCCTGGGCGGCCGGGCCCCGGCGCCGGACGGATCCGGCGCCACGGCCCGCCCGGCCGCGCTCAGTGAGCGGTTCCGCTGACCCACAGGGTGGTGCCGTCCTGCTGGATCACCACATCGCCGTCGTCCTGGAGCACCAGCTCGGCACCGTCGTGCCCCGCGGTCCCGGACGACCAGGCCGTCTGGTCGTCACGGGTGTAGACGACGAGGTGACCGTCGGCCTGGAAGACCGTCTTGTAGCCCCGGCCCTCGGTGTGGGAGGACCAGCGGACCGTGCCGTTCTCGTCGGTGACGACCAGGTTGCCGTCCTCCCGCATGGACAGGACGGCCCGGTCCGACACGATCGAAGTGCCGGGCTCCAGGACCCGGGTGGCCTGCACGACCAGGCCGCCCACGGCCGGTGCCGTGGCGGTCTGCCCGGCGGAGGGGGGTGCCGTGGCGGTCTGCCCGGTGGAGGCGGGCGTGGTCCGAGCGGCCGGTGCCGTGGCGGTCTGCCCGGCGGAGGCCGGTGCCGTGGCGGTCTGCCCGGCGGAGGGGGGTGCCGTGGCGGTCTGCCCGGTGGAGGCGGGCGTGGTCCGAGCGGCCGGTGCCGTCTGGGCGGTGGGTGAGCCCTGCGGAGTCGTCGCGGGCTGACCGGCCGGTGTGCCCTGACCGCTCAGACTCCTGACCGTGACGGCCCGGGGCGGACCCGAGGGTGTCGTGGTGGCGGGCGAGGTCGCCGAGGGGCCGGGCACCGACGGGGCCGCGGCACGTGCCGCGGCCGCCGTCCGCGGCGGAGCGGTGCGCGGGGCGGCACTGCCGCCTCCCGCGGTGGTCAGGGCGACCCGCACCGGCGCGGGCGAAGCCGCCCGGGGCTCGGCGTCACCGGCCACGGGGTGGCTCTCCGGGCGCGCAGGAGCGCCCCCGGCCAGGGCTTGTGGGGCGTGCGGCGTGGAGCGGGGCGTCGACGGGACGTGGGGGTGCGGGGCGCGTATGCCGGGCCCCTGGTAGGGCTTGCCGGGTGACACGCGGATACCGGAGGCCGACGGGGCGGGCGTCGGGGAGGACGGCGCCGGGGACGAGGCCGACGGCAGGGAGCGGGAGCTGGTCTCGGGTTCGGGATGGGTCGGCACGTCGATGATGAAGTTCGGGTCGGCCGTGCCTGGCGACGGGGACTTCTGACCGGACGCCTCGAAGTCGGTCTCGTTGTCCTTGTCGTTGTGGCTCAGCGCCAGCGGCAACGCGACCAGCACCGCGCCGGCGACCGCCGCCGCGGCCAGCAACGGCCGCTGGCTGGGCTTGGTGTTGCCGGCCGGCGCGGCGCCTTCCGCCGTACCGCCCTCCGTGTCGGACCCCCCTGCGGCGGGCCGGCGCCGTTCGCTCCCCTCCGGCCGGCGGCCGGGTCGCGGGCCCTCCCCCGCGCCGTGCGTGCCCGCGTTCCGGAGTCCGGGAGCCGCCGTACCACCAGGAGCAGTCCGCGCGGCCGCCCCCGAACTCCCCCGCTGCGGCTCGTCGGTCCCGGGCGTGGCGGGGGCCGGGGCGGGCGGAGCGGACAGCACCACTGCCCGGCGCATCCGCAACTGCCCGGTGGCTTCCTGCTGCGCCCCGCGCCTTGGCGTCCTGCGCTCAGCGGACATGTTCTTCTCCTCTGCTGTGGGGTGGGTGCGTCCGGCACGGCGAGGCCGGTCGGCGTGGTCAGGCAGGGCTGTCCCCGTCCCGGGACGATTCGGCCAGCTGTCCGGCGAGCCGGGGCGGCCACGACGCGGCGGCGCCGGCTCCCGGGACCCGGTCCGCCGCTTGCGTGAGCGCCGCGAGGGCGCCCCTGTCCTGGGCCTCGTGCCGGCCGTCCCGGCCGGTGGGGTCGCCCTCGGCCAGCTCGCGCAGCAGCACCGTCATGGCTCCGGGCCGGCCCCGCGTGCCCAGAACCCTGAAGCGCGTACCGGGAGCGAAGACGACCTCCTCGCCCTTCCCCGTCGCGGGAGCCGGCGCCAACAGTCCGCGCACGCGCCGCCCGGTCACCGACCAGATGAGGTACCGGTCCGCTGCCGATGCGGGAGCCCCGTCCAGTGCCAGCGTGCCGACCGGCCCCGCCTCGCGCAGTTCCCTCCCGGGGGACAGCGTCTCCGCCTCCGCGGGGAGGACTCCGGCGTCGCGGACGACGACCCCTCGGTACGACGGCAGCCGTCTGAGACCGGACGACAGACAGGAAAGGCACGGCAGTACGTCGTCCGCCCCCGCCGCCAGGCGCCGTTCCAGCCACGCCCAGCTCAGCGGGCCGTCGCCGAGGGTGAGGAAGCAGCGCACCGCGACCAGGTCCGCATGCGCCTCCTCGTCGTGGCTGTGCGGGCGCAGCCCCGGCACCACCATCAACGTCCGGGTGACCGCCGCCTGTTGCTGCCACCACTGCTCACCGGCCAGCGCCCGCAGCGCCTGCCGGTCGGAAGGGCTGCTCCGGTGCAGCGGAGTGACGCGGACGGGCCGGGCGGCCCGGCGCACCGGGGCGGTGGGCGCGGGCGGCGGCGCCTGGGCGGCGGCCCGGCCGGGCCGGGGCGACGACGGCGGTGTCACGGGCGGTACCGAGGGCACCGCTGCGGGGGCCGTGCTCCGCGCGGGAGCAGGGGCGGGGGTGCCGGCCGGGGCCTGTGCCGGGGCCGCGGGGGAGGCCTGTGCCGGGGCCGCGCGGGAGGCCTGCCACCGGACCGGTACGGAACGGTCGCCCGGTGCGCCCACCGGACGGCTCGCGGCGAGCGCCTCGGCGAAGCCCGGCGGCACCGGGGCCCTCCGGGCGGCGGAGACGGACGCGACGGGGGTGTCGAGGACCGGCGCGGGCGGGGCGGCCACGCGCCTGACCCGCACACTCATCGGCGAAGCGTGCCACGGCGCCTCGGCGGCGGCAGCGTCCGCGTGCGGTGCGGCCGGGTCCGCGGTAACGGGCTCCTCCGGCCCCGCAGCCTCCTCCGCCTGGTTCTCGGCGGCGGGGCCGGCGGACGTGTCCCGGCGGTACTCCAGGGGTATTCCCCGTCGTTCGGTGACGCTTCGCAGCAGGCGCCGCCCCTGCGCGCTGCAACTGCCGAGCACATGGAGCGTGGTGCGCGCCTGCGCGGACGGCTCGAGTCGCTCCATCAGCGTGTCGAGCACGGGCCACAGCCCGTCGTCCAGCCGCTGCCCCGGCACACCGACGTGGACCATCATCGTCTCGCGTTCGAGTGCCCGTCCGGACGCCTCCGGAGGCACACCGCCGTGGGAACCCACCCACAGCCCGGCACGGGTGACGGCGACCCGCCACGGCGCGTGCAGCATCAGCGTGCCGTCCTCGGCGGCGGCCGGTCCGGCGACGGGCGGCCGCCGGACGAGGACGCGTGGTGCCGGAGCGGGCCCGCCGTGTGCCGGGAGGCAGGCGACGGCCTCCACATAGGGCCGCCACGACGGTTCGCCGTCCGCTCCGATCAGCACCACGGCCCGGTCGGTCCCCGTGCCGTCCGCCCGTTCCAGCAGGGCGGGAACCCCGCTCACGACCTCGACCTCGGCGCCGAGCAGATCGGCGGTCTCCTGGCCGGTGCCCAGGAGGTCGTGTCCGTCCCCGGGAACGAGGCGGGCGGTGGCCCGGGCCCGCGAGGGCAGGAGGGCCAGCAGCTCGGCCAGTGCGCGGGCGGGGACCGGGGGCGTGCCGGGGGTGCCGACCACGACGGCGAGGCGGTGCGCGTCCACGGGGAGCGAGGCAGCGACGGCCCGTTCGGCGTCCGGCACCCGTCCCGCCGTCCGTATCAGCACCCCCGCGGGCACCGGTTCCACCACGTGTCCGCCGACGGCGTCGGGCGTCAGGCGGGCCGCCGCGTCCTCCCAGCTGGGCACGGGATGGCGCAACCCGAGCGGCCGGGGTCCCAGACCGGGGCTGAACTGCCACCAGCCGTCGGGGCCGGCGGGGGTGAAGAGTGACCCGTCGGGCGCGACGACCACCGGACCGGCCGGGGCGATGACCTCGATCCCCCAGGTGTCGCTGATACGCCTCCCGGGAGCCGGACGTCCCGGCAGGTCGGCTCCTGCGCCCGCCCACAGCAGCCGCACGCCGGTGATGCCGGACCGGCGGTATCCGTCGAGCACCGGTGCGAGCTGCTTCCACAGGTCCGGGGTGTCCGGGAGGCTCGCGGCGACCACCACGGTGGCCTGGCCGGGGTCCCCGTCCCCGAGTGCCTCGACCGTCGCGGCGAGCCGTGCCGACTCGTCGGCGTCGGCGGCGAGCAGACAGACGGGTGCGGTCCGGGCCGGACGGGCCGTACCGCCGAGCCGGGGCACGATCGTCCGGAGGGGGCCGAGGCCGGTCGTCCATCGCCTCACAGGTCGTCGTCCGACGCGGTGGTACGCCTGCCCGGGGCAGACCCGGCGGCCTGTGGACCCCCGGCCGCCGCGGGGGTCGTCCCCGCGCCGCTCCACCGGCCTGCTCCGTCGGTCCGCTCCGGTCCGGTGGGCCGGTCAGGGGTCTCGCTCATGCCCTTCTCACCAGTCGCCGTGTGTTCGCTGCCGTGCTGCGCCTCCCCGGGGAAAAGCTGTTCACCCGGCACCGTTCATCGCAGCAGGCGCGCCCGCCCGACCACAAGGAACACGGCCCGGCCGTGCCCTTTCGAACGGCGGCTCGTGTCCGAGGGGACACAGTCTCCCCTCCGGTGGTGAGCCCGGCCGCGGCGGTCAGCTCCGCCCCCGCGCGGCCCGGGACGTGACCGAAAAGGCGGAGTGAGTGGCTCGCCGGGCAGACGGCCCGGCGAATCGCTGCGATGCCCGTCCGATTCTCCAATGATCGGCCCGGCACGGCGTCCGTCCCGGAGCATCCCGGCCCGGCGGGCGTGGCCGGCCTGTCCACCCGCCGACCTCCGGGTTCCGAGCCGAGGACCGACCCACAACACATGAGACCGACCAGGAGATTGCGTGTCCAACCGGAACCGGATCATCGCGGGCGGTGCCGTCGCCCTGGTGACCGTCACCTTGGGAGGTGTGTCCATGGCACTGGCCGACAACCCGGTCAGTACCCGGACCGTCTCCGGTCAGATGACGTACTACAACGACAGCGGGTACGGCGCCTGCGGCAGCGTGGTCGACGCGGCCGGCCAGGATCTTGTCGCCGTGTCCCACGAGTGGTGGACGTCCGCCGATCCCAACCAGGACCGGCTGTGCCGGGGTGTCGACGTCCAGGTGACGTACAACGGCAAGACGATCACCGTGCCCGTCAAGGACATGTGTCCCTCGTGCACCGCTGACCACATAGACCTCAGCCAGACCGCGTTCCAGAAACTCGCCCCCCTGGAGAAGGGGCTCGTCAAGGGCATCACCTGGAAATTCGTCACCCATGGCGGCGAAGCCATCGAACTTCCTTCCCCCTCACCCGAACCGGGGGGCAGCGGGGTGCCGGCGTCGGACGCGCCGGGCGCCCCGGGATTCCCGTCGCGGTATGCGGCTCCGTATGTGGAGACGTGGGGGTCGCCCGCGGATCTGGAGAAGGCCCGTCAGGCGGGTCTGCGGTACGCGACGCT
>NZ_JBEZWU010000047.1:0-25715 GCF_040637655.1 Streptomyces sp. NPDC028722
GCCTCCGCACGCGAACCAGCAACCACCACCGCCCGCTCCGACAGCAGCGCACGCCGGGCCGCCAGCACACCCGCGACCTCCACCAGCGACACATCTGTGTCACCGACGAACACCGCAAGCCGCTCCGCCTGCCCCGCCAGCGCACCCTCCGAAGCCGCCGACACCACCAGCGGAACAACCCCGTCGGCCGGAGTGATCGGCGACCGCGCCGGTTCCTCGGGGGCCTGCTCGAAGATCAGGTGGGCGTTGGTACCGCTGAGGCCGAAGGAGGAGACGCCGGCCCGGCGCGGACGGCCGGTCTCGGGCCAGTCCCGGGCCTCGGTCAGCAGCTCGACGGCTCCGGCCGACCAGTCGACCTGCGGGGTCGGCTCTTCGACGTGCAGGGTCGGGGGCAGGACGCCGTGCCGCAGTGCCTCGACCATCTTGATGACACCGGCGACTCCGGCGGCGGCCTGCGTGTGCCCGATGTTCGACTTCACCGAGCCGAGCCAGAGCGGCTGTTCGCGGTCGCGGCCGTAGGTGGCGAGCAGGGCCTGCGCCTCGATCGGGTCGCCGAGCGCCGTGCCCGTACCGTGTGCTTCCACCGCGTCCACGTCGGAGGCGGCCAGCCCGGCCACCGCCAGGGCCCGGCGGATGACCCGCTGCTGCGAGGGGCCGTTCGGGGCGGTGAGGCCGTTGGACGCGCCGTCCTGGTTGATGGCGCTGCCGCGCAGGACCGCCAGGACGCGGTGGCCCTTGCGGCGGGCCTCTGAGAGTCGCTCGAGTGCGACGACGCCGACGCCCTCCGCCCAGCCCGTGCCGTCGGCGGTCGAGGAGAAGGCCTTGCAGCGGCCGTCGGGGGCGAGGGCCCGCTGCCGGGAGAACTCCACGAAGGTACCCGGTGTGGCCATGACGGTCGCGCCGCCGGCGAGGGCGAGGGAGCATTCGCCGTTACGCAGGGCCTGGGCTGCCAGGTGCATGGCGACCAGGGAGGAGGAGCAGGCGGTGTCGATGGTGACCGCGGGGCCTTCGAAGCCGAAGGCGTACGACACCCGGCCCGAGGCGACGCTCACCGCGGAGCCGGTGGCCGTGAAGCCGCCCAGTTCCGGCGGGATGTCGCCGCCGATGCCGTAGCCCTGGGTCATGACGCCGGAGAACACGCCGACGTCCGTGCCCTTCAGCGCGGACGGGTTCACGCCCGCCCGTTCCAGTGCCTCCCAGGAGGTCTCCAGCAGCAGCCGCTGCTGCGGGTCCATCGCCAGCGCCTCACGCGGCGAGATCCCGAAGAAGCCGGCGTCGAACCGGCCCGCCTCGTGCAGGAAGCCGCCCTGGTCGACGTAGGAGGTGCCGATGTTCTCGGGGTCGGTGTCGAAGAGGTCGTCCACGTCCCAGCCGCGGTCCACCGGGAAGCCGGAGATCGCGTCCCGGCCTTCGGCGACCAGCCGCCAGAGGTCCTCGGGGCTGTTGACGCCGCCGGGCAGCCGGCACGCCATGCCGACGATGGCGATCGGCTCGTCCGGGTCGGCGACGACGACGGTGGGGGCCGCGGCGCCGGTGACGTTGCCGTTCAGGCCGTCCAGCTCGTCGCGGAGGAAGCGGGCGAGCGTGAGCGGGGTCGGATAGTCGTAGACGAGGGTGGCGGGGAGGCTGAGCCGGGTGGCCTCGCGCAGCCGGTTGCGCAGTTGGACGGCGGTGAGCGAGTCGAAGCCGGCGTCCTTGAACGCCTTCTCGGCCCTGACCTTCTCGGGGCCGGTGTGGCCGAGCACGGTGGCGACGTGTGTGCGGACCAGGTCCAGGAGCAGGGTCTCCCGCTCGGCCGGGGGCAGGCCCGCGAGCCGGCCGGCCAGCCCACTGCCGCGGCCCGCGGCGATGCGGGCGGCGGCGCGGCGGCTGTGGGGGATCAGCGTGCGCAGCAGGGACGGTATGTCGCCGCCGGCCGCGGCCTCGGCGCGTATGGCCCGCAGGTCCAGCCGGATCGGGACCAGCAGGGTCTCGCCGGTGCGCAGGGCCGCGTCGAACAGGTGCAGGCCCTCGTCGGGGCTGATCGCCTGGAAGCCTCCGCGGTGCATACGGGCTTGGTCGGCGTCGTTCAGGTGGGCGGTCATTCCGGTGGCCTGCTCCCACAGGCCCCACGCCAGCGACACACCCGGCAGACCCGCGGACCGGCGCCGCTGCACCACCGCGTCCAGACAGGCGTTCGCCGCCGCGTAATTGCCCTGCCCCGCCGAACCGAACACGCCCGCCGCCGACGAGAACACGATGAACGTGTGCAGTTCGGGAGCGAGTTCGCGGGTCAGTTCGTCCAGGTGCGTGACCGCGCTCACCTTGGGCGCGAACACCCCCGCCAGACGTTCGGGGGTGAGGGCGCCGATCACGCCGTCGTCCAGGACACCGGCCGTGTGCACCACACCCGACAACGGACGCTCCGCCGCCACCGCGCCCAGCAGCTCCGCCACCTGCGCACGGTCCGACACATCCGCCGCCACCACGGACACCGACTCCGCACCCAGACCGGACAGCTCGGCCACCAGCTCCGCGGCACCCTCCACCTGCGCACCACGCCGGCTGGCCAGCACCAGATGCCGCACCCCATGACGTACGACCAGATGCCGCGCCACCAGCGCGCCCAGTGCTCCTGTGCCTCCCGTGACCAGCACCGACCCCTCCGGGCCGAAATGGGGGTCCGCAACCGTGGGCGCCGTCGCGCGGGTCAGCCGAGGGGCGTACAGCGTGGTGCCCCGGGCGGCGAGCTGCGGTTCGCCGGTCGCGAGGACGGCGGTGAGCAGGGGGCCGAAGTTCTCGTCGTCCTGCGGCGCGTCCGTGTCGAGCAGGACGATCCGGTCGGGGTTCTCCGCCTGGGCGACCCGGATCAGGCCCCATACGGCCGCGCCGGCCGGGTCGGTCACCGTCCGCTCGCTCTCGGCGGGCACGGCACCGTGGGTGCGCACGACGAGGCGCGTTCCCTCCGTCCCGGGCTCGGCCAGCCAGGCCTGGACGATCTCCAGCGCGGTGCTGGTCAGCGCGAGCACGTCGGTGTCGGTCGCACCGTCCGCGACGCAGTCGAGCACCGCGGCGGCCGGTGGCTCGGCGCCGTCCACCAGCGCGGCCACTCCGCTCGGGCCGGACAGGGCGACCCATTCCGGTGCCCCCGCGGACGGCCGGGGCGCGGGCAGCTCGGTCCACTCCACGTGGAAGAGGGCGTCGTCCGTGCCCGTGGGGGCGTCCGGTGTCGTCAGGCGGTCGGCGGCGACGGGCCTCAGCGTGACGGCGTCCGCCGTGAGGACCGGGCCGCCGGTCTCGTCGGCCGCCTCGATCGAGACGACACCCGGGCCGGACCGCAGCAGCCGGGCCCGCAGCACGGTGGCACCCGTGGCGTGCAGGACGACCGTGTTCCACTCCAGCGGCTGCCACACCTGCTCGCCGTCGCCCGCGACGGCCTCCCGGACGGCCGGGTGCAGGACGGCGTCGAGCAGCGCCGGGTGCACGCCGTACCGGTCCGCCTCGCTCTGGTCCTCCTCCGCCAGCGCGGCCTCGGCGAACAGCTCGTCGCCGCGCCGCCACAGCCCGCGCAACCCCTGGAAGAGCGGCCCGTAGGCGTGGCCGTGGGCGACGAGTTCGGTGTAGAGGTCGTCCGTGTCCACGCGCTGCGCGCCGGGCGGTGGCCAGGCGGTGAAGTCATGACCGGGTGCGGTCTCGCCGGCAGTCGGCGCGAGGATGCCGGTGGCGTGCCGGGTCCAGACGGCCGGACCGTCCGACCCTGCGGAATCGTCGGGAGCCGCGTACACCTCCACGCTTCTGGCCCCGGTACCGTCCGGGCCGCCCACAGCGATCTGGAGGCGTACGGCACCCTGCTCGGGAACGACCAGGGGCGCCTCGACGACCAGTTCGTCCAGCACCCCGCAGCCGACCTCGTCACCGGCGCGCACGGCAAGCTCCACCAGTCCGGTACCGGGCACGACGACCACTCCGCCGACGGCGTGGTCGGCGAGCCAGGAGTGGGTGCGCAGGGACAGCCGGGAGGTGAGGACCATCCCGTCGGACTGCGGTAGCCGGAGCATCGCGCCGAGCAGCGGATGGTCCGCGCCGGTGAGTCCCAGTGCCGCCGCGTCGACCACGGACTCCGCCATGCGCAGCCAGTAGTGCTGGTGGTCGAAGGCGTACGTCGGCAGGTCCACGTGCACCGTGCCGGCACCCTCGGGCAACACCGCCGCCCAGTCCACCTTCCTACCGCGCACGAACAGCTCCGCGACGGACAGCAGAAGCGTCTGCTCCTCCCCCCGGTCATCCCGCAGGGCGGGAACACTCACCGCGTCCTCACCGGCCGATTCCGCGATGGCACCGGTCAGGGCGCCGCCGGGACCCAGTTCCAGGAAGACGGCCCCCTCCGAGGCGGCGATGCCCTCGGCGAAGCGGACCGGACGGCGGACGTGATCCACCCAGTAGGCGGGATCGCTCAACTGGCCCGGCTCGGCCAGCTTTCCGGTCACGTTCGACACGACAGCGAGGGCCGGCTCGTGCCACGTCAGCCCCGACAGCACCTCGCCGAACTCGGCCAGCATCGGCTCCATCAACGCCGAATGGAAAGCATGCGAGACGGTCAGCCGCTTCACCCGGCGACCCTGCTCCCGCAGCCTCTCCACCACTCCATTCACGGCGTCCTCGCTACCCGACAGGACAACCGAACCCGGCGCGTTCACCGCCGCCAGATCCACACCGGAGCCCAAGTGTCCGGCGATCTCCGCCTCACTCGCCGCCACCGCCACCATCGCCCCACCCGACGGCAACGCCTGCATCAACCGACCCCGGGCCGCCACCAACGCCGCCGCATCCGTAAGGGACAACACCCCAGCCACATACGCGGCCACAACCTCACCGATCGAATGCCCGGCCACCACATCCGGCCGCACACCCCACGACTCCACCAGCCGGAACAACGCCGACTCCACCGCGAACAAAGCTGCCTGAGTGAACACCGTCTGATCGATCAGACCGCCGTCACCCGCGCCGAAGATCACATCCCGCACCGAGTACTCGACCGCACCGGCAAGCTGCGCATCCAAAGCCGCACACGCCTCATCCAACGCCCCCGCGAACACCGGGAACCGCTCATACAACTCCCGGCCCATACCCACCCGCTGCGAACCCTGACCCGGGAACACGAACACCGTCTTCCCACCGGCATCCGACCCCGTCACCACGCCCGGGGACGACTCCCCCGCAGCCAGCGCGCCCAGTCCCGCCACCGCCTCCTCACGCGAACCGGCAACCACGACCGCCCGCTCGGCCAGAACCGCCCGCTGCGTGACCAGGGCACCGGCGATGTCAGCCAGGGGGACGTCCGCGGCGCCGGTGAACTCCGCCAGCCGGGCCGCCTGGCCGGTGAGGGAACCCGTGCTCCGCGCCGAGACGAGCAGCGGCAGAACACCGTCGGCCGGAGCGGCCACCGGCTCTGCGACGTCCTCCTCCGATGCCTCCTCCGGCGCCTGCTCCAGGATCAGGTGCGCGTTCGTGCCGCTCACACCGAACCCGGACACGCCCACCCGGCGCGGCCGGTCGATCTCGGGCCAGGGGCTGGTGCGGTGGAGGAGCCGGACGGCGCCCGCGTCCCAGTCGACGCGACTGCTGGGTTCATCCGCGTGCAGGGTGGCGGGCAGGATGCCGTGGCGCAGGGCCTGCACCGTCTTGATCACACCGGCGACTCCTGCGGCGGCCTGGGTGTGGCCCAGGTTGGACTTCAACGAGCCCAGCCACAGGGGCTCCTCGCGTCCCTGGCCGTAGGTGGCGAGGAGGGCCTGCGCCTCGATCGGGTCGCCGAGGACGGTGCCGGTGCCGTGGCCCTCGACCGCGTCCACGTCCGCCGGGGTCAGGCCCGCGTTCGCGAGCGCCTTGCGGATCACCCGCTGCTGCGACGGCCCGTTCGGGGCCGTGAGGCCGTTGGAGGCGCCGTCCTGGTTGACCGCGCTGCCCCGGATCACCGCCAGCACCCGGTGGCCCTTGCGCTGGGCCTCCGAGAGGCGTTCCAGTACGACCACGCCCGCGCCCTCGGCCCAGCCCGTGCCGTCGGCCGTGTCGGCGTACGACTTGCAGCGGCCGTCGGCGGCGAGGCCGCGCTGGCGGGAGAAGTCCACGAAGGTGTGCGGGGTGGCCATGACGCTGGCGCCGCCGGCGAGGGCCATCGAGCACTCGCCGCGCCGCAGTGCCTGGGCCGCCAGGTGGATGGCGACCAGGGACGAGGAGCAGGCGGTGTCCACGGTGACCGCGGGGCCCTCGAAGCCGAAGACGTAGGAGACGCGGCCGGAGGCGACGCTGCCCGCGCCGCCGGTGCCGGCGTAACCCTCCAGCTCCGGCGGGAGGTTGCCGCCGAAGAAGTAGTCGACGCCCATGATGCCGTTGAAGACGCCGACGTCCGCGCCCTTCAGTGAGAGCGGGTCGATTCCGGCCTGTTCCAGTGCCTCCCAGGAGGTCTCCAGCAGCAGTCGCTGCTGCGGGTCCATCGCCAGTGCCTCACGGGGGGAGACACCGAAGAACTCGGCGTCGAACAGACCGGCGTCGCGCAGGAATCCGCCCTGGCGGGCGTAGGAGGTGCCCGCCTTGTCGGGGTCGTCGTCGAACAGCGTGTCCAGGTCCCAGCCGCGGTCGGCGGGGAAGTCGGACACGGCGTCCCGGCCCTCGGCGACCAGCCGCCACAGCTCCTCCGGGGTCGTCACACCGCCGGGCAGCCGGCAGGCCATGCCGACGATCGCGACGGGCTCGTCCGCGTTCCGCCGGACCTGTCGGCGCAGGTCGTGCAGTTCGGTCGTGACGCGCTTGAGGTACTTGAGGAGTTCCTGCTCTGTGGCCATCTTCCATTCCTCACCGGGGGTTTGACGGTCCGCGGAAACGCGACGGTCAGGAGATTCCGAGTTCGTCGTTGATGAAGTCGAGGACCTCATCGGCGGAGGCGGATTCCAGTTGTTCCGCCACGGCGGAACCCTCTGTCTCCTCGACCGCTCCGTTGCACTTCGCGACCAGACCCTGGAGGCGGAGCACGATGTCCGCCTTCTTGGACTCGTCGGACAGCAGTCCGGCGATCAGCGAGTCGATGTCCTCGATCTTTTCGTGCACCAGCGACAGGGCGTCGTTGGTGGTGCCCAGTTCCGTGTGCAGATGGCGGGCCAGAGCGAGCGGGTTGGGATAGTCGAACACGACCGTGGCGGCCAGTTTGAGGCCGGTGGTCTCGCGGAGCCGGTTGCGCAGCTCGACGGAGGTGAGCGAGTCGAACCCGGCGTCCTTGAACGCCGTCTCGGGTCCCACGTTCTCCGCCCCGGCGTGACCGAGGACGGTCGCGACCTGGCCGCGGACGAGGTCCAGGAGCAGGGCCTCCTGTTCGGCCTGGGCGAGTCCGGCGAGCCGGCGGGTGAGGCCGCCGGCGCTGTCCGCGGCGGTGGTGCGGACCGGCTGGCGGCCGGTGCGGACCAGGCCGCGGAGCAGGGGCTGCACGGTGCGGCCCGCTGCCGAGTCGGCGCGCAGGGCCCGCAGGTCGAGCTTGATGGGGACCAGGAGCGCCTCCCCGGTGTCCAGGGCCGCGTCGAGGAGGCGCATGCCCTCGGCGGGACCGATGGGCAGGACGCCGCCCCGGCTCATGCGGGCCTGGTCGGCGGCGCCCAGGTGGGCGGTCATGCCGCTGGTCTGTTCCCACAGGCCCCAGGCGAGCGAGGTGGCGGGCAGGCCGGCGGCGCGGCGCTGGTGGGCGACCGCGTCGAGGTAGGCGTTGGCGGCGGCGTAGTTGCCCTGTCCGGCCGAGCCGAAGAGGCCGGACGCGGAGGAGAAGACGGCGAACGCGGTCAGGTCCAGGGTGCGGGTCAGCTCGTCGAGGTGCCGTACCGCGCTGACCTTGGGGGCGAAGACCCGGGCGAGGCGTTCCGGGGTGAGGGCGCCGATCACGCCGTCGTCCAGGACACCGGCCGTGTGGACCACACCCGTCAGGGGATGCTCGGCGGGTACGGAGTCCAGCAGCCGTGCCACCTGCGTACGGTCGGACACGTCGGCGGCCGACAGGAACACCGACTCGGCGCCCAGCTGCGACAGTTCGGCCACCAGCTCGGCGGCACCCTCCGCTTCCGTGCCGCGCCGGCTGGCCAGCACCAGGTGCCGCACCCCGTGGCGTACGACCAGGTGACGGGCGACCAGCGCGCCCAGCGAACCGGTACCGCCGGTGACCAGGACCGTGCCCTCCGGGCGGAACGCCACCACCGGCTCGCCCTCGGCGTCGGACGGCTCGGCCCGCACCAGACGCGGCACCGACAGGGCCGTGCCGCGCAACGCCACCTGCGGTTCCCCGGAGGCGAGGACGGTCGCGAGAAGGTCGTCGGACGGGTCGTCGGTGGCCGGGTCGGTTGCCGGGTCCAGGTCGAGCAGGACGATGCGGTCCGGGTTCTCGGCCTGGGCCGCGCGGACCAGGCCCCAGACCGCCGCGCCGGCCGCGTCGGTCGCCGTGGCGGCGCCGCCCGCGGGCACCGCGCCCCGGGTCACCACCAGCAGCCGCGCGTCCTCGGCGTCCTCGTCGGCGAGCCACGCCTGGACGACCTCCAGGGCGGCGGCCGTCCGGGTCAGTGCCTCCGCGTCGCCGTCGCCGGTGCCCCGGAGGTCCAGGACGGCGGCCTGGGACAGCTCGCTCTTCAGCGCGGTCACCTCGGCCGCGGTGGTGACCCGCGCCCATGCGGGTGCCGTGTCCGCCGCCCCGGCTGTGGTGGGCAGGTCGGTCCAGGCCACGGTGAACAGGGCGTCGCGGTCCTCGCCGGCCGTCGCGGCGGCGTCGAGCTGTCCGACGTCCACCGGGCGGAAGGTCACCGAGTCGACGGTCAGGACGAGACCGCCGTTCTCGTCGGCCGCGACGAGGGACAGCACGTCCGTTCCGCGGGGTGTGATCCGTACCCGGAGGGACGCGGCGCCGGCGGCGTGCAGCTCCAGTCCGGTCCACGAGAACGGCAGGACGTTGTGCCCATCGTCCGGCTGGGCGAAGGCGTCCGTGTGCAGGGCCGCGTCGAGCAGAGCGGGGTGGAGGCCGAACCGTGCCGCCTCGTCGCGCCGTTCGTCCGGCAGGGCGACCTCGGCGAAGATCTCCTCGCCGCGCCGCCACACCGCGCGCAGCCCCTGGAACGCCGGGCCGTAGGCATAGCCGTGGCTCAGCAGGCCGGCGTAGAAGGCGGTGACGTCGAGGTCGACCGGTTCGGCTCCGGCGGGCGGCCAGACCGTGGTGTCGAAGGCGGGGGTGTCCGCCGCCGACGCCGTCACGGTGCCGGTGGCGTGGCGGGTCCAGGCGTCGGTGTCGATCTCGCCGGTGGTGTTCTCCCGGGCCGAGTAGACGGCGACGGTCCGCAGCCCGCTGTCGTCCGCCCCGCCGACGGCGACCTGGACCCGGACACCGCCCTGTGCCGGGACGACCAGGGGTGCTTCGATGACGAGTTCGTCCAGCACTCCGCTGCCGACCTCGTCACCGGCGCGCACGGCCAGCTCGACCAGACCGGTGCCGGGCAGGAGCACCACGCCCCCGACGGCGTGGTCGGCGAGCCAGGGGTGGGTGCGCAGGGAGAGCCGGGAGGTGAACAGCACCCCGCCGGTCTCCGGCACCTCCACCACCGCGCCCAGCAGGGGGTGGTCCGCCGTGCCCTGGCCCAGGGCGACCGCGTCGGTGGCGGGTGCCGTCCGCAGCCAGTAGTGACGGTGGTCGAAGGCGTACGTCGGCAGGTCCACGCGGGCGTCGGTGGCGCCCTCGGGGAGGACGGCCGCCCAGTCCACCTTCGTGCCGCGCACGAACAGCTCCGCGACGGACAGCAGGAGGGTCTGGGCCTCGCCGCGGTCGTCGCGCAGGGCGGGCACGCTGACCGCGTCGTCGCCGGCCGACTGCGCGATCGCGCCGGTCAGGGCGCCGCCGGGGCCGAGTTCCAGGAACACCGACCCGCCCGAGGCGGCGATGCCGTCGGCGAAGCGGACCGGACGCCGGACGTGGTCGACCCAGTAGGCGGGGTCGGTCAACCGGCCGGGCTCGGCCAGCTCTCCGGTCACGTTCGACACGACGGCGATGGCCGGCTCGTGCCAGGTCAGCCCGGACAGCACCTCGCCGAACCCGGCGAGCATCGGCTCCATCAGCGCCGAGTGGAAGGCGTGCGAGACGGTCAGCCGCTTGACCCTGCGGCCCTGTTCGCGCATCTTCTCGGCAACGGCCGTGACGGCTTCCTCGTCGCCGGAGAGCACCACCGAGCCGGGCGCGTTCACCGCGGCCAGGTCCACGCCCGCGCCCAGATGACCGGCGATCTCCGCCTCGGTCGCGGCCACCGCGACCATCGCGCCGACCGGAGCGAGGGCCTGCATCAGCCGGCCGCGGGCGGCGACCAGTGCCGCCGCGTCCGTGAGGGACAGCACCCCGGCGACATGCGCGGCGACGACCTCGCCGATCGAGTGCCCGGCCACCACGTCCGGCCGCACACCCCACGACTCCACCAGCCGGAACAGGGCCGACTCCACCGCGAACAGACCCGCCTGTGTGAAGACGGTCTGGTCCAGCAGGCCGCCGCCGGCGTTGCCGACCTCGCCGAACACCACGTCCTTGACGGGGTGGTCCGCCCAGCCGGCCAGTTGTGCGTCGAGCGCGGTGCAGGCCTCGTCGAAGGCGCGGGCGAACACCGGGTACCGGTCGTACAACTCGCTTCCCATGCCCAGGCGTTGGGAGCCCTGCCCGGGGAACACGACGACCGTGCCACCGCTGCTCTCCGTGCCCGTGACCACGACCGGCGACGACTCGCCGGCCGCCAGTGCCGCGAGCCCGGCCACCGCCTCCTCGCGCGAGCCGGCGACGACCACGGCCCGTTCGGGGAGCACGGCCCGCCGGGAGACGAGCGCTCCGGCGACGGCCGCCGTAGGGGCGTCGGTGCCGCCGACGAACTCGGCGAGCCGTCCGGCCTGTCCGGCCAGCGCGTCGGCGCCGCGGGCCGACACCACCAGCGGCAGCACACCGTCGGCGGGGTCCACCGGCTTCGCGGCCGGTTCCTCCTCGGGTGCCTGTTCCAGGATGACGTGGGCGTTGGTGCCGCTGACCCCGAAGGCGGAGACGCCGGCGCGGCGCGGACGGCCGGTGTCCGGCCAGGCCCGGGCCTCGGTGAGGATCTCGACCGCGCCCGCCGACCAGTCGACCTCGGTCGACGGCTGGTCGACGTGGAGCGTGGGGGGCAGCACCGCGTGCCGCAGTGCCTCGACGGTCTTGATGACGCCGGCGACACCGGCCGCGGCCTGGGCGTGGCCGAGGTTGGACTTCACCGACCCGATCCACAGCGGCTCGTCACGGTCCTGCCCGTAGGTGGCGAGCAGGGCCTGCGCCTCGATCGGGTCACCGAGGACCGTGCCCGTGCCGTGCGCCTCCACGGCGTCCACCTCGGACACCGAGAGACCGGCGTTCGCCAGCGCCTTGCGGATCACCCGCTGCTGCGACGGCCCGTTCGGCGCCGTGAGCCCGTTGGAGGCGCCGTCCTGGTTGACGGCGCTGCCGCGTACGACCGCCAGGACCTGGTGGCCCTTGCGGCGCGCCTCCGAAAGCCGTTCCAGGACGACGACACCCGCGCCCTCGGCCCAGCCGGTGCCGTCCGCGCCGTCCGCGAAGGCCTTGCAGCGGCCGTCGGGCGAGAGGGCCTGCTGGCGGGAGAACTCGACGAAGGTGTACGGGTTGGCGAGGACGGTCGCGCCGCCGGCGAGGGCCATGGAGCACTCACCGTTGCGCAGCGCCTGCGCCGCGAGGTGCAGGGCGACCAGCGACGAGGAGCAGGCGGTGTCGACGGTCACGGCGGGGCCCTCGAGGCCGAAGACGTACGACACCCGGCCGGAGGCCACGCTGCCCGCGGAGCCGGTCGCGGTGAACCCGGCCAGCTCCGGCGGGAGTTCACCGCCGAAGCCGTAGCCCTGGGTCATCACGCCGGAGAACACGCCGACGTCGGTGCCCTTCAGGGAGGTCGGGTCGATGCCCGCCCGCTCCAGTGCCTCCCAGGAGGTCTCCAGCAGGAGCCGCTGCTGCGGGTCCATCGCCAGTGCCTCACGCGGAGAGATACCGAAGAAGCCCGCGTCGAACAGGCCGGCGTCGTGGAGGAAGCCGCCCTGGTCGACGTACGAGGTCCCGACGCGTCCCGGGTCGGAGTCGAACAGGCCCTCCAGGTCCCAGCCCCGGTCGGACGGGAAGCCGGACATCGCGTCCCGGCCCTCCGCCACCAGCCGCCAGAGGCCCTCGGGGCCGGTGACGCCGCCGGGCAGCCGGCAGGCCATGCCGACGATGGCGATCGGCTCGCCGGGGCCGGCCGCGGCGACGGCCGGTTCCGGGCCGGCGGGTGCCGCGGTGACGTGCCCGAAGTGGCTGTGCAGATGGCGGGCGAGGGCGAGCGGGGTCGGGTAGTCGAAGACGACGGTGGTCGGCAGGGTCAGGCCGGTGGCCTCCCGGACACGGTTGCGCAGTTCGACGGAGGTGAGGGAGTCGAAGCCGGCGTCCTTGAACGCCTTGTCCGCCCTGACCTGGTCGGCGCCCGCGTGGCCGAGGACGGCCGCGACCTGGCCGCGCACGACGTCGAGGAGGAGCGTTTCCTGCTCGTCCGGGCCGAGTCCGGCGAGCCGGTCGGCCAGGCCGCCGCCGGTGCGGTCCGCGGCGGCCGTCCGGGCGGCCTGCCGGGCGACGCGGATCAGGCCGCGCATCAGGGGCTGCACGGCGCCGCCGGAGGCGGCGTCGGCGCGGGCGGCCCGCAGGTCCAGCTTGATGGGGACGAGGAGTGCCTCGCCCGTGCCCAGGGCCGCGTCGAAGAGGGCGAGGCCCTCGTCGGGGGTCAGGGCGCGGACGCCGCCCCGGCTCATCCGGGCCTGGTCGGTGTCGCTGAGGTGGGCGGTCAGGCCGGTGCTCTGCTCCCACAGGCCCCACGCCAGGGACACCGCGGGCAGGCCGGCGGCGCGGCGGCGGGCCATCAGGGCGTCGAGGTAGGCGTTGGCGGCGGCGTAGTTGCCCTGTCCGGCCGAGCCGAACAGGCCGGCGCCGGAGGAGTAGACGGCGAACGTGGTGAGGTCCAGGGTGCGGGTCAGCTCGTCCAGGTGGGCGGCGGCGCCGGCCTTGGGGGCGAAGACGCCCGCCATCCGTTCCGGGGTGAGGGCGCCGATCACGCCGTCGTCCAGGACACCGGCCGTGTGGACCACACCCGTCAGGGGATGCTCGGCGGGTACGGAGTGCAGCAGCCGTGCCACCTGCGTACGGTCGGACACGTCGGCGGCCGACAGGGACACCGACTCGGCGCCCAGCTGCGACAGTTCGGCCACCAGCTCGGCGGCACCCTCGGCTTCCGTGCCGCGCCGGCTGGCCAGCACCAGGTGCCGCACCCCGTGGCGTACGACCAGGTGACGGGCGACCAGCGCGCCCAGCGAACCGGTACCGCCGGTGACCAGGACCGTGCCCTCGGGGCGGAACGCCACCACCGGCTCGCCCTCGGCGTCGGACGGCTCCGCCCGCACCAGACGCGGCACCGACAGGGCCGTGCCGCGCACCGCCACCTGCGGTTCCCCGGAGGCGAGGACGGTCGCGAGGAGGGGTTCGACAGCGGTGCCGTAGGCGATGTCGGGGTCGGTGTCCGTGTCGATGAGGACGATCCGGCCCGGGTTCTCGGCCTGGGCCGCGCGGACCAGGCCCCAGACCGCCGCGCCGGCCGGGTCCGTCACCGCGGTGTCGCCGCCGGCCGGGACGGCGCCCCGGGTCAGGATCACCAGCCGGGACTCCTCCAGCCCGGGTGCGGCGAACCACGCCTGGAGCATGGCCAGCATCCGGTCGGTGACGGACAGCGCGCCGTCCGCGGCGCGCTCGGCGGTGCCGTCGGGGGTGACGGCCTCGACCACGGCGACCACGGGGCCGGTCGCCGCGCCGGCGAGGATGCCGACCTCGTCCGCGTGGAACAGCGGCACCCACTGCGGCACCTGCTGCCCCTCGGGGGCGGGCAGGTCGGTCCAGTCGACGCGGTACAGGGAGTGGGCGCCGTCGGCGGGAGCCGGCGTCAGCTGGTCGGCGGCGACCGGCAGGAAGCCCAGGGCGTCCAGGGTGACGACGAGGCCGCCCGTGCCGTCCGCGGCCTCCAGCGACAGGCGCCCGTCCCCGGAGGGGGCGAGCCGCACGCGGAGCGTGGTCGCGCCGGTGGCGTGCAGGGTCAGCCCCTGCCAGGCGGCGGGCTGCCACAGCCGCTGCCCGTCGTCGTCCTGGCCGACCGTGGCCGCGTGCCGCAGCCCGGACTGCACGGAGGCGTCGAGCAGCGCGGGGTGGATGCCGAACCGCTCGGCGCCCGCGCGCTGTTCGTCGGGCAGGGCGACCTCGGCGAAGACCTCGTCGCCGCGCCGCCACAGCGTCCGTACGCCACGGAAGGCGGGGCCGAGGGGGTGGCCGAGGCGGAGCAGGTCGTCGTAGAACGCGTCGATGTCGGCCGGGCGGGCGCCGGTCGGTGGCCACAGGGTCAGGTCGGCGCTCGCGCTCGGCGTGGTGAGCGGGGCGGGTGAGAGCCGTCCGGTGGCGTGCCGGGTCCAGGCGCCGGCCTCGGGGTCCTCGCCGGCCGCGTAGACGTCGACGGTTCGCGCGCCGGTCCCGTCGGGGCCGCCGACGGCGACCTGGACGCGTATCCCACCGTCCTCGGGCAGCAGCAGCGGTGTCTCGACCGTCAGCTCGTCCAGGGTGGCGGTGCCGGCCTCGTCGCCGGCGCGCAGGGCCAGTTCCACCAGGGCCGTGGCCGGGACGACGACCGCGCCGCCGACGACGTGGTCGGCCAGCCAGGGGTGGGTGCGCAGGGAGAGGCGGGAGGTGAGGACCAGCCCGTCCGACTGGGGCAGCGGGACGACCGCGCCCAGCAGGGGGTGGTCGGCCGAAGCCTGGCCGAGCGAGGCGGCGTCCGTGGCCGGGGCGGTCCTCAGCCAGTAGGGGCGGTGGTCGAAGGCGTACGTCGGCAGGTCGACGTGGCCGGCGCCGGTGCCCTCGGGCAGCACACCGGTCCAGTCGACCGGAACGCCCCGGACGAAGACCTCGGCCATCGAGGTGAGCAGCCGGCGCAGGCCGCCCTCCTCGCGGCGCAGGGAGCCGGTGGCGACCGCGTCGGCCCGGGTGTCGTCGGTGATCTCGTTGACCGGCTGGACGAGGACGGGATGCGCGCTGGACTCGACGAACACCGTGTGGCCCTCGGCGAGGAGGGCGGCGATCGCCGGTCCGAAGCGGACCTGCTGCCGCAGGTTGCGGTACCAGTAGCCGCCGTCCAGGACGCCCGCCTCGCGCACCCGGTCGCCGGTCACCGTGGAGTAGAACGGCACCAGCGGCGCCTGCCCGCGGATCTCGGCGAGCGCCTCGGCGAGGGTGTTCTCGATGGCTTCGACGTGCCGGGTGTGGGAGGCGTAGTCCACGGCGACGCGCCGGACGCGCACGCCGTCGGTCTCCAGCGCGGCCAGCGCCTCGTCGAGGGCCTCGGCGTCGCCGGCGATGACCACCGACGAGGGGCTGTTGACGGCGGCGACCTCGACCCGGCCGTCCCACGCGGCGATCCGGGCGGCGGCGTCGGCCTCGGGCAGGGCCACGGAGGCCATGCCGCCCCGGCCCGCGAGTTCACCGGCGATCACCCGGCTGCGTACGGCGACGATGCGGGCCGCGTCGTCGAGCGACAGCGCACCGGCCACGCACGCCGCGGCGATCTCGCCCTGCGAGTGGCCGACCACCGCGTCCGGTACGACGCCCACGGACGCCCACACGGCCGCCAGGGCGATCATCACCGCGAAGCTCGCCGGCTGGACGACGTCGACGCGGGCGACGAGAGCGGCGTCGGCCTCGCCGCGCAGCACCGCCTTCAGGTCCCAGTCGGTCCAGGGTTCCAGGGCGCGGGCGCACTCCTCGATCCGCTCGGCGAACACCGGTGAGGTCTCCAGCAGTTCGCGGCCCATGCCGGTCCACTGGGAGCCCTGGCCGGGGAAGACCAGTACCGTCCGTCCCGCGGTGCCCGCGCCGCCGGTCACCAGCCCGGCGGCCGATTCGCCCCGGGCCAGCGCGGCCAGTGCGGCCACCGCCTCCGCGCGGGACTCGGCGACCACCACGGCCCGCTCGGACAGCGCGGCCCGGCGCGTGACGAGGACGCCCGCGATGTCCGCGAGCGGCGCGTCGGTGTCCGCGGTGTACGCGGCGAGCCGTTCCGCCTGTGCGGCCAGTGAGCCCTCGGAGGCCGCCGACACCACCAGCGGCACGGGGCCGTCGGCCGGGGCCGCCGGCGCGGCGGCCGGCTCCTCGGGGGCCTGCTCCAGGATGAGGTGGGCGTTGGTGCCGCTGATGCCGAAGGAGGAGACGCCGGCCCGGCGCGGACGGCCGGACTCGGGCCACTGCCGGGCCTCGGTCACCAGCTCGACGGCCCCGGCCGACCAGTCGACCTGCGGGGTCGGCTCGGTGACGTTGAGGGTGGGCGGCAGGACGCCGTGGCGCAGCGCCTGGACCATCTTGATGACACCGGCGACCCCGGCGGCGGCCTGCGTGTGCCCGATGTTGGACTTCAACGAGCCGAGCCACAGGGGTTGTTCGCGGTCGCGGCCGTAGGTGGCGAGCAGGGCCTGCGCCTCGATCGGATCCCCGAGCGCGGTGCCCGTGCCGTGCGCCTCCACTGCGTCCACGTCGGCGGCGGCCAGCCCGGCGGCGGCCAGCGCCCGGCGGATGACCCGCTGCTGCGAGGGGCCGTTCGGGGCGGTCAGGCCGTTCGAGGCGCCGTCCTGGTTGACCGCGCTGCCGCGCAGCACCGCCAGCACCCGGTGCCCGTTGCGGCGGGCCGCCGACAGGCGTTCCAGGACGACGATGCCCACGCCCTCGGACAGGACGGTGCCGTCGGCGCCCGCGGAGAACGCCTTGACCCGGCCGTCCGCGGCGAGGCCGCGCTGGCGGGACATGCCGAGCACACCGATCGGCGAGCCCATCACGGCGACCCCGCCGGCCAGTGCCAGCGAGCACTCGCCCTGCCGCAGCGCCTGGGCCGCCAGGTGCATGGCGACGAGGGAGGAGGAACAGGCCGTGTCGACGGTGACCGCGGGACCCTCGAAGCCGAACACGTACGACACCCGGCCCGAGGCGACACTGCCCGCGGTCGCGGTGGTGACGTAGCCCTCCAGCTCGGGGGGCATGTTGCTGAGGGACTCCAGGTAGTCGTGGATGGAGACGCCGGAGAAGACGCCGACGTCGGCGCCGCGGGTGGAGCCGGGGTCGATCCCGGCGTTCTCCAGGGCCTCCCAGGTCGCCTCCAGCAGCAGCCGCTGCTGGGGGTCCATGGCCAGCGCCTCACGGGGGGAGATGCCGAAGAACTCGGCGTCGAACTCGGCGGCGCCCTGGAGGAATCCGCTCTTGTGGACGTAGGAGGTGCCGGCCTTGTCGGGGTCGGCGTCGAACAGCTCGTCCAGGTTCCAGCCGCGGTCGTCGGGGAAGCCCGTCATGCCCTCGCGGCGGTCGAGGACCAGCCGCCACAGGCCGGCCGGATCGGTGACGCCGCCCGGCAGCCGGCAGGCCATGCCGACGATGGCGATGGGCTCGTCGGGGTCGGTGGCGGTGACCGCGGGGGCGGCGGCGCCGGCCGTGCTCTCGCCGAGTTCCTCGCGCAGATGGCGGGCGAGCGCCACCGGCGTGGGGTAGTCGAAGATGAGCGTGGCGGGCAGTTTGACGCCGGTGGCGGCGGACAGCCGGTTGCGCAGTTCGATCGCGGTGAGCGAGTCGAAACCGATGTCGCCGAACCCGCGGGTTCCCTGGGCGAGTTCGGGCCCGCTGAAGCCGAGGACGGCGGTGGCCTCGGCCTGGATGACGCCGAGCAGGACGGCGTCCTGCTCGGCCTCGGCGAGACCGGCGAGGCGGCGCAGGAGAGCGCTGCCGTCACCGGCGGCGGCCCGCGCGGAGCGCCGGCCGGCCCGGACCAGGCCGCGCAGCAGGTGCGGCACGGCGGAGCCGGAGGCCGCGTCGGAGCGCAGCGCGCGCAGGTCCAGCTTGATGGGGACCAGCAGGGCCCGGTCGGCGCGCAGGCCGGTGTCCAGGAGGGCGAGGCCCTCGTCGGCGGTGAGCGCGAGGACGCCACCGCGGCTCATCCGGGCCTGGTCGGTCTCGCTGAGGTGCGCCGTCAGACCGGCGCTCTGCTCCCACAGGCCCCAGGCGAGGGAGACGCCGGGCAGCCCGGCCGCGCGGCGGTGGGCCATGAGGGCGTCCAGGAAGGCGTTGGCAGCCGCGTAGTTGCCCTGACCGGCGGAGCCGAGGAGGGCGGCGGCGGAGGAGAACACCACGAACGAGCGCAGGGCGGGCGCGAGTTCCCGGGTCAGTTCGTCCAGATGCCGTACGGCGGTGGCCTTGGGGGCGAAGACCCCGGCGATCCGCTCCTCGGTGAGGGCACTGATCACGCCGTCGTCGAGGATGCCGGCGAGGTGCACCAGACCGGTCAGTGGCTGCTCGGCCGGCAGGCCGCGCAGCAGCGCGGCGACCGCATCCCGGTCGGAGACGTCGCAGGCGACGACGGAGACGTCCGCGCCGAGGCCGGTCAGGTCGGCCGTCAGGGCGGCGGCACCGGTGGCGTCGGGGCCGCGCCGGCCGGCCAGCACCAGGTGGCGTACGCCGTGCCGCTGGACGAGGTGCCGGGCGACGAGCGCGCCGAGCGAGCCGGTGCCGCCGGTGATCAGGACGGTGCCGTCGGGGTCGAAGGCGGGGGTCCCGGCGTCGGTGACGGTGTCCGCCGCACCGGTGGGGTCGGCGGCGTCGGCGGTGGTGTCGGTCTGGTCCGCGCGGACCAGACGGGGTGCCGACAGGACGGTGCCACGGACGGCGAGCTGCGGTTCGCCGGTGGCGAGGAGCTGCGCGAGGACGGGCCCGGCCCCGGCTGCGGTGGCCGGGTCGAGGTCTGCCAGGACGACCCGGTCGGGGTTCTCGGCCTGGGCGGCGCGGACGAGGCCCCAGACGGCCGCGCCGGCCGGGTCGGTGACCGTGGCGTCGCCGCCCGCGGGGACCGCTCCCCGGGTGGCGACCACCAGGCGGGCGGCTTCGAGGCCGGGTGTGGTCAGCCAGGCCTGGAGGACGGCCAGGACGCGGCAGGTCAGGGTCTGGGCGTCGGCGCCGTCGCTGTAGGCGTCCAGGACCGCCGCGGCGGGCACGCTGTCGCGGGCGGCGAGGGCGCGCACGGCGTCGGCGTCGGCGACCGGCACCCAGGTGGGTGCGGTGGTGGCGTCCTCGGCGGCGGGCAGCGGCACCCAGTCGACGGCGAACAGGGCGTCCTGGTTCCCGCCGGCCGCGGCGCCGAGCTGTTCGGCGGAGACCGGCAGGGACACCAGGGAGTCCATGGTCAGCACCAGGTCGCCGGTCTCGTCGGCGGCCTGGAAGGACAGGGCGTCGGGGCCGGCGGGCGCGACCCGCACCCGCAGGGCGGAGGCGCCCTCGGCGTGCAGGACGAGGCCGTTCCAGGCGAACGGCAGGACGTTGCGGTCGTCGTCCGGGTTGGCGAAGGCGTTGGTGTGCAGGGCGGCGTCGAGGAGCGCCGGGTGGATGGCGAACTTGTCGGCGTCCTCCCGGTGGTCCTGCGGCAGGGCCGCCTCGGCGAAGAGTTCCTCGCCGCGCCGCCACACGCCGCGCAGTCCCTGGAAGGCGGGGCCGTAGGAGTAGCCGCGGGCGACGAGGGCAGCGTAGAAGTCGTCGATGGCGACGGGTTCGGCGCCCGGCGGCGGCCAGGCGGTGAAATCGGCGGCGGGCGCGGTGAACCGGGCGGGCACGCTGGACAGCAGGCCGGTGGCGTGCCGGGTCCACTCGCCGTGCCCGTCCTCGCCGGCGTCCTCGCGCAGCGAGTACACGTCGACGGTGCGCGCGCCGTTCGCGGTGGGGCCGCCGACGGCGACCTGGACGCGGACGCCGCCCTGCGGGGGCAGCACCAGCGGCGCCTCGATGACGAGTTCCTCCAGGGTGCCGCAGCCGAACTCGTCGCCGGCGCGCACCGCGAGGTCGACGTAGACGGTGCCCGGGACGATGACCACGCCCTGCATGGCGTGGTCGGCCAGCCAGGGGTGGGTGCGCAGGGACAACCGGGAGGTGAGGACCAGTCCGTCGGTCTGCGGCAGCGGCACCAGCGCGCCGAGCAGCGGATGGTCGGTGCCGGTCACGCCGAGGGAGGCGGCGTCGCCGCCGCTGGGGGTGAGCTGGATCCAGTAGCGGCGGCGGTCGAAGGCGTACGTCGGCAGGTCGACGTGGGCGGTGCGGGCGGCCTCGGGCAGGATGCCCTTCCAGTCGACGGCCACGCCGCCGGCGAAGACCTCGGCCATGGAGGTGAGCAGGCGGCGCAGGCCGCCGTCGTCACGGCGCAGCGAGCCGGTGACCACGGCGTCGGCGGCGTCGGCGATCTCGGTGACCGGCTGGACGAGGACGGGGTGGGCGCTGGACTCGACGAACACGGTGTGGCCCTCGGCGAGGAGGGTGGCGACGGCCGGGCCGAAGCGGACCTGGCGGCGCAGGTTGCGGTACCAGTAGCCGCCGTCCAGGACGCCCGCGTCACGGACCCACTCGCCGGTGACGGTGGACAGGAACGGGATGGCGGGGGCCTGGCCGCGGATGTCCGCGAAGGCCTCGGTGAGGGCCTCCTGCACGGCCTGGACGTGCCGGCTGTGCGAGGCGTAGTCCACGGCGATGCGCCGGACCCGCACGCCCTGGTCCTCCAGGGTGTCCAGGACCTCGTCGAGGGCCTCGGCGTCACCGGCGATCACGACGGAGGCCGGGCCGTTGACGGCGGCCACCTCGACCCGGCCGGCCCACCGCTCCAGCCGGGCGGTGACGTCGTCCTCGGTGAGCGCGACGGAAGCCATGCCGCCCAGTCCGGCGAGCCGGCCGCGGATGACCTGGCTGCGGACGGCGACGATGCGGGCGGCGTCGTCCAGTGTGAGGGCGCCGGCGACGCAGGCGGCGGCGATCTCACCCTGCGAGTGGCCGACCACCGCGTCCGGCACGACGCCCACGGACGCCCACACGGCGGCCAGGCCGACCATGACGGCGAAGCTCGCGGGCTGCACCACGTCGACGCGGGCCGGCAGACCGGTGTCGGCGTCGCCGCGCAGCACGGCCTTCAGGTCCCAGTCCACCCAGCGTTCCAGGGCCCGGGCGCACTCCTCGATCCGCGCGGCGAACACCGGTGAGGTGTCCAGGAGTTCGCGGCCCATGCCGATCCACTGGGTGCCCTGGCCGGGGAAGACCAGGACGGTCTTGCCGGACCCGGCGCCGCCGGCGGCACCCCGGACCGTTCCGGGGGCCTGCTCGTCGCGGGCGAGGGCGGTCAGCGCGGCCAGTGCCTCGTCGCGGGTCTCCGCGACCACGACGGCGCGTTCGCCGAGCACCGCGCGGCGGGTGGCGAGGGTGCCCGCGATGTCCGCGAGGGGGGTGTCCGTGCCGTCCAGGTAGGCGGCGAGGCGGCCGGCCTGGCCGGTGAGCGACGCGGCGGAGGCCGCCGACACCACCAGCGGCACGGCACCGGCCGGGGTCGTCCCGGCGGCGGCCGGCGCGTCCTGCTCCGGGGCCTGTTCCAGGATCAGGTGGGCGTTGGTGCCGCTGGCGCCGAACGCGGAGACGCCGGCGCGGCGCGGCCGGCCGGTCTCGGGCCACTGCCGGGCCTCGGTGAGCAGTTCCACGGCGCCGGACGACCAGTCGACCTGCGGGGTGGGGGCATCGATGTGGCGGCTGGCCGGCATCAGGCCGTGACGCAGGGCCTGCACCATGTTGATGACGCCGGCGACGCCGGAGGCGGCCTGGGTGTGGCCGATGGCCGACTTCACGGAGCCCAGCCGCAGCGGCTGTCCGGCAGGGCGGTCCTGGCCGTAGGTGGCGAGGATCGCCTGGGCCTCGATGGGGTCGCCGAGGACGGTGCCGGTGCCGTGCCCGTCCACCATGTCGATGTCGGAGGTGCTCAGTCCGGCGCCGCTCAGCGCCTTGCGGATGACGCGCTGCTGGGAGGGGCCGTTGGGGGCGGTCAGGCCGTTGGAGGCGCCGTCCTGGTTCACGGCCGAGCCGCGGACCACGGCGAGGACGCGGTGGCCGCGCTCCCGGGCCTGCGACAGCGTCTCCAGCAGGACGACACCGACGCCCTCGGCCCAGCCGGAGCCGTCGGCGGCGGCGGCGTAGGACTTGCAGCGGCCGTCGAAGGCGAGGCCGCGCTGGCGGGCGAAGCCGACGAAGCCGCCGGGGGTGGCCATCACGGTGGAGCCGCCCGCGAGGGCCATGGAGCACTCGCCGCGGCGCAGTGCCTGGCTGGCCAGGTGGATGGCGACGAGGGAGGACGAACACATCGTGTCGACGGTGACCGCGGGTCCCTCCAGGCCGAGGGTGTAGGCGACGCGGCCGGAGGCGACACCGCCCGCGGTGCCCAGGGCGCGTTCCAGGCTGAGATAGCCCTCGTGGCCGCTGAGGTCGGGGGCGTAGTCCTGGTGGACGATGCCGGCGAAGACGCCGATGTCGCTGCCGCGCACGGAGTGCGGGTCGATGCCGGCCCGTTCCAGGGTCTCCCAGCTCACCTCGAGCAGCTGGCGCTGCTGCGGGTCCATGGCGAGGGCCTCGCGCGGCGAGATGCCGAAGAAGGCGGCGTCGAACTCGGCGGCCTCGTGCAGGAAGGCGCCTTCGCGGACGTACGTCGTGCCGGGGTTGTCCGGGTCGGGGTGGTAGAGGCCCTCCAGGTCCCAGCCGCGGTCCTCGGGGAACGCGGTGTAGACGTCGGTGCCGTCGGTCACCACCCGCCACAGGTCCTCCGGGGTGCGGATGCCCCCCGCGTACCGGCAGGCCATGGAGACGATGGCGATGGGCTCGGCAGCGGCCGCCGCGAGTTTGCCGTTCTCCTGCTGGAGCCGAGCGTTCTCCTTGAGGGAGGCGCGCAGCGCGTTGACGATCTGGTCGTCCGGGCCCGACATATCCGTCCTCCGTGGTACGTCCGCTGTCATGGGGTCAGCTCGTCCTGCCCAGAGCACGCTGCACGAGGTCGGCAACGTCCATGGCGTCGATCAGGGTCTCGTCGTTCCCGGCCGGTTCCGCCGTGTCGGACGCGGGCGCGTCCTCGGTGTCCACCAGGCCGAGCAGGGTGTCCAGGACGCCGGCTTCCCTGAACCGGGCGAGGGGGACGGCGGCGAGTGCCCGCCTGAGGTCGTCCTCCCGCCCGTCGAGCCCGTCGTCGGCGTCCCGGAGCAGTTCGGAGCGCAGATAGCCGACGAGGGCGTCCGGCGTGGGGTAGTCGAAGATGAGGGTGGCGGGCAGCCGCAGGCCGGTCGCCACGTGCAGGCTGTTGCGCAGGTTGACGGCGGCGAGCGAGTCGAAGCCGACCTCCTGGAAGGCCTGGAGGGCTCCGATGCTCTCGGCGCCGCTGTGTCCGAGGACGGTGGCGGCGTGTCCGCAGACCAGCCGGAGCAGGAGGCGGTTCTGGTCGGCCTCGGGGACGTCGCGGAGGGACTGCACGAGGCCGGCGGTGGTGTCGCCGTCGCCGGTGTCCGGCTGGGTGGCCCGCAGGGCGGCCTGCGCCTCGGACAGGTCGGCGAACAGCGGGCTGGGCCGGACCGAGGTGAACGCCGGGATGAAGGCGTCCCAGTCCATGTCGACGACGGTGACGGCCTTCTCCTGGGCCTGGACGGCCTGTTCGAAGGCGGTGACGGCGATGTGCGGGGCCATGGGCAGGACACCGCGCCGGCGCAGCTGGGTGAGGGTGTCCTCGTCCATGCCGACGCCGACCTCGTCGAGGGCGCCCCAGGCGATCGCGGTGGCGGGGTGGCCGTGGCCGCGGCGCCATTCCACGAGGGCGTCGAGGACGGCGTTGGCGGCGCCGGACGGGCCCTGTCCGCCGCCGCCCCAGATCCCGGCGATGGAGGAGAAGACCACGAACGCGTCGAGCGGGGTGTCCGCGAACCGTCCGGCGAGCCACCGGGCGGTGTCCACCTTGGCGGAGAACACCTCGGTGAGTTCGGGTACGCCGGTGTCGTCCACGGTGCTGGTGCGGGCGATGTCGGCGGTGTGCACGACGGCGGTGAGCGGCTGGTCACCGGGAGCCCCGGCGAGCAGGTGGCCGAGGGCGGTCCGGTCGGTGTCGGCGCACGTCTCGACGGTGGTGCCGGTGCCGAGCGCGGCCACCTCGGCGCGGAGTGCGGCGACGGCGTCCCCGGGAGCGGCGGCGGTGGTGGTGACGAGGAGCCGGCGGGCACCGGACCGGGCGAGCCACAGGGAGGCGTGCCGGCCCAGGCCCTCGGCGCCGCCGGTCACCAGGACGGTGCCGCGGGGCTGCCAGCCGGAGCCGGCGGCCGGGTCGGGGGCGGTCTTGCGCAGCAGCCTGCGGGTGTGCACTCCGGACCGGCGTACGGCCAGCTGGTCGTCGTCGCCTGCGGCGTCGAGCGCGCCGAGCAGATGCCGGACGGTCCGGCTGTCGGGGGTGGCGGGCAGGTCGATCAGCCCGCCCCAGCGGTCGCCGCGTTCCAGGGCGGCGGCCCGGCCGATGCCCCAGACGGCCGCCTGGGCCGGTGCGGTGACGGTGTCCTGGATGCCGGTGTTGACCGCGCCCCGGGTCAGGCACCACAGCGGCTGTGTGACCCCGGTGTCGCCCAGGGCCTGGACCAGCGCGACGGTGGCCGCCGTCAGCGGAACCGGGTCCTGGGGACCGCACTCCCCGGTGTCGTCCTCCTCGCCGGCCGGGTCGAGCGCGAGCAGTGACAGCACACCGGCCACGGCGTGCTCGGCGAGGACGGCGGACAGACGTGCGCCGAGCCGGTCGCGGGTGGCGTCGGCCACCGCGACCTCCAGCGGGACGACGTCCAGTCCCTGCGCGGTGAGTTCCCGCAGCAGCTCGGCCGGCACCGATCCGGTCGGCGCCGCCGCCGGCACGACGGCCAGCCAGGTACCGGCCGGAACACCGGCGCCCTCCTGGTCCACGGGCCGCCAGGTGACGTGGTAGCGCAGCTTCTCCGCCGCCGACCGCTCGCGCCGCCGGCCGCGCCAGTCGGCCAGCACGGGGACGACCGTGCGCAGCGCGTCGCGCTGGTCGGCCGCGGCCAGGTCGAGCAGTTCGGCGAGGGAGTCGGTGTCGGCCTGTTCGACGGCGGACCAGAAGTCGGTCTCGGCGCCCTCGGCCGTGGCGGCGTCCGTGGTGGTCTCCGCCTCGCGCAGCCAGAAGTGCTGCCGGTCGAAGGCGTACGTCGGCAGTTCCACGTCGGCGGTCTCGGCGCCCTCGGGCAGCACACCCGTCCAGTCGACCGCCACGCCCTTGACGAACAGTTCCGCCATCGACGCCAACAGCCTTGGTAGGCCGCCCTCTTGGCGCCGCAGCGAACCGGCGGCGACGGCACGGAGGCGGACGTTGTCGTCGGCGGCCTCGTCGAAGATCTCGTTGACCGGCTGGAGCAGGACGGGGTGGGCGCTTGATTCGACGAACACCGTGTGGCCCCCGGCGAGGAGGGAGGCGATCGCCGGCCCGAAACGGACCTGGCCACGCAGATTGCGGTACCAGTAACCACCGTCCAGGGCATCTTCGTCGCGCACCCAGGTACCGGTCACCGTGGAGAAGAACGGCACCACCGGCGCCTGGCTGCGGATGTCCGCGAACGCCTCCCCCAACGCCGTCTCGATCGCCTCGACATGAAGGGTGTGCGAGGCGTAATCCACCGCGACCCGGCGCACCCGCACACCGTCCGCCTCCAGCACGGCCAGCGCCTCGTCCAAAGCTTCCGCATCACCG
>NZ_JBEZWU010000048.1:0-24296 GCF_040637655.1 Streptomyces sp. NPDC028722
TGATCTCGCGCAGGTCGTGCTCGGGCGGCCGGCCGAAGTCCAGAGCCCTGCCGCGGCGCTCGAAGCGCCAGGCCGAGAGCACCGGCTCGATCAACTCCCAGCGGGCATCGGACAGATCACTCGGATACGGGCGTCGCGTCGGCATGCTTCCGGCGTATCGCCCCGGATCGAGTGCGCCCAGGCGCACAGCAGCAGCGACAGAAGCACGCAGCCACAAAGACCGGGCGTCCTGGGATGAGACAGGAACGAACCACATCCCGCCCCACCTGTCACCCCGCCTGACCCACAGGCCCCGACCACACCCACTACCTCTTCCGCACCGCAATCCCACACGCCAAGAATCGCCGTATAGGCAGGCATTACAGGTGAAAACAACCTCTGAGACGTCGTTTCTTATGGCTGTCAGAGCGGCATGAGAGCCTCCGGGCATGAGCTACGACCTTGCTGTCTGGGAAGGCGAGAGGCCGGCGGATGACAAGGCCGCCGCCCGGGTCTTCAACGACCTGTACAACCGCTACATCGTCAGCGAGGTGGAAGAACCTCCATCCGAACGCATCGCGGCCTACGTGGCCGTGCTGCTTGAGCGGTGGTGCGACCTCACCGAGGACGAGGAGGACACCTCGCCCTGGTCAACCGGGCCGTTGATCGGCGAGGCCAGTGGTCCGCTGATCTACTTCCCCATGCGGTGGAGCATGGCCGAGGAGGCGTCCCCCTATGCGGCAGCCGCAGCGGAGTCCATGGGGCTGGTCTGCTTCGACGTACAGCAGAATCGGCTCAGGCCTTGAGCAGGGCGCCAGCCGGCGGTAGCCAATGAGGGCTGCGGCTATACCGACGAAGGCGAGGAAGTGCTCGACCTTGCGTTCATAGCGACGGTGGAGCCTTCGGCAGCCGGCCAGCCAGGACACGGTTCTCTCGACCACCCAGCGGTGTCGGCCCAGCCGTTGTGAGGACTCAACGCCTTTGCGGGCGATGCGGGGGCGGATGCCGCGCTTGCGGAGCCATCGACGTGCACGGTCGTAGTCGTAGCCCTTGTCCGCGTGCAGTTTCGCCGGGCGCCGGCGCCGGGGCCCACGACGGGACCGGATGGGTGGGATGCCACGCACGAGCGGTTCCAGACCCTGGCTGTCGTGCATGTTCGCGCCGGAGATGCCCAGGGACAGCGGCAGCCCGTTCCGGTCGCAGATCAGGTGGATCTTCGATCCCAGCTTGCCTCGGTCGGTCGGATTTGGTCCCGTCAAAGGCCCCCTTTTGCCGCCCGCAGACTGACCGAGTCAATCGCACACCGCGACCAGTCCAGCTCGCCCCGCGCTCCGAGTTCGTCGAGGATTACCCGGTAGAGCCGGGCCCAGACCCGGTCCCGACTCCACTGGGCGAACCTGCGGTAGACCGTGGGCCAGGCGGGGCCGAACACCGGCGGGAGCTGCCGCCAGGTGCAGCCCGACGTGGCCACGAAGATGATCGCGGCCAGGGCTTCACGGTCTCCGGCTCGGCGTCGGCCACCGCCCTGCGGACGTATCACCTCAGTCGGTGGCACCACCCGCCCGAACAGCACCCACAACTCGTCCGGCACCAGCCGCTTCACGAGATCCGTCATGCACGGATCAACGAACGATCAGGCCATAAGAAACGACGTCTACGCGCCCGGTGGTGTCGTGCGCAAGCCTTCGAGGAGGGCGGCGAGGTAGCGGTGTGCGGTGTCGACCCGGTCGGCGGGGGTGCCGCCGTGGACGCTCACGGCGTGGGCGATGCCGCACATGAGCGGGACGAGGTCGGCGGCGGCGAGGTCGGGGCGGACCATTTCGGCATCGCGGGCCCGGGCGAGGAGGGTGGCGCCGGCCGACGCAAGTGACTTCTTGAGTTCCGTGGTGCGCGGCACGGCGTCCGTGGCGGCGGCGGCGACGGGGGGCAAGGCGGCATCGGTGACCTGCGCCTCGACGGTGTGGAAGAGGAAGCCCGTCAGGCCGCGCCAGGGGTCGGCATCGGTCAGCGCCTGCTGGCCGTGGGCGGCCAAGGCCTCGAGGCATGGCGCGGCGACGGTCTCCAGCAGCGCCTCGGGCGTGGCGAAGTGACGGTAGACGGTGCCGACCCCGAGCCCAGCCCGGCGTGCGACGTCGTTGAGCTGCAACGGTGTGCCCTCGTCGACCAGGTCGCGGGCGACGGAGAGGATCCGCTGCCAGTTGCGGGCCGCGTCCTTGCGTAGAGGCGTCGTCATGAGGCCATGCTAATCGGATGGTTCATCCGAATGGTTCCGTCGCCCGCCCGGTACCTGCAGTGCCGCGCCGCGCGTACGACACTCAGGTAGGGGTGAGCGGCGCATGCCGTTCGCTGAGTCGGCGTACAGCTTCGGCGACGCGGGGGTCGGCCGCAGTCCGGTGCGGGGCGACCGGGTGCGCCTGGGCGCCGATGACGATGCCGGTTCGGCCCGTCAGGGTCTCGTCGGTGGCGGCCGCGATGGAGGGCCTGGCCGCCGCGGACGCCGGTCCCGAGGTCGAGCGTTCGAATGTGCGGCGCACCAGAGGCCACAGCAGCTGCAGGACGGGCGAGACGATCTTAGGGTCGGTCATGGTGCCGTTGGTCATGTCGGTCGCGGCCCCTCCGGGATCGGCGGCAAAGACCGAGACACCACTGCCGTTCAGCCGCTCTGCCAACTCCAGGGTGTAGGCCAAGTTGGCGAGCTTGGCGCGACCGTACCAGTGGAAGCCGTAGTAGCCGCCCGGCGGCTCGACATCGTCGAACACGCGCTTGGCCACGGCGACCGCGCCCGACGTCACGTTCACGACCCTGCTCGGCACACCGGCCGAGAGTGTGGGCAGCAGCAGTTCGGTCAGCAGGTAGGGCGAGAGGTGGTTGACAACGAACGACGCCTCGACACCGCCCCGGGTCTGACGCTCGACGAACATCGCCCCGACGTTGTTGACCAGCACCGTCAGCGGTTCCCCCGAGGCCGCGTGGTCGACCGCGATCGTCTTGGCGAGCACACGCACCTGGTCGAGCGAGGCGAGGTCCGCGGACAGGAACCGAGCCGGGTGCACCGGGCCCGTCGCGTTGATCCGTTCGACAGCCTTGGCTCCCCGTCCGGCGTCGCGCCCGATCACCGTGACCGCGAACCCGGCGACGGCAAGCCCCAGCGCCGTCTCCAGGCCGATGCCACCTGTTCCGGCCGTGACCACTGCTGTCTTCTTCACGTGCTCCTCCACCCCGGCAAGCAATCGGATAGATCATCCACTTAGTCCCGGACGGTAGCACAAATTCGGATCGACTATCCGGTTGATGCTTCGGTGGCAGCGGCCGAGAGCCGACTACGCCGGCCGGCAGACACGTGGAAGGCGAGAACGTGCTTGGCGCCGTGTCTCTCGCGCAGCGGCTGCCTCCCGCTGCCGCACCGGTGGTGGATCGCCCGCCCAAGGCACCCGTCGCGGGAGTCCAGCCGCTACGAGCGGGCCCGGGTGGCGAGCCTTGCCGTGCAGAACGCGATCCGTGACGCCCGCATCTGAGCCAGCACCGCCACTGCCACCGAGGCGACGACCTCGGCCTCAACCGCACCCGTCGATCACCGCGACCTCGAGGGCGAGAGGGCGTCCACTCCTCATACCGTCGACCACCGGGCCGGGACGTCGCCCTGACATCGGTGCAGCGGGCCGCCGCCGTCCAGGCCCGTCAGCAATCCGCGATGCCCGAGGTGTCCCTGGAGGGTCGCACGACCGACCCGACGACGTGGCTGCGCACACCCAGAACTTGGACCGGCTGGCCACCTTCACCCGCGCCCCCGACACCCGCCGCCGCACCGTCGAGGACCGACAGGCCCGGGCCGCCGACCTGGCCAGTCCGGTCGACCAGCACCGCCAAGAGTATGAGCAGCAGCGCCAGCAGCCCGGCCCCGGCCAAGGCCAGGGCCTCCGGCCGTGACGCGACGTGCTGGCCCGCACGGCGGGACGGACAACGAAGTCACCGCGCCAGATGCCGGGACGCGACCGGCCGCCCGCCCCCGAAGCCACCCAGGAGCGGTGAGGGTGCCGGGACCACTCCCTCAAGTACGGACGCCCCCATGGTTGCCCCGACCCCGCCACACCCGTCGCCGGAGCAGCGCGAGCGCCTGGAGCAGCTCGCCGACGCTGCTCGGCTGCGCATGGCGCTGTACCCGTCGCCGACGCCGCCACCCACCTGGTGCTGCTCCCGCTCACGGCAGCACCCAGTCGGCCAGCCGAACCCGTGGTGCACCGCGCGGGGCGGCGGGCAGTCAGTGACGTGGTGCAGGGCGCGGCGTCTCGGGCCGCTGAGTGGGGGGAGCGCTACGCAGATGTGCGCTGGTTGACGGTGAAGTCGTCTACTGGCGGTGCTCGGCGTTGGTGAGGCGCGTGTGACTGAGCCTTTTCAGCGGTGACGCTCGAGGGTGAGAATGGCGGCTGCGATTGACGACATGTGGTTTGGGCTGCACCGGCCTCTGCGGGAGATAGTGTCGTAGCCGAAGTCGTCCAGCAGGCAGCTCAGGGCCTCGATCACGGGCGGACGAGGATGCGCCGGAGCGGTCGGCGGTGAAATCGCGAAGGGCTCCTCCCTCCCCGTACAGGCTGCCACGGTTCACGTTGGTGCGGGCCCATGCCGAGGCTCGCGGCGATCACCGGACGGTGCTGCGGATACACAGGGCCGTGGGGGCAAGGCCGAGCCATGAGAGGTGAGCTGCAGAAGGCCGAGCAGCTCACGCCTTGGTCCCGGAGTGGTGACTACATGATGTCTCCCGTACCAGGGTCCACCTGCAAGAGGAATTCCCGGATGGCTACTCAAGTTGTGCCCTGCTGGACGGCGCCGGAGGGGTGAGTGCTGAACCCGAACCCGTAGTGCGGGTCTGGTCCGGTCGGCCAGGTGAAGTCGTAGGAGCCCGGCTTGCCGTCCGGCCGGCGGACCTCGAAATCCTCGCCGTCGGCCGTCATCCGCTACGGCTCGTTCGTGCTTTCCCGGATATGCGGGCGCACATGACCTGCACTGCAGGGTGCCACGATCACGTGCGTGTGGATCACACTACGGTGAAGTCGGCCGCCTTCGTGTCCAGCGTCGTGTCGCCGTCCTTGTCGGTGGCCAGGACGGCGACGTGCCACAGGCCGCGCGGGGACGTCTCGGCATCGGCGCGCGTGACGGCGACCTTGTAGGTGCAGCGCACGGTGTCCCCACCGGCCGGCTTGCACACCGCCGTCTCCGCAGCCGCCATTTCCTTGACGGTCAGCCCCTTCTTCGCGACCGACGACTTCGCCGGCCAGGCCAGAACCTTCACGGTCTTCACCCCGGAGGACGCCGTGACGTCAGTGGTGAAGGTCAACGAACCATCCCGATCACCTTCGGGGGCAGCGTAACGGGCCGTGTTGTGCGCCAGCACCGGAGACTGGCCCCCGGCGTAGGCCAGAGCGAAGGCTCCGGCACCGCCCAGGACGACAACACCGGCGGTAACGGACAGAACGGTACGACGCGACATGAGATCTTCCCCCAACAGGATCAGCTGCATCAGACCGGCGCTCCTTGCTGCGCCGCTGCACCAATCCTGGCGGTGCAACAAGCACCTGGCATGAGCGCACATACTCAACTCCGGCCTGAGTAGGGCCAGTCCGTCAGTCAAGACGAAGGCGAGAGGCTGGCAGCCGCCGTCGACCTGGACTGGACATGCAGGGCTGAGCGAGACAATCGGTCACCCGGCCAGTGAGGTCTTTCAGTGTGGTCATTGAATCGAAGCACTCCACAAGGCACGCGAAGAGCAGAAGACCGACGAGTGGCGGCGGCGCTACCAGACCTGCGCGGGCATCGAGAGCACGATCTCGTAAGGCGTCCGGCAAATGGGACTGCGACGTTCTCGCTACCACGGCGTCGCCAAGACGCACCTTCAGCATCAGTTCACAGCGGCCGCCCTTAACCTCTCGCGCATCGACGCCTTTATCACCGAGACACCGCGCGGCAGCCGCCGCATGTCCCACTTCCGCCGCCTACGGCCAGCACCGAACCCCTTGACCAAGAACGACTGGACGGACATTCCGGGCACAGTTTCCCTTTGGCCTCCTGTGTTTCCCCTTGACCGCATACGGCCGCCCAACAGCTACCCAGTGGAATTGGCCAACAGGGTCCTCAGCTCAGGTCAAGGAGAAACGCACCGTCTCCACCCGGCCCACTCCACCGCACCGTGTCCACTCGGTGCGCACCACTCCCGCGCGCCGGCCGCATCGGTGCGCGCACTGCCCACTGAGTGGGTGCGCACCGGATGGACGGTGGTGCGCACGGATGGAGTCGGTGCGCTCTGGATGGGCGCACCACCGCACCAGTGCGCACTGAGTGGGTGCGCATCACCGCGCTGGTGCGCACCCGCGTGGCGCGGAGGTGCGGTCAGTGGTGCGCACCGGGTGCGGAGTCCATCGCGTGAGCCAGCACCAGGTGCTGATCGCGCATCGCTTCCAGAGTGTCGGCGGTGTCCGGGTGGTCGGAGTCCGGGATGACGTTCGCCGTGAACCGGATGATGCTGCGGGCGATGCCGGGCACCGCCGTGGTGGGGGAGTCTCGCGCCCAGTCCCGCAACGCGGACAGCAGCGCGCACCCGACCTCGTCCAGCGCGAAGGAGTTCGCGCACGGATCGGTGGTCTCCCCGTCGACGGCCGTGACGGGCCAGACGATGTCCTCGGCGAGCCGCAGCAGGACGAACGCCAGCCCTGGATCGGCTTCCGCCCGTCCGGTGACAGCGGCGCCACCACCCATCTGCAGCGCCAGGAGTAGTCGAAGCCGCGCTCCACCTGCTCGGGCGTCAGCGGAGTACGGCGCGGGATCAGGTATGGCATGGAAGTCTCCTCAACAGGGGGCCGCCGCGCGCATCACGACGACTTCCAGCAGCGTCGGACGATCGCCCTGTGGACAGAGACCAGCAACTTCTCCCTGCCCCACGAGGTGGGGCGAATCGGGCTGCAAGGGCCAAACAGGGCCCCCTTGTCCAGGGTGGTCGGGCCGACCACGAACCCGACCGCACCCCTTGTCTACCTCTGCTACCGCCCGACCACCGCCGCGTTTCTCCTTGTCCACGCCCGCTACGGCGGCCGTCAGACCGCGGACAAGGGGGTCCCCTTCACGCTGCTCCCTCGAGTCTCCGCCCAAGCGAAGGAGCCACCGCGATGCCCACACCGACCCCCGGCAGGCGCCCGGCGCGCCCGCCCCGACCACGGGCCCGACCAGCACCGGGCAAGCCGCCCCGGCCTCCTGCGGCGGGCACTCGGGACGCCACTGTGGAACCCACTTTGGTGCCCGGCATCGAGCCGGACGAAGAAAGTTCAGGTCACCACGCGGATACGGCCGCACGCCGCGTTGTTACAGCCCTTCTCTCCTCTCCTGAACTTCTGTGTGATGTCCGTGGAGGAGGAGAGCGTCGGGTCCGGGGCCGTATGCCCTTGGCGGCCGGTCGCGGCCGGCACCCGGCAGGTGGTTGCGCGCGCCAGACGACGGGGAGGGAGCGCAGCTGATGGCGGTCAAGCGTGAGGAGAACCCGGCGGGGTCGTCGAACAATCTGCGCGGTGACGTGCTGCGCGTGCTCGGAGTGCTGAAGGTCGCAACCGTCGAACAGATCCAGCAGATCTCATCCCCGCACCTGAGCTACCGCCACACCGACAAGCCGACGCCGGCGAAGCTGAAGCAGGCCCGTACCGCCTCGCACACCGGGGCGCTGTCCGATCTGCGCAAGCACGGCCTGGCGGAGAACGGCGGCCAAATCTCGAGCGGGGACAGGCTGCGCAACCTGACGCCCATGGGTCTGAAGGCCGCCGCCCGCGAGCTGGGGCGGCCGGTGGGGGAGATGGGCGACCCGGCCCGCGGCGCCGGGCGTACGGGAGCCTCCCACCCGATGACGGTCAACGAAGCCGTGCTCGCCTTGCTACGCCCGAAGCCGGACCTCGCCCAGCTCGCCAGCGAGCCGGCCGACGTCCGCGCCGCCGCGCAGACGGCAATCGACGCGCCCGCCGGACTGGGCACCATCGCCTCCTACGCGACCGAGGTGGCGCTGCCCGCGACCGGCACCTGGTCCAACCCCGGCAAGGGCGGCGCCCAGGCGGACATCGTCATCACCGCGCCCGAGGACGGGGTGCCGCTGCTGTTCCTGGAGATCGACAACTGCAACGAGTCCGCGCAGGACCTCGCCGCGAAGATCGACAAGTACATGCGGTTCTGCCAACGCAAGGTGAAGGACGTCGACGGCCGTGAGCGGCCGATGTGGCGCACCCGCTGGTGGTTCCCCACGGCCGCCACGCCGACCAGTCACACCCGCCGCTGCTGCTCGTCGTCAACCGGATCGGCCCACGCAACCCGGGCACCGTCATCGCGCAGCTGGCCGAGCTGACCGAGCGGCACTGGAAGGGCACCGCGTACCAGGGCGGCTTCCATATGTATGACGGCAAGCTGCCCATCGTGGTCACCGGCATGAAGCAGCTCCAGGAGCACGGCCCGGCCGGGGCGGTCTTCCGGCGCTTCGGCCGGCCGCGCAACCAGACCCTCCTCGAGGCGATCGGCAACCCGCGCCGCGAAGCCCACGACGCCCGCAAGCAGGCCGAGTACGCAGCCCGCCAGCGGGAGCACCAGGAGGAACTGCGCCGCATCGCCGCACAGCACAAGGCCGAGCGGGAGGCCAGCCGTCCGGTGTGCGCCGGCTGCGGCACCCGGTTCATAGACGCTCGGTGGAAGGCCATCGAGCCCGCCGGGTGGGGCGCCCAACGGGATACCCACCCGCACCTGTGCGACGACTGCAAGCAGCAAGCCGTCGCCGCCGAGCGTCAAGTCGCGCAGGCCGGGCCCGAGAACCAGGTGCACGACCAGGCCGTGCCCGAGCAGAAGGCCGGCGGCCCCTGGCTGTCCCGCTTCCGCAGCTGATTCAGACGGCGGCCCGAGCAGGCCATACAAGAGCCGTACCATGCGTGCATGGCCAGACAGGGTGAGAAGATCTCGGATCACGACCGGATCGAAGAGATGCAGGCGTTGCTGAGTGCGGTGATGCCGGCTCTTGAGAAGCTGATGCAGGCGACCGAGATTCTGAGCGAGGAAGCAACCGAGTCGACCCAGGAGCGAGTTCGTCCGTTGCTTGAGGCAGCACGTACCGCCTACCTCTTGGGCAGGGATCGCGCGGACGGCATTGCTGATCGTGCTGCCCCGGCTCCGGTCCAGTAACACTGCATGACCGCCCGGGCCTGCGACCGGATCAGAATTTCGTGAGGAAGCGCAGCAAGACCGCCCGCCCTATCTCGGGCAGCGGGCGGTCTTGTTGAGGAGCTCAGGCGTCGAGGTCGTCCCGGAAGTAGTCGGGGGCGAGGTGCTGGAGGCGGTCATCTTCATCAGTGACCGGTTCGAGGAAGATATGCAGGCCGTCATCGAAGCGGCCGTGGTGGTCGTAGCTGAACCAGGAGTCCACCACCCTGTAGCGGTCACCCCGGAGGAGCACCCCCGTTCCGACGGGAAGGTTCAACAGACCCTGCTGTTACGACAGAACGGCTGAGTCGTTCGCTTCGTGAAAGTACGTCGGCCACTGGTAGACGCCAGGAAAATCGGTCATCTGGTCCCTCCCCATGATCATGCGACGCTCGGCGCGCCCTTACGGGTAGATCATGCCTTGGGTCCAGCAGTCACCGTTTACCCGGGGATCGAGCGCGCGGCCCTGGGGCCAAGTTCCGGCTCGCGCACCGGACCATGCCGGGGCACGCTGAGAGGCGTGACGAGCGCGCCGATCGTCCAGATACCCACCCGGTATCCCTGGTAGGTGGCGTCCAGCGGGGCGAGGAGGTGGCCCGCCTCGGCTGCCCACCGCGCGCCGCCGCAAAGCTACTCAAAACCCGGGATCAGAAACAGGCACGACGGCGCTGCGGGCCCTGCGGGCATCCCGCACGGACCTGGAGGCCCTCGATCTCACCGCCGAACGCCACCTCCAGGACACGTTCACCGCGGCGGCCAGACCGGGCACACACCACGATGAACCGCGCGCCGCAGCGATGCCGAGACGCCGCACCCGGTGCGCGAGGACGAGCAGCAGGCGCACCGCCCACAGCAACCCGGACCGCACCGTGGCCGGGAAGCCGGCCACTGAGCGCAGTCGATGGCGCCCACCCGGTGCGGTGGTGCGCACCGTAGGAGGAGGACCCGTGCAGCACACTGCTGCCGCGTGGTGGTTCGACATCGCGATCGACCCGGTGATTGGCGTGGACATGCGGCGAGAAGCGTTCAGACGTGGAGCGCGATCGACCCGGGTCAACGCCCCTGATGCCGACGCGCATCGAAGCGCTTCTTCCGCGGCTCCGGCCAGGCCGACGACAATGCCTTCTGCACCGTCAGGAACCCGACGCCGTACTTCCGCTGGAGAGCACGGTTCGACAGGCCCTGACGCGAATCACGGCGGATCGCCGCGTACAGATCGACTTTGGAAGCACTCGGGCCCCCTCGTCGTGCAGAGCACAACCATGGTCCCGAAGCAAGCATCCAGGTGCTCTCAAAACTCGGCGACATCACTCTCCCGTGGACGAGGGTGCTCTCGCCCCTGAGCTACCGGCGCTCTCGTAACTCACCAACAAAGCCACTGTGGGGTTCGTCAAGGAATCGAGCTGCGTTTGGTCGGGCTGACGGGCAGCATGGCGGCATGCCGGATCTGCTGTGGGATGACGTCAGGAACTTCTTCGACCCTGACCTGATGGGTGCTCTGCCGGAGGTGTCCGTGACCGATACCTCGGTCGATGACTGGCAGGCGGTGTTCGACCTGGCCGGGTCGAATGGGTGGACGTGGGAGTACTCGGAAGGCTGCGTTCGCATGTCTTTGCCTTCGGCGCAGGAGGTCCTGTCACGGCCCACGGACGCGGACACGGCCCTGCTGAAGGTATGGCCTGTCGCGGATGTGCAGGTGAGCTTCTGGCCGATGTCGGCCGGTGACGTCGACCACGTCTGTTGCTGACCGGTAGGAACGGCCGCAACCGTTCCTACTCGGCATCCGTCAGATCACCCCGCCCCGACCTCGCCCAGCGTCTGGCCGACGCGGTGCGTGCCCGCTGGCAGCCCCGTATCCGTGAGCAGGCCCGTCGCGGGTCCGCCGTCACCACCGGTCTGGTCATCGACACCCGGGCCCGGTTCGGGTTCACCGCCGGTCCCGGCTATCACCGAGGACGCCCGCATCCGCCCTCTCACCCTGGCGCTGCCTCCGCCCATGCCTCACGGCTCCTCGATGCCCGGCAGTCGGGCGTCGGCGAGCAGCGGCTGCGCGCCAACATCTCCGAGGAGGTGAGGGATGTGTACTTCCGCGACGGCGGGCGCCGCGCGGCCGGCCTGCTCGTGGAGTCCACTGACGTCGAGCAACTCGACTTCGACCTGTGAGATCCGCGCGGGTGATCCTGCTCCGGCGGCCGTGTGTGACCGAGCACTTCGGCTGGCGAGTGAACCCTTGAATCGGCGGATGGAGTGCTTCAGCCGAGGGGGCGTGTCGGATCGATGCCGGTAGCGAGCCCGCCGCAGCACTCGCTGGTGCGGGTTTCAGCAGCGCCCAGGAGTCCCGCGCTGGCTCGAGTCAGGCTTCGGAAGGAACCAGCACGAGTCTGCCGCGTATCCCGCCCGCCGCGAGGCGATCGTGAGCCTCGGCTGCGCGCTCAAACGGGAGGATGTCGGCAACCCGCAGAGTCAGATCCATGGCGGCGAGTTCAGCTAAGGCGACCCCATCAGAACTTATCCACTGCTGGTGGACCCGGATGCCGCGCAACGGGAGCGGGGGCGAACCGCCGACCACCGTGACATAGGCACCCCTGGTGCGGACGGCAGCCAGGGCGCGAATTCCGAGTCCTGCCGTGTCGAGCGCGCCGTCGATGCCGCCCGGCACCAGGCGCCGGACATCGCGCGCGAGGTCGGAGGTGTCATGACCGACGGTCCATTCCGCGCCGAGACTTCGAGCGAGCTCTTCGTCGGCGGCGCGGACATGGGCGATAACACGCAGACCGCGTCGCGCCGCCAGTTCGACAGCGAAGCCACCGACCGCGCCGGCCGCCCCGGTCACCAGCACGGTGTCACCCGCGGCGAGACCGAGCAGGCCGAGGGACTGCAAGGCGGTGAGGCCGTTCAACGGCAGCGTCGCCGCGGCCGCAGCAGAAACGCCGGCCGGAGCGGGCGCGACAGCCGCGGCATCCAGGACCAGGTATTCGGAGTAGGCGCCCAGCGATACGTCGAGCAGGTCGCGCAGCCCGATCACCCGCTGCCCCGGCGCGAACGCCGTCACTCCCGCTCCTATCCGGTCGACCACGCCTGCGACATCCCAGCCGATGCCCGTGTGCTCGCGGGCAGCCATCAGCCCGGCTTCGACGAGCGCGCCGGAACGGGTGACCAAGTCGACAGGATTGACAGTCGCGGCCTCGACTCGGACTCGTACCTGCCCAGGGCCGGGTTCAGGCAGGCGAACCGTCACCAACTCGAGGACCTCGGATCCACCGTAACCGCGGGCGATCACTGCCCTCATAAGCTCTTCAGCGATCATGTCGCACACCATAGAGACCGCTACTCTCCATCAGGAAGTACGCACTTCGAGGTGCCTACGGCACCAGAAGGAGGGCCATGCCCACCCGCACCGCCGCCCAGCGCCGAGCCGAGGCGAGCATCTCCTACGACGCCTACCTCGCCGAATGCCCCGCCCGGCAGCTGCTGGATCGTATCGCCGACAAATGGGTCAGCCTCGCCGTCAACGCGCTTGCTGACGGGCCACAGCGGTACAGCGACCTTCAACGCAGGTTGGCGAGCGTGAGCCAGAAAATGCTCACGCAGACTTTGCGACATCTGGAGCGCGACGGGCTGGTGTCGCGGACTGTGATCCCCGCCGTCCCAGTCCGCGTCGAATACGACCTGACCGAGCTCGGCCGCTCGCTGCTGCCGGTCATGTGCGCGATCAAAGCCTGGGCAGAAGAACACATGGACGAGGTGCACGCCGCCCGCGCCGCCTACGACGTCCCGAGCTGAAGGCCTGGGGCACGTTCATGCGCACGCCGACACCTCAACACGCAACATCCTCGCCGCACTGGAACAGGACGTGCTCGGCCGCGGGCCCACCGAGATCTTGCTGGAGACCGGTATACGCAACGTCGCCGCCCTCGGCCTGTACGCTGCATCCGGCTACGAGCCGATCCGCTCCTACGTCCCCGGCCGCAACCCCGAGATCAACCGAGCACTCAGGAAGGTCGTCCGGCAGCAGCCGACGGCGCCCCACACCGGCCGGCTCGTGTAACCCGACCCAGGGACCGTGGCCGTCCGCTCCCGGGTGTCCGACGGGTCGGTGATCCTTGGGGGATGCGTGCCTCCCGCCTGATCCGTATGGCTCTCCTGATCCAGTCGAACCCCGGCCTGACCGCGGGCGCTCTCGCCCGTGAGCTGGAGATCTCCGAGCGGACTGTGATCCGCGACGCCCAGGCTCTGCGGGAGGCCGGCGTCCCCGTCCGGTCGGAGCGGGGCCGGGTGGGCGGGTACTTCGTCGCCGCGGGGTACCGGACCCGGCTCACCACGCTGCATCCGAGCGAGGCGGAGACGCTCTTCCTGTCCGGTCTGCCCTCGGCGCTGCGGGATCTGGGACTGTCGGACGCCGCGGAGACGGCCCGGCTGAAGCTGACCGCGACCCTGCTCCCGTCGGTACGCCAGGCCGCCGAGTCCTCGGTGCGCCGCTTCCACCTCGACGCCCCGGCCTGGTTCCGCGAACCCGCCACGCCGGAACTGCTGCCGGAGCTGGCCCGCGCGGTGTGGGCGGACCGGACCGTCGAACTGTCGTACGCGCGGCCGGGCCGGGACGGAGCACCGTCCGAGGCCGTGACGCGGGTGGTGGAGCCGTACGGGCTCGTGCTGAAGGCCGGCACCTGGTACGCCGTGGCCCGCGTCCCCGGTGAGCGGGAGGATCGTGACGGCGGCTGGCGTACCTACCGCGTCGACCGGATCACCGCGCTCGGCCCCGCTCCCGGAGCGGAGGAGCCGTTCGTGCGCGACCCGGTCTTCGAGCTGGCCGCGCACTGGGAGGCTCGCTCGGCCGCCTTCGCCCGCGCCCTGCTGCGCACCACCGTCACGATCCGGCTGACTGACCGTGGGCTACGGCGGCTGCCCGGCGTCGTGGACGGGGCCGCCGTCGCGGACGCGCTCGCCTCCGCGACTGCCCCGGACCACGCCGGCCTGGTCCTCGACCTGCCGGTGGAGTCCCAGGATGTCGCCTTCGACCAGCTGGCCCGGCTCGGCACAGACGTCGAGGTGCTGGCCCCGGCGGACCTGCGCGCCCGCTTCCGTCGGCGCGCCGCAGCCCTGGCCGCCCTCTACCAGGCCGACCTTCAGCAGGCGGAGCCGGGGGAAGCCGAGGATCAGCGGTAGTCCTCGGGGGAGCCTTCCTTGTCGCCCCAGACGACATCCTCGAAGTACGCCCAGGCGTCCGGCCGGCTGCCGTCCACGTCCGTCACCCCGTACACCCTGGCGAGTTCCCCGCTGGAGGTGGACCTGCCGTTCCACCGCTTCGCGCGGTCCGGGTCGGCGGCCAGCGCCGCGACCGTACGGGCCAGGTAGCGCGGGGACTCCGCGATCGCGAACGCCGGTTCCTGGGCGATCGCGTCACGCCAGTTCTCCTCACTCACACCGAAGTGGAAGAGCATCTCCTCCGAGCGCAGGAAGCCCGGCGAGACCGCGACCGCCGTGCCCCCGTACTCCGCCAGTTCCTGACCCAGCCCGAACGCGAGGCGGATCGGGGCGTTCTTCGCCAGGTCGTAGTACATGTTCTCCCGGTAGCGGCGGTTGGAGTACGCGGTGCCGTCGGTGACCTCCACGTGCAGCGGCGCATCGGAGCGGATCAGCAACGGAAGCAGCAGCGCTGCCGTGATCACATGCGAGCGCGCCCCGAGCTCCAGGATCCGCAGGCCGTCGGCAAGCGGTGTCTCCCAGCTCTTCTTCCCGAACACCGAGGTGGCCAGGAGTCGTTCGCCGCCCCACAGGTCGTTGACGAGGATGTCGAGCCGCCCGTGCTCCCGGTCGACCCGCTCGACGAGGGTGCGTACTTGGGCTTCGTCGAGATGATCGGGGGGAACGGCGATCCCGGCGCCGCCCGCCGCGGTGACGAGTTCGGCGGTCTCCTCGATGGTCGCGGTGGGCCGGCCGACCTCGCTGGCCCGGGCCCGGGTGGTGCGGCCGGTGACGTACACGGTCGCACCGGCCCGGCCCAGCTCCACAGCCTGGGCCCTCCCCGCCCCGCGGGTGGCACCGGCCACGAGCGCGACCCGCCCCGCGAGCGGACCCACCGGGCCGGCCTGCGCGGTGTCCTGAGTGTTCCGAGTGGTGATGTCCTCGCTCATCATGCCGACCATCGTTCATGCCAAAACTGACAGAACACGTCACCCTTTACCGCGTGGTGTCGCGCATCACTCCGCCCACGGCGCGAACACCGCGTCATCAAGACCATGCGACGCTCGCGTCATGACTGATCCACGTGATATTGCCATCGTGCGCTGGCCAGGTCAGGGTCCTTCCGTCCCGGATGGGCTGGCGGATCTGCTGGCGGCCTACCATCTGCGCACCCAGGCCGAGAAGGGAGAGGCCGTCGCCGGTGTGGACGGGTTGCCGGACCGCTACCGGGTAGAAATCGCGGATCCGCGGGCCGTGTTCGTTGACGCTGTCGTGTCGCTGGCGTTGAGCGGGGACACTGCGGTCGGCTGCCTTGTGGTGAGCGCCCCCGTCGACGGACGGTCCGAGATCAAGAGGCTCTGGACGGACCCGGCGTTCCGGGGGCGAGGCATCGCGTCCAGCCTCGTCCGCGCCGCGCTCGTGCATGCCGCGGAAAGCGGTGTCGGCGCGGTGCGGCTGTCGGTGTGGAAGTGGCGGGCAGGCGCGATCGCCCTGTACGAGCGGCTCGGATTCACCGTCACCGAGTCGTGGGACGAGCGGGAGCAACTGGTCTGCATGGAACGAGCCGTGTGAGTGATCAGGACCATTCATCGACGGCCACGACGAGGGCGGTCGCGTCTTAGCGGACCGCGAGCTTTTCACGGTGCCTTTCGAGACGATTGACGCCTGTCGCCGTCCTCGGATGCCGTGGTGGCTGCGTTCAGTGCGTTCGTGATCTCCTCGGCGGTCAGCACGAGTGTGAACCCTTTGCGCAGGACGGCGAGTTCTGGTTCTTGGCGGGACTCGTCGTCCGTGGCCGTGGTGTCGGATCCGAAGACAACCTTGTAGCCGCGTTCGTACGCTTGGCGGGCCGTGGTGCCGCAGCAGTAGTTGGTGAGTGTGCCCGTGACGATGACCGTGTCGCGGCCGAGGTTACGCAACATCGTGTCGAGCGGAGTGTCATAGAACGCGCCGTAGGAGGGCTTGCGGATCAGGGCTTCGTCCGAACGGCGGCCCATCGGAGCCCACACCTCAGCGGGGCCCGGACGACGCCAGTCGGTGTCGGCATGCGGGAGGAAGCGCAGGGCGTGCGGCCGGTCCAGCCGGAGGTGGGTGTTGTCGAAGATCGTCCAGATCACCGGGATAGAAGCTGCCCGGCAGTCCTCGATCAACTGCCGCAGCCGGGGCACCATCCGGGTGGCCGCGGGTACCCAGTAGGGGCTCCACCCGGGGCGGACGAATTCGTCCTGCATGTCGATGACCAGCAGCGCCGTTCGCTCGGGCCGTACGTCGAACGATGCCCGGCCGCGCTCGTAGGCGTCGCGCGCTCGGGCGATCACCCATTCCTCGGTATACACCATCCTGACCCCTTACATCGATTCGAGGTACCTCGTTTCGATGTGCGAGAGTAGCAGCATGCTGGAACTTGCGATCCTGGGATTCCTGGCCGAAGGTGCACTGCACGGCTACCAACTGCGGCGTCGGATAGCGCACTTGTCGGGCCATGCCCGCCCGGTCAGCGACGGCAGCCTCTACCCGGCGATCAACCGCCTGGTCAAAGCCGGGCTGCTCGACCGCAAGGCCGAGCCGGGTGCCTCGGCGGCCCAGCGGCACACCCTCAGCCTGACCGCTGCCGGCCGCACCGAACTGCTGCGCCGGCTGCGGGAAGCCGACGGCCTGGATATCAGCGACAGCACCCGCTACTTCGCGGTCCTGGCCTTCCTCTCCCAGCTTCCCGACCTCGCCGACCAGCACGCTGTACTGCGCCGACGGCTGGACTTCCTGGAACAGCCCGCGAGCTTCTTCCACGATGGCGATCGGCTGCTGGGCGCCGAGGACACCGGCGACCCTTACCGCCGCGGCATGCTCACCATCGCCCGCGCCACCAGCCGCGCGGAACGCACATGGCTGCGTGAACTGTTGGCCTGACGCCGACAGGGCGGGCCTCGCCCGGTCTGCCCGGACGCTCCCTCTGCTTCTCAGGTCAGGGCATGCCGCCCACCAGGACGACCTCGAGCGTGCGCTGCGTCCCCCAGCCTGCCGAGAACGTCCACCCCTCCCACGGATGCGCACCTCTCGGTGGGGCCAGCGCGTCGGCCAGGGCACGGCCGGTGGCCTGGGACAGCGTGGTGCTGCGCCCGGTGTACTGCAGGCGGCCCGCGGCGTCCTGGCGGCCTAGCAGCACTGTTCGGGGCGCCGCGAGGGAGCCGGTGACGGCGCCGGCGATGGCCTCAGTGGTGACCCGCACCTACTGGCGAAGAGGCAGTATTCGATTCATGCACTATTCGTGCAGCGGACCGCGGCAGACGGTGCGCACCGCCCGCTGTATCGCCGATGCGGGAGCTACTGACGAGCCTTCCGAGGCCGTTGTCCAGGGCACCGGTTATCCGCCCTCTGGTGCGTCGTAGGAGAACCTGTATCCGGCGAAGTCGGCGAGATGGACGTAGCCGCTGTGCCTAAAGCGCTCCGCAGTGAACGCGCGCTTGCCGGCGGCGGTCCCCATCGTGGCCGATGGGGCGCCGGTGGAGTGCGGACCTGCGTCGGTGCGGCGTGTCGCGGTTTCCCACGAAATCCGGTGGAGTCTCAGCGGCCGGAAGTGGTTGGGTCCTGCTCAATGCTTCGCTGACACGGTCCAGCACAGTGCGAGGCGCAAGGTCCGAATCGCCGGCGCGGTCTAGCCCGCGTGTCGTCGAGTGATGGAGGTTATCGCGGTGGCTGGTTATGGGGCGCTTTCCGACGTATACGAGTGGCTGATCGGGGACGACAGGTTGACCCCCGCCAAGGCAGCCGCGGTCTACTACAGCGATGTCGTGGGCTCTCTGCCGCCCAACGCGCGCGTCCTCGACTGCGCGTGTGGAACCGGCCAGCTCGCCGTCGGTCTCGCGAGTCTTGGCCTTGACGTGGTCGCCGCAGACGCCAGCGATGGGATGGTTCGCCGGACCGAGAAGGCCGCCGACGAGCAGGGTGTCTCGCTTCGAGCCCTCCGCGCGAGCTGGGACGAGCTGCCCGACCACCTGGAGGACTCCACGTTCGATCTGGTGTTCTGCGTCGGCAACTCGCTCGGGCACGCCGAGGGCGCAGTCGGGCGCCTGACCGCACTGGAAGCGATGTCGCGGCTGCTGAATCCGGGCGGACGCCTCGTGCTCACGTCACGCAACTGGGAGCTCGTGCGCTCCGCCGGCTCACGAGCAGACGTCCGCGATCGACTCATTCGCCGCAACGACCGCGATGCGGTCGTCAGCTACTACTGGCAGATCGAGCAGCGCTGGGAGCTGGAACACGTCCTCGAGATCGTGGTCGCCCAGATCGAGCCGGATGGGGCAGTGCGGGCCTGCTCGGAGCGGTTGTCCATCTGGCCCTACCGGTACGAGGACCTCGTGGCGCAGTTGCGGAGTGTCGGGCTCACGGTGCAGTCCACCACCTTCGACCCCGAGAGCGATGGATACCTGGTGGTCGCCAGCCGCGACCAGGCGCGAGGCACGTCTGAGCTGGCGTGCTGATCCGCTTTGCGTCGTTGTCGTTGCCGACCTGCCGGCTCGCGACTGTCTGCAGCGGGTTCTTTGCGAAGTGTTCAGAGCTTGAAGCGGTTGCTGCGGGTGCGGTCCTCGCCGCGCTGGCTTCGGACCTGCGGACCGCGGCCTGTACCGCCTCCACCAAGGCATTCGTAATCCTGGACGGCACGCCGCTGCCGATCGACCGAATCGCGGCCGACCGGCCCTTCTGCTCTGGGAAACATAAGAAGCACGGCATGAACGTGCAGATCATCACCGATCCCGCCGGGCGTCCTATCGTTGCCTGATGCACACACCCCATCAACTCGTTTGGTGCGGGCGCGGGTGAGCCGCGGCCAGGTAGCCGGACCAGTTCTCGCCGGCCATGGCTGCGAAGCGTTCTGCGGTTCTCGGCTGGATGCCGATCAGGTCGGAGAGGATGACGGGTGGCAGGTCGGCGAGCGCTTGCATCATGGCCGTGTTCCGGGCTGCGCGGGCGGGCAGGCCGTAGCGCTTGAGTTTGTCGGACAGTCCCGCAGGGTTGCGGGGGCGCCCGGGGGCTTGGCCCGGCAGCAGGTACCTGGTGGCTTCGTTGCCGTGCCGGAATCCGTTGTTGAGGTGGTCGTCGATGAGGCGGGCGAGCTTCGGCGGCAGGACGACGGGGTGGCGGATGATCGTCAGGTAGGTGTGATCCGCGTCGTGGTGGAGGTGGTCGGTGGTGAGTTCGACGATGCGGGTCAGAGGGAGGGCGTAGAGACGGATGAGGGCTGCGGCGATGCGAACGTCCGACGGGAGCGAGGGGTGTTCAGGCACCGGCGTAGTTCCTCGTAGTGGTCTTCTTCGATCTGGAACTGGCCGGGGAGCTGGGAGGGCGGGTGTCCGATGGTCAGGCCGGCCCGGGTGAGGTGGCGGGCGCCGGCCCAGCGGATGAAAGGGATGGAGCGGGCTCGCAGGGTGGGCCTGGAGATTGCCCAGATGTCCAGGTCTTCCTGTGTGAGGCTCTGCAGGGTGTGTTGCTGGGTGTCCAGCCAGGTGAGGAAGTCGATGGCGGCGCAGATGTTGGTGCAGTCGCCCTTGTGGGCGGTGTAGGTGTAGCGGCCGCGCGCTGAGCGCCGGCGGGAGGATGGGGGCCAGGGGCCTCGCCGGTCCCGATATATCTACGATTGCGGATTCGGCAGTGTTCCCGGCTTGACCTCCACCAGCTCCACATCTGTACACCCCGCGTCCTTGAGCGTCTGTTTCTGCCTGTCCCCGCTCGGTTTGTCGTAGGCGACAGCCGAAGCGCGCGCCACGCCGTCGGCATCGGTCCAGGTCAGGCCGTAGTTGCGCATGGTGATCGTCATACGGGCATCATCGCGCCCGGCACTGACAATCCGGCTGGGCCACCCTGGTCACCCGTTCAGTCTGCCGGCACTCCTTGAGGAGCTGCCGTGCGGCGGTCCGGGCTCCCGGGCCGGCTCCTAGTGCGAGCTTCCTGGCCGGCCAAGCGTCTACGGTCGGCCGTGCCTTCGTCGACGCCTGGCCCGCGGCGCTCCAGGCGGCCCGGCTGCGGCCGTGGCCAGGCTGTCGTCGGCGTTCCTCACCACGTGCTGGGAGCATCTCGACGCCGAGGTCGAATGGCACCTCGGTGTCCGTCCGGGCCTGGTGGCGTCCGTCCGTTCGCCTTGCTCTCGGCGCGCGGTGAGTAGGTGACGTGACGCGGCCAGAGCTGGGATATCGCGTCACGTCACCTCTGCGTGCATATTGCCCCGGGGCCCGCCGCCGAGCACCCGAGGAACTGCCAAGGCGAACGCGGTCTGACCGGCGCCACCGTGGCGCCGGGTCTACAGGGTGCTTTACCACCGACCGCGGGGAGCGTGGTCTGTGCGTCGGGGGTGATCGTGACGCGGGCCCCGGTCACCGCAGCGCATGCCTACCGGGCATCGAGGAATCGGACCCGCGGTGACGGCCGGCCGATGCCACCGAACCGGCCAAAGGGGTGTCGCACCAGGTCAATCGCCATTTGCCCCGGGCGCGAAACGCGGATACCTTCCGGTCCATGTCTGCCCGGACCCCGCTGCCCACCACGCTCACCGGCCGCCACGTACGCCTCGAACCACTGGCGATGAGGCATCTCGGCGAGCTGTTCGCCGCTGGAGGCGGTGACGAGGAGGTCTGGCAGTGGCAGGGCGGCCCGGCCCCGCAGACCGAGGAGGAGCTGGGCGCCAAGCTCGCCGTGCTGCTGGAGGACGCCGAGCGGGGCGAATACGTTCCGTTCGCGGTCATCGACCTGGCCCGTGACATGGCCATCGGCTGGACCACCTACATGGACATCGACGCAGCCAACGAGCGCCTGGAGATCGGCTGGACCTGGTACGGCCGGGCGTACTGGCGCAGCGCCGTGAACACCGAGACGAAGCTGCTCCTTCTCACCCATGCGTTCGAGGAACTGGGCATGGGACGGGCGCAGTTGAAGACCGATCACCTCAACCAGCGCTCACAGGCGGCCATCGAGCGCATCGGGGCGCAACGCGAGGGCGTACTGCGCCGCCACCGCCGGCGGCCGGACGGCACCTGGCGGGACACGGTGTACTTCTCCCTCCTCGCCGAGGAGTGGCCCGCGGCCAAGAAACGCCTGATCGCCCGCCTCGACGGACAGGGCCACGACGGACAGGGCCACGGCGGATAGTGCCGCGGCGGATCGTGCCATGAGGGCCCCGCGAGAGCCGTCACCCGGTGACGCCTCTCGCGGCGCGCCACCCGGTGCGCCGATCTCGCCGGACACCGGTACCCGCCCTCGCCTGGTCCCCGTTGCGACCACACCGGCGGACGCGGGGCGGTCAGGCCGGGGGAGAGGGCCCGCGCTCAGACAACCGGGCCATCGGATGCTAGATCACGGATGCGCAGCCCCTGGCCGTCGAGGAAGCTCAGCCACCGGTCCGCCTCCTCCGCCGACTCCGCCGCGTGGTGCAGACCCGGCGACAGCGCACCCTCCAGCACACGGGTCAGCCCGAAGGCCAACGGCAGGGACACACACTTGGCCATCGCGCTCTCCCGCTCCCCGCCCGTCACGTCCAGCAGCCGCTCACCGCGCCACCGGGTGCCGCCGTCCGGCCCGCGGAGCTCCAGGGCGACGGAGAGCACCACCCGGTCCCGGTCGGCCGCCCCCGTCGGATACCGGTCCGCCAGCTCCTCGGCGAGCGCCCGGATCCGCGCCTCGTCCCGGGTACGCACGGTCGTGAAGACCTCCGACCAGGCAGCGCGCCAGCCCACGTTGCGCAGCGTGCCGCCGCGGATGAAGGTGTCCAGACGCCAGCCCTCGGGGAACCCGTACTGGGCGACGAACGGCACGCTGTCGCGGTTGGGGTAGACCTCGAACTCCTGCTGGTCGACGTCACCGATGAGGCGGCGCTCCAGGGCGCGGCCCTCAGCGTCTGCGCACGGCTGGGGCCTGCCTCGGTGGTGGTCGCCAACGCGGGGATCGCCGCCGCAGGCCCCTTCGCTGCGTGTGAGGCATCGCTGTTCGACCGGGTGGTCGAGGTCAACCTGATCGGGAGCGCGAACACCGCCCGCGTCTCCCTGCCCCAACTCGCCCGCACCAGGGGGTAATTCCTCCAGGTGGCGTCCACCGCCGCGTTCGGTTCGGCGCCGCTGATGAGCGCCTATTGCGCGTCGAAGGCGGGGCGTGGAGTCGTTCGCCCAGGCCCTGCGTACCGAGGTGCGTCCGACGGGCGTGGGGGTGGGCATCGCGTACCTGCACTGGACCGGCACCGACATGATCGCGGCCCTCGACGACCATCCGGTGCTGCGGGCCCTGCGGTCCCATCAGCCCGCGTCCGCCCGCCGCGTGCACAGTCCCGAGCAGGTCGCCGGATGGCTGGTGCGCGGGGTGGAGCGGCGCGCGGTCAGCGTGTACGCGCCACCGTGGCTGCGTCTGGTGCAGCCGCTGCGTCCGGTGCTGCCGCTGGTGGTGTCGGTGGTGGGACGACGGTCGTTGTCGGCGCTGCCGTCCGAGGAACCGGAGCGGATCACCGGAGTGCTCGGCGCGGGCGGCGCCGCCGACCTGCGGGCACGCGGCGCGGTCTCACCGGTGCCGCCGGTCACCCCGCCCCAGACCTGACCGGCGCGAGGCGCGCGTTCCGCGCCCGGGGCCCGGGCCGCAGGCGAGGAGTCAGCCGTGCCTGCCACTCACGCGCAGCGTCACGCGTACATCTACGGCTCCCACGCGATCGCCGAGTGCTGCGCCCACGCGGGCCTCTTCCCCGCCGACCCACGGCCCTTCACCGGGCCCCCCGACCTGTGGGTCGAACTCCCCGAGCGCGACTACTGGCAGCACTGACCGGTACCACTTTTGAGGGCGTCCCCGCGTCGGGCCGGCAGGTGCCCGGCATGCCGCTGTCGGCCCGACGTCCCCGGGTGCGGCGGGTCGTGCACGGATCGGGGGCGGGCGGGTGGTGAACGAATCGGGGTTCTTCCGCGTCGTTGGGGTAACCGAACCGGAGGGGTGCCATGAGTGCTGGACGTTTCCTCGCCCGCTCGCTGTCCGCGGCCGCGTTGTGCTTGGTGACCGCGTGCGGCGGCACCGCTGAGTCTTTGCGGAGCCATGCGGCCGGTGGACCCGGGCACCCCGCCGCACGCGGGACGACCGCGTGGCGGGAGCCCGCCGCCTACGGTTACACGTTGACGTCGACGACGCAGGTGCTGGCCGGGCGGTTCCGGGTCCAGGTGCACGACGGCAAGGTGACCGAGGTGGCAGGGCTGGAGGAGGACAGCCGGCGCCAGGTCCGCGAACACGCCGAGGCGCACACGATCGGCGGGCTGCTGCGGCGGCTGGAACAAGCCCGCAAGGAGCACGCCGAAACGGCGCAGGCGCGGTACGCCGCCGACGGGCACCCCGTGCGCATCTCCCTCGACTGGAGCCGCAACGCCGTCGACGACGAGGCGCTCTACCTCGTCAGCGCCTACACCCCCGCCCCCACCGGGTGAACCGGTCCCGAGACGCCCCGACCCCCGCCGCGCGGCCTGGGTGCAGCCCCGCTGGTCCTCAGATGCCCTGCTGCGCACGTGGGCCGCCTCCTCCGCGGTCGGACCGGTGTCGTCGCCGGGGATGCTGAAGAGGTTCGGGTCCTTCGCGAGCTGGTCCATCAGCGTCTCGTACAGGTTGGGCGGTACCCGCAGGCCGGCGTCGACGGCGGCAGCAAGTCCGGACGGCTTGAACTCGGCGTCGCCGATGCGGTGCGGGTGGTTGACGTAGCGGCAGCCCGGCAGGGACGCCAGGGCGCCGCCGAGACCGTACCGGGCCTGGGTGACAGCGAACCGTGCATCCTGCACGTCGAGGTGCGGGAACACGAAGCCGGTCGGCCGACGGTAGTAGAGGGCACGGACGCGCGCGAGATCGGCGCTCCGGGACGGCGTGCTCAGGCAGCCCTCGATCCCGTGCTCGGTGATCTCGGCGTCCACCGACAGCGATGCGGGGAA
>NZ_JBEZWU010000049.1:0-23593 GCF_040637655.1 Streptomyces sp. NPDC028722
AAGCGGTGGCGTACGGCGGCGGAGGCTGGCAGGGCGCGGGGGACGACGGGGCGGGGGTCGATGCCGCGGGCGCGGTCGGCGGCGAGGCGGCCGGCTTTCTTGCCCAGCAGGCGCTGCACGGTTGCCGGGGAGACGGCGGCGAGCAGGCCGACCGTGTGGATGCCGTAGTCGTGGAGGATGGCGGCCTGGCGGGGGCCGATGCCGTGCAGGGCCTGGACCGGCAGCGGGCCGAGCCAGTCGGCGACCTCCTCGGGGGCGACAGCGAGGACTCCACCGGGTCCGGTGATCTGGGCGGAGGCGGTCGCCGCGACCGTGACCGTGGGGCCGACCCCGATCCGCAGGTCGACGCCCAGGCGGGAGATCGACCGGATACGGAGGACGTCGCCCAGGTGGGCCGCGTCCGTGCCGTGATAGCGCAGGGCGCCCTTGAGTTCGACCAGGGCCGCGGTCGGCGGCAGGGCCTGGACGACCGGGGACAGGCCCGCAAGCAGCTCCAGCACCCGCCGGTAGGTCTCCTCGGGCAGCCGGTCGGGGCAGCGCACATGCACCACCGTCGCCTGCCCCGCCTGCGGCGCTTCGTTGCTCATCACGCTCACCTCCTCGCCCCCACATTATCGAACAGAAAATCGAACACGCGGGTGCGGTGAGCCGATCATGAGCATAGAATCAAAAATATGTTCGATGACTTGCCGCCGGACCTCGAGCGACTGCACACGCTCCGGGTGTGGCACGCGATGTGGCTGGCCCGTATCGACCGCAAGATCGCACAGGTCACGCGGCGGCAGGCCGAGGAGGAACACGGGCGCCGCACGAAGCCGGCCGTGCCGGAGTGGATCGTCGAACTCGGCATCGGGGCGGGCCGGCCGCCCGCGCAGCTCCACCGCGGCAACTGCTACATGGCGGGCAAGCGCCGCCGGACGGTCAGCCGGGAGGAGGCACGGCGGTTGCTCGCCGACGGCACCACCGCCTGCACGCACTGCCGCCCCGACACCGGCCTCGGCATCATCGGCTTAACCCGCCCGCAGCATCACGCCGGCCGGCACGCTCACTCCCGGGACGGGATCCGGGCGGCGATCTCCCTCGCCCAGCGGCCGGCCACCGCAGCATCCGGCCCACTCCCGGCAGCAGCCTGCCGCAGCCAGTCCAGCAGGTCGTGCGCCTCCGCCAGTGTCAGCAGCGGCAGCCGCTCCCCCGTTCCCTCCACCGGCGCGAACTCGATCCCGTCCAGGTCCACGTCCTCAAAACCGTCCACGCCCGTGCAACGCCCCGTCCTCCGCTCCGGTCACCCGCCCGCTCACGCCGGCCCTCGGCACATGCCAGTCCAGAGCCGACCTAAGCGGTCGCTGCACCGGCTGGGTTTTTCGGTCCACCGCGCACACCGGTCCGGCATGAGCTGCCGCTTCCACATCTCCGGCGGCACGCTCTGACCAGGACGTCGCCTGAGGTTCGTCGGGCATCTCCCATGCTCTGGCCTGTAGGTGTCTGAAAGTATCCGTAGAACGCCCGGACCCACGTAATCCGGATGCATGCCCCCAAGATGCCGTGCTTGTATGCGGTCAACGCGACCAGAAGACAAGCCAGTTACTGGCGAACTCCTGCGCGTCCGTAGTCAACTGGTCGTCAGTGGGTACACCCCCTGAGACGAGGTAGCCCGACACCCTGTGACATGGACGAATGTGACCCGCGTCTCCCCGCCGTCGGCGCCCGTCAGGTGGCGAAGTACTCGCCATCTACGGAGCTTCCAGAGCCGACCACGGCCGACGCGCCGACACCCGAACGGCGCAGCTGAGCCCTTGGGTTGTGGCTGCGGTGAGCACATCGAAATTACTTACGGGACATCGCTTAGCCGACGCTTTCCACCACCTGGTCCGCCAAGGTTCCCAACGCATGTGAAGCGGAGGGAAGCCGTACTCGGCCCCAGTCCGTCTCGGGCCAGTTGCTCTCCAGCTCCCAGCCACCGGCTTGCGCGCGCTGGATCTCTGCGATGAACGCGACCTCGCGGCCCCAGTACACCGCTCCCAGGACCACGCGACGCAGGCCGTCGGGGTACCCAACCGAGAAGGTGAGCGTTCCGTCGGGCTCGAAGCCGTCCTCCGAATTCTGCGGCCACTTGTACGTCGCAAGCCAGTGCGGCACCTCTTCATCCCGGGCGTCGTGCTCCTGGGCGCTGGCCGGGTCGCCGAGTGCCGCGGCGACCTTTCGCGCGGCTTTCCGCATGATGCGGCGTATCTCCGCCTGGTCGCGCACATGGTCGTCCTGCGGGCCCCAGCCGCTGCGAAAGCCGGTGTTCCTGACCACCGGGACCTGGGCGGAACGCAGCCAGAGGTCCAGTTCCTCCGCCAGGGCGTCGATCGTCAGCCGTTCGACGGGGTCGTTTCGCGTGGCGGCTTCGAGTACATGTTCAAGGGCGTCCAGAGCATCATGGTCTCCCTTCCAGCGGCGGTTGAGGTCGTAGTCCTCGGCCCCGGCCCGGAAGGTTCCCGGCAGTGGCAGCACGCCGAGGGGGTGGATGAACGCTGAAAGGGTCTGCGCCAGCGAGTAGACATCGGCCTGGCGGCCTTCCTCCCGCTGGGACATGCTGCGCATCTCCGGGGCCATGAACCACAGCGGACCCAGCTTCTCGCCGACCACGGTCGCGCCCGCTTCGCCCCAGTAGGCAATGCCGAAGTCCGCGAGCACGGGGCCCTCGTCGTACCAGAAGAGGTTGTCGGGTTTGATGTCGCGGTGATAGATCCCCCGGCCGGCGAGCTCGCTCAGGGCCTGCGCCAGAGCCTGCAGGTGCCCCACGATCTGCTGCAGCGTGGTCGTCTCCACGAAGACGGATTGGAGCAGCTGGGCCTTCGGCATCACGTACCAGGTCGGCTCGTCGCCGTCGGCGATGTCGAGGACGGGAAGGATCCTGGCCACGCCCTCGTGCGTCAGCTGCCGCATCTGGAGGGCTTCGCTGTGGAAACGCTGACCGCGCGGCTTGTCGGGCGCGTGGGAGCGGTACTTCAGAACCGCTTCCTCGCCGGTCGCTCTGCGTCGGACGCGCCGGACGAAAGGCTTGTTCGAGTCTTCGATTAGGGGGCCGAGATTCCTCCAGCCCGGTACATCTGCTTTGTAATTGACCTTCGACATCCGCTCAGAGTAGAGATTCGGAAGCGAACAGGTCTGTGGAATCGGCCACTTGGCCCGTGAACGGCAACAGCACGACGGCCGCCGTCCCCGGGGGCGGTCGCTGCCGCTGATGTCACCGTGAGGTTGGTGCCGGCTGCAGCAGCTCTTTGGCGGTACTGGGACAGGGCCGTGTTCTCGATCTCGGAGCGGGCCTGCACCCGGTGGATGTTCAGCCGGCGGGCTGCAGCCGTGATCGCGCCTTCGAGCGTGCCGTCTTCGGCGACCGGGCGGATCACAGCCAGGCACTGGCGAGCGCGCAGCCGAGGTAGAGGGCGGCGCTGACCAGCGAAAACACCAACCGAGTCTTTACGCGCTAGGACTACCTACAACCCTCCCGGGCCACCTTCCACACACAACACATACGCCCAGCTCACACACCCGGCCCACCCCGACCCAACCACCCACTCCGCCTCTCAACAAACCCACAACACCGCAGGCCAACCAACACTCGGCCCACCAACAAACCCCCCTCCGAGCGTTAAAACCCCCTCCGAGCGTTAACAAGCAGGACTGGACCCGGTCGTCGTGGCTGGCTGGCATCCAGTGCCACTGCCGCACCCATCCCACCCCACACCCGGGGAACGCAGCGTTCCCCGGGTGTGGGGTGGTGAACGACTGAACGCCGTTCAGCGTAGGGTGAAGCGCTGGTCCTTGGACCTGTTGCACGACCAGAGGATCACAGGGGTGTTGTTTGCCGTAGAACCGCCCTTCACCGACAGGCACTTGTCGCGTGCGCCGCCATAGAACGGATGGACGTTGCACTTGCTGAGGCGGCCCGCGCAGTTGATCCAGAATTTCTGGTTGGTTCGTCCGTTGCAGTTCCACAGGATCGGCTGGCGGCCCTTCCTGTAGTCGCTTCCCTGAATGTCCACGCAGAGCCCGGCGTTACTCACCGGCCGGATGGTGTAGGTCGGGGGAGTGGCACTGACGTTGACGAACGACCACTTTTGGTTGGCACCACCCACGCACTTGTACTGATCGATCTTTGCGCCCTTGCGGGTGCCTCCGTGCGCGGTGATGCATCGTCCGCTGGTGTGCTCGGGCTTCCAGTACGCCGAAGCGGGCAGGTAGGAGGAGGCTATCTTGGCGCTGGACCCATCGGGCTGTGCGCTGGCCGGCTGTCGCGGGCTTTCGACGCTCGCGCTTTGAGCATCGGGAGCACTGGCCAGCGCGAGCAGCGCGGCGCCGGCCAGTGCGGGCAGGGCTGATTTGAGGGTCATCATGAGGTCTCCGAGGTTGAAAGTCGAGTACGGGGAAGTCGGTTCTAGCCGTCACGTGCGCATTGGGCATCGAAGAGATGGGCTGCGTGCTGGAGTGGCAGGGCGATGGTGAGGTGGCGGATACGGGCGTCATCGCTGCTACCGGGTGCGGTGGTGAAGCCGAAATAGGAGCGGACCCTCTCCTGCTGGGCACGGATCAGCGCGCGGTCGCCGCGGGGACGGGCAACTCGTGCCTGATCCGCTCCTCCTTCCAGTTGCTGTAGAGCAGGACCGGATTGCCCTACCCGTCTCGGGTCAGGCAGTCGAGGTCCAGGTGGCAGATTTCGTTGGGCGCCGGCCGGTGTCGATGGGATCTCGACCGCGACGCGCAGTTCGTGGCAGCACATCGACTCGAAGGTCGAGGTGGGAGCACAGCTGACGCATGATCTCCGGGGGCAGGTCCTGCCCCTCCTCGGAGGGCTCGGCGGCCTTGGGCACGTCTCAGCGGGTGATGACGAAGTCCTCCGGCTGGCCGGCCATCGGACCGTCAGGGCGGGTCAAATTCATTGCACGGGTCTCCCTCAGCGCGCTGCGGGCCTTCTAGATGTAGTGGCGGCGGGTGTTCAGCGTGAAGTGCCCGTTCCGTTGGCCTGGAGCTATGACGGGTGCGGTGATACGGCGGCTGTGACAGCCCGTCCGGGACGGGGCCGTGCTGGGGCGCGCGTCGCCGAGACGCTGATGGCGATCACCCGAGCCGTCCGCGCAGGCAACGTCCCGTGGCACTTCCTGCCTCCAGTACCACCGACGTTGGATTTTGACGGCCAGGGGTGCGTCGGCCCGCCCGCGTCCCTCTACCAGTCGGTCGTGCAGTCGGTCCCGTTCGGGTAGGCGTTGTCGCAGGCGAACAGCACCACACTCGACTCGTTGGAGTAGGAATAGCTCTTGCCTTTGGTAGGGAGATAGCGCGTCTTGTCACTTGTGGCCAGGAACGCGTAAACGCTCACCCCCTTGCTGGCGCTGGTCCAGCCATAGTGACCGCGATACTTGCCGTTGGCCTTCCTGTACCAGGTCTTCCAGACATGAGCCGTGCGCCTGCCGTCGGGCAGATGAAGAGTGGTGCTCGCGGAAGCCATCGGCATGAAAGCCGCCTGTGGCAATACGGGTGCGGTGGGCTGCGCTGATGCGGCGCCGGAGGCCGCAGACGTGGCGAGCATGATGGACGCGGCAATCATTACCGTCCTGTTGACCACGGAAGCCACGTGATAGCTCCTTCAGGTAGGCGGTTAGGGGCGCTTGCCTCAGTGAGCGTTGCAGAGCTGGCAGGACGCCATCACGACTTCGTCAGCAGTTGACACGATCGCGGGACATCCCATCGCCTGACCAGCGAGTCCGGGAGACAGGTTGAGCACCGCACGGGACGTCGGTCAGAGGGCTGGGGCCCATACTGCCGCCGTCCCGGCCGCTGAGCCGGAGCCCACGCGCCCGTCAGGGCGGACGTCGACCGCCGGCAGGTCGTCCCCGTCGGCCAACCCCATCGTCTCGTCGCTCGCCGGTGCACCGTAATGCCGCCTGGTGATCGTGAACTGTTGCCCGAGCGGCACATTCGGACCGTGATCGGATGGTCTGAAGGCACGTCTCGGTCCCTTCATTCGCCGGATGGTGAGGGCGTCATGGGGGGATTAGGCGGTTCGGTGAGGTGTTCGTTTCCACCCGGGGCTGTGCACGCGTGGTGCCCGGTGGTCAGGGTGGTGCAGGCCCTGGCCGCGGCTGGAGTCATCGCCTCCGTCATGGCCGTGTACACATCGGTGTCGTAGTGCACTTTTTCCCGGAGGGTTTCTCCGTGGTCGGTGACGACCTCGGCAATGTCGCCGGGGCGCCCCCAGCTGATCCTTCCCCAGGCTGCTTTGCAGGCATCGCTGTAGCGCAGCTCCACGTACACGCCGTGGAACCTGGTCAGGGCTGCGGTCCATGCGTCGCCAGCGCAACCCGTTTGCTTCGGGTCCTTCGTCGTACAGCTGCCCCCGAAACAGGTGGTCTCCAGCCGGTGTATTGGTGCGGTCGCGATCGTTCCCGCTTCGGCAGGGGCCGGCTCGCCGGACGTCCGGTCGTGGACAGCCAGGACACCGACAATGGTGCAGGCGAGGAGCGTCGTGGCGGTGACCGCAGCCCCCTTCGGGCTGAGCAGGCGGGCGAAGAGCGCACGCACGAGGTGCGTAACCGGAGAGCCGTCGTGGCGGACGGCCGGCAGCGGCGAGTCGGGGTTCGTTCCCGTGACTCGGGCGGTGGCCCGGCCGCTGTCGTTCCACGCGGTCTTGGCGTCCTCCCACATGGCGGTCAGCCGTTTCGGCTCCGCACCAGTTATATCTCCTAGGGCCAGTACGGCCTGCCGCGGTGGCAGAGTCTTGCCGTTGAGATAGCGCTCCCAAGACGATTTGCTGAACGTAGTCCGCTGGGCCAGCGCTTGCAGGCTCAGTCCGCTGCGCTCTTTCAGTTCTCTCAACTCGTGGACCAGTCGATGGACGTCGCGTGGTAGAGCGTCCGGTAAGCGTGCCCACTTGCTGGTCATCTTGATTCGCCCCCGGGTCTCGGTGTCTATCCGTCGGTCCATCTGAGTGACGGACGGATGCGCTGTCGAGGTTACGGCTCGCCGGGAGATTAGCTTCCGGAAGGAATGGCACGCCCGACATCGCCGAGATTGCGTCGGATGGCAGCACAGTTTCGGCCGAGATGGTGCTTGGCCGGTGAAGTCGTGTGCCGGACTGGATGGATCGGTGAAACTGACGTGGTGGATTTCACTGTGACTGCCAGAGCAGTTGCGTGCGCGGCAGCCTTGGCTATTTCGAGTACCGGCGCTTCCCGGCCAGCTGACTCGGATCGGCTGCATGGCCAAGGGATGCTTGCCGACGACTGGTGGGATGCACCCCGCCTGGAGGCGCCGTCTACACATCCCAGCGATCTTGTGGGTTTGTGGCAAGCGATTCTGTGGGCCGACGGCTACCTGCCGCGTACAGGGGTCACCTGCGCCTACGACGCCGCGACCGTGGCGGCGACACGTGTGTGGCAGAGCAACCACCAGTTAGACGCCGACGGGATCGTAGGCGCGGCTACGTACGGAGCAGCTGGCAGGCGATTGGCCACGGCACCGCCATGGACGGTGTATCGCGGGGACCGCTTTCATCTGCCCCTGCGGCGGGACTCCGACGGGACCTACGAGGTCTGGGACGTGGGACGCTTTCGCCCGCTGCACCTGGACTCGGTCACTTTGTCCCCTTGCCGTCGCTGATGGGATCCGACCAGCTGTCGAACTGCGACACGCCCAACTGGTAACCGCTGGCCATCACGACAGCACGCATCCCCCCGGGCCCTTCGGGAATCGTCAGGGTCCATGCAGCGCCCGCCGACGCTGTGTGCTGGGTGCCATCGTCGGCGACGATCCGCAACTGCGACGTCCCCGGGGCAGGCTGGACCTCGGCCCAGCTAGCACCGCATGAAGGGCTCCAGTGCAGCGACAGCGTCCGGCCTGCGGCCTTCAGCCGGTGCACGATGACGGCGTCCCGGTCGCACCCGCGCTGGTACGGATCGAGTCCCGGACAGCCGGCCGCCCCACAGCCCGCGCGCGGACCGGCCGCCTTTTCGTGAAGCGCCCAGGGCCAGGCCGGTGCGCCCGGCGGTGCGCCTGGCGGAGGGTCAACGCTGCCAGCTCTGTGCCATCGGTAGCCGAACGCACCTACAGCCAGGGAGATCACGGCTCCAAGTACGACACCGGCCGCGGCCACACGCCTACGTCCGAACGATTGTCCGCCGCGGCGGCCCGTTGGGCTGCTCAGGGCCCGGCGCCCTCCTAGGGCACTCTCCCGGCGAGCCGGGGCGTCGACACAATCGCTAGCCGATGCCTCACGGGGCGAGCGGGTCTCGGCCCAGGCGTCTGCCGCTGCCTCCCACATCACCCGCAAGCGTCCCCGGTCAGCTTCTGCCAGCCGTCCCAGAGCATCGACCGCCTCCCACGGCGGCAGAAGACGGCCACCGAAGTAGCGGTGCCAAGAGCTCGTGCTGTAACCCGTCTTGGCGGCCAGCGAGGCGACGCTCAACTCTGTCCGGTCACGGTATCGCCGCAACTCGTGGGCCAACTGCTGGACCGCTTGCGTGGATGCGAGATACGGCGGCCGCGGACGCTTCACCACGACGTCTCCTCCCCGATGCACAGGGACCAACCGTCCCGCCCGGCCTTCGTCCCGCCACTCATCCTCGCAGCTCATCGACCGGGACGTCCCGCATTGTTCCGCCTGCTCGGGCCTGGCAGGGCGAGGAGCGCACGGCGCATCGTCTGTAACGCAACCAGGGACCGGCGCTCGCTCAATTCACGGGCCGCTGAACCCGATGGTGCACGACGACCGCCGCACCGCCCGGGGGCGTTCGGAAGCCCAATCGCCGTGGTGGAGCTGGACGGTACGGCACTCCACGGCCAAGCAAATGATCAGAAGGAGCCACACGAAGATGAGCATTCGCAACGGAGCAGTACTCGCCACCACGGTCCTCGCGCTCGGCGGGTTCCTCGCCTCCGGTCCCGTGGCTGACGCGGCAGCCAGCCTGCCCGCCCAGCACCACAGTGCACCTGGCACGACATCCGTGCCCCGTGTGCTGACCCTGCTCACAGCCGCGGGCAAGCCAATCGCCGCCACGATCGAAACCGGGCCCGACCGGCTCGGCCCGGTCCCGCGCGGTGTCCCAGCGGCCGCCGCGGCCCGCAAATGGCACTACAGGAGCGTCCGCGCAACCTTGTGCATGCTGAACAAGAAGCCCTACTGGGGCGGCCCCAAGAACACCGCGTCATGCGCTGTGGGCTACGCCAGCCTCGCCGGCGAAGTCGCCTACAACGGCAAGTACGTCTGGGGGCAATGGATCGACTGCCAGCACAAGGCCATCCGGAACACCAAGGTCAACATTGACTGGTGTGGCATCTGGAACAACGGCGGCCGCGGCGGTGGCGTCCGCTACATGGACCTGGGACTGAACGGAACCGTTGAAACCCCGGCCGCCGTCAGCGCGAGGATGCGTTGCATGACGCGGGCGACCACGCCGCCCGGTGTGCGGCCGCGGTGCTGTTCGAGGTCAAGTTGGCCCTTGAAGGTCTCGTTGACCGACTCGATGACCTGCCGCAACGGCTTGAACAGGGTCGCCCCGGCCCGCTCCGGCTCGCCCTTGCGGGCCGGCCTCAGCAGCCGGATGTCCTGCTCGGCCAACTGGTGCTCGAAGGCGCGGCCGAAGTAGTTCTTGTCGCCGATCAGCGTCTGCCCGGCCCGGGCGGCAACCAGTTCCGGTTCGGCGGCGAGCAGGTCCAGCAGGGTCTCGCGTTCGTCGGCTACAGCTGCCTCTAGGCAGTGTCTTGTCGATCACTTCTCGAGCCAGATGAGCGTGCTGGCCAGGGTGATGGCGGCGAGGTAGCGGCCAGACTAGTTGTCGTAGTGGGTGGCATGCCGCGCCACTGTTTGAGGCGGTTGAAGCAGCGTTCGACGATGTTGCGGCGTCGGTAGACGGCTCGGTCGGAGCCGCAGGGCCGTTCGCGGCGCCGGCGTCGGCCCGCGAGCTGATCGACGCGTTCGGGAAAGGTCGCTTTGATGCCGCGTCTGCGCAGGTAGGTACGGAAGGAGCGGGCCGAATAACCCTTGTCGGCCACCACCCGCTCTGGCCGGACATGGGGCCGTCCCGGCCCCGCGCCCGCGACGCGGATCTTGTCGATGACCGTCTCGGCCTGCGTGCAGTCGTTACGCGTGCCGACCGTAATTGTGAAGGACAACGGCCGGCCCCGCCCGTCGCAGGCCAGGTGAGTCTTGCCGGTCAGCCCGCCGCGGGAGCGTTCGAGCCCACGTTCCTGGAGCCCCCTGCAGTGGCCGTGTGCTGGTGGGCCCGCCCTACCTCACTCCTCGTTCCGTAGATGCCAGCGCTCCGTACGGCGGTCAGCCGCGGCGGAGCCACCAGCGCCGACGCTCTGCATGCTCCTGCTCCGGGTCGTGGCCGTGCTCGCCGAGAGCGGCCTGGGACCGGGCCGGGGCTGGCACCGAGGCGGCCGGGGCCGTCGGCTGGAGGATGGCCGCCCGGTCCGGTGCCGGGGTTCAGGGCGGCAAGGGCCCGCTGGAGATCCGAGATGTGCGTCGCCCGCTCCTCGAGGCGCTCCTTCAACCGGAAGGGGGCCACCCGTGGATTGGTCACCGTCTCGCGCCGCAGCGCCGTTGCGTGCGGGCGCCGTTAGGGCTGCTGGCGCCAGATCACCCGCGCGGGTCTCACAGGCCGAAGTCGAGTTGTTCGACGTCGGTGAACTCCACCTCCAGGCCGTGGGCGCGGCGGCCGCTGTCGCGGAAGTACACCTCGCCCAGGGCTTCGGCGGTGATGGCGCGCAGCTGCTGCTCGCCGGCGCCGGCCTGCTGGGCGTCGAGGAGGCGGGAGGCGTGGACGGGTGGCAGGGCGAGGGTGAGGTGGCGGATGCGGGCGTCGTCGGTGGTGCCGGGCGCGGCGGTGAACCCGAACCGGGCCCGGGTGTCGATCACCAGCCCAGTACTGGTGGCGGCCCGACGGCGGACCTGCTCACGGATGCGAGGCTGCCACCGGGCGCGGGGAGCACACCTTGACGCCGCGCTTCGTCCCGGTCCACGGGACCATCCCCGCGGGCGCGGGGAGCACGCGTCCGCCACGCTGCGGACGGCGTCCGCGACGGGACCATCCCCGCGGGCGCGGGGAGCACGAACTACTTCACCGCGTCGCGAACGGCGAGACGGGACCATCCCCGCGGGCGCGGGGAGCACGAGCATCATGGACAAGGCCATGGAGTAGCCCTGGGACCATCCCCGCGGGCGCGGGGAGCACGCCAGCGACCTCATGACGGACCTGCTCCTGTCGGGACCATCCCCGCGGGCGCGGGGAGCACTCGTCGGCGCGGGCCTTGAGGATGTCGACGCCGGGACCATCCCCGCGGGCGCGGGGAGCACCCCTGCTGGCGCAGGTCACCGACCCCGTCGCTGGGACCATCCCCGCGGGCGCGGGGAGCACTCTTCGTGAACTGCGGCTTTGTCACGGGGACAGGCCGTTGTGGGCCAGTTCCACGGTTCTCGGCAAACTTCGCATAGGCATGAATACGGTCACTCTTCCTGCCGTATCGCTGTTATTTGGAAACCGGCCTCCACCGCTCCTTTCGGACATCAGGTGGCATGGAACTCGCGAGCGTGGGTTCCACCCGCTGCGGCTCGTCCAGCAATCTAGCCGCACCCCAGTGCCCCGGGGGGTCAGAAGAGCCGCCTTAGACAGATGTGGTCCGCGCTCAGCTCCAGACGCGGGCAGCGGTAGGCCAGGTGGTCGGCGCCCTGAGCGTGGTGAGCCCCGGATGGCATCCGGGGTTCACCTCGCTCATGGCCGAACGCCCGCGTTCCCGCTCGTGATCACTCTGCTCGGACGGATGCGCCGTAGCTGTCGGTCTGGCGCAGCGCTGCGGCTTCCTGGGGCGGTGCGGGCCATACCTGGATGAGGTACCACTCGGTGACGTCGTCCGGGGCGAGGTCGATGGCGGTGTCCCGGCCGCGCGCGTGGATGCGCAGCCGGTAGTCGCCGGGACCGTCGAAGGACAGCGCGGGCAGTTCCTCGTCGAGGTCGGCCATCAGGCCCCGCACCATCAGTTCTCCCGATACCGAGTGCAGCGAGACCTCGACGATCTCCTCCCACTCGGCGTCCCCTGGTTGGGGTGCGTCGGTGTGGAAGGTGACGGTGACGTCGACGTCGCCGGTGTGGATGCCGGTGAGGACGGTGGCGATGCCGTCCTCGATCTCGACCAGGCCGTTGTGCCGGCGGGGCAGGTCGGGGCCAGCGGGGCCGTCCTCGTCGCTGATCCTGAACTGGTGGTAGTGCACAGGCACGAGTTGCTGCCCGTGCGTGGCCTGCTCGGTCATGGCACGTCCCGGATGCTCGGCGGCTGACTAGTTCTTGATCCAGACGAGGAACCTATCCTTCTCCAAGATCCGGTTATAGAGGTAGAAGTTGGCGAGAGCCTTGCCGCCGCCCTGGTTCTGCGTTTTGGCGATCATGCGCCAGTCGAACTTGCCGCCGCCGGTGGAGGCGCCCTGCCAGGTGGAGGCGAAGGGATACTCGTCGCACTCCTTGCCCGCGGGCCGGTGCCGGCTGGACGGGCACGCCTTGCTCCGGTTGCTCTTGATCTTCGCCTTGTCGGTCAGGCGCGTCAGGTACTTCGTCGTACCGTGCTTGCCGGGCAGGTGCTTGGTGTTCTGCGCGTACTCGATGTGCTTGGCGAGTTCGGGGTACTCCCCGCGCTTGCTGTACACGAGTTCCGGGATGTACGGCATGACGCACCCGATCCTCGAGGTACCGGGCAGGGCGTTGTCGCACCGGACGACCGGGGTGTTCAGCGTGATGTCGTTGGTCGGCGCCGCCCACTTGGGGTTGGTGAAGTGCCAGTGGGCCGTCCCCTGTCCGTTGCCCATGGCGCCCTTGGGACGGGCTTTGATGGTGGTGTCGAAGAAGAACTGCCCGACGGCCTCCTTGCCCTGGCCCATCTTCTGGGAGGGGAACTTGCTGTCGTTGACTTTGCACTTGCCCGCACACGTGCCCTTGCCGCCCGCGCTGCTGCCCGTGGCGTCGCCGGTGGCGCTGGTCTGGAGCAGTTCGACCTGGTAGGCCCACCTCGCGATGCCGTAGTCGCTGTATGCGTAAGGGATGACCACGTAGCTCATCGTGCCGGTCACTCTGCCGGTGCGTACGTCGTGCACGGTGACCGTGGCAGAGACGACGGCGCACCCCTTGAACCGAGTGACGTACCAGGTGTTGTTGACGCCGTCCCCAGCAGGACCAGAGCGTCCGGGACGCCCGGAACTGCGCGCCGCCGCCGGTCACCGCGGTGGAGCTGGTCATCACGGTGCTGCGGTGCGCGCCGATCCCCACCGAGGAGGGCTGCCCGCCGTCGTGCGAGGAGCTGCGGGAGTCGGCGCGCGTGCTGCACGCGGACGCGCTGACTGTCTACAACGCGCTGCTGTGCTGCCTGCCGCACACCGTCCCGGCCGGCAGGCGCGGCCGCCGGTTTGTCCTCGGCCAGCAGCGCACGGTGGGCCCACAGGGCGGCTGCGTAGGCATCGAACAGACGGTGACAGTGGCGCTGCCGCCGTGCCTGCCCTGCAACCCGGTGGAGGGGCCGTGAGTGCTGAGGTGAGGATCGAGCCCGGGCGGATCGCCCGGTTCCTGCGGCTGCGGAACGGGCGGGTGGAGCGCAAGCTGCGCGAGCGCACCGAGCGGATCGCGAGGATCGCCGCGGCGGAGGCGCCCGGGTCGATGGGCCGCTACATCGACTGGGAGATCCAGCAGGGGCCCCGCGGGCTTGAAGGCGTAATCCACTCCCGGCACCACGCGACGCTCTTCGTCCTGCACGGCACGAGGCCCCACCTCATCCGCCCTCGCCGGCGCACCGGTGTGCTCCGCTTCGAGGTCGGCGGCGAGGTCGTCTACACGCGGCTGGTCAGACATCTTGGCAGCAGGCCGAACAACTTCTTGGGTCGTGCCCTCCGAATGGGTCGATGATCAGGCGTTGACCGCCAACCCACCGGCCGGCGCCACCTGGTGCGCGGGGCAGGGGGAGCAGGTCCGCTTACCGATCTCTCACCCTCATGTCTTGCTCAGAACCGTGGCGCAAGATCATCTGCGGGTCATACGGTCGATATCGGCGCGCCACCGACCAACAAAACGAGGGGACTTGTCTTTCCATGCGCATACGCGCTCGTTCTGCCCTGACATCGGCCGTGGCGTTGGCCGCAGCCGGACTCATGACCGCCGCCGTACCGGCCTCCGCAGCGGACGCTCCCGTTCCTCCTGCTGAGAGCTACCAAGAACTCCTGGACAACCACCAGCCCGTCCCCCTCAGCCGCGCGGAGGCGGGGCAGCATGAGGAGTCGAAGACGTTCCTCGCGGCGGCAAATGCCGACCATCTCAGCGACCACGACACCGATGCTCTTCTGTCCTCGGGCCGCTGGACCGTCTACCCCGTCAGCGTGACGGCGGAGACGGTGACGCAGGAACCCGAGGCGGGGACAGAGACGACGGTGACGAAGGTGACCAGCTCCGTCGCTGCGGAGAAGACGTCGACGGAGACCGTCCCGCTCAAAGCCCGGACGCAGGACGGGTACCTCAAGCAGGTGTACTGGCTCAATGGGGCCGACGGCCGGCACTTCGCCTACTTCCAGATGCGGGAGAACTACAGCTACAACGGGAAAGCGGTCACCGGCTACGAGCAGCCGATCATCGACCACAAGGTCTACACGTGGGCGGAGGTCCTGGGCTGGTCCTTCCAGGGGCTCGACCTGAGTGGGTCGCAGGGCCCGTCGTACTACTCGTGGCACGGTAACGGTCACGGCGCTCTCCAGACGTGGCGGAGGGCGAACTTCCAGTACGACCCGACCCACCTCGACATCGGGTCGATGCACCGGTACCCGTGGCTGCACTTCTACCAGCACGCCGACGGCACCGAGTACGAGACCGACGGCATGTAGGTCGCACCACATGTGCTTGGGAGCCTGCGGGTTCCCCAGGCTCTGACTCCAGGGGAAATGTGATGAAGAGGACCGTACTTGCTGTAGCGGGGCTGTGGTTCATCATCGGGGCAGGATTGGCGTCCGCACGGCACTGGCCCGCTACCCTGGTCGCGCCGCTAGGGCTGGTCATGATTCTTTCGGCCGCTGCGGGACGTGAGGTGTGGGCACGACGGGGGCTGTGGGTTGCCGTTTTCATCTCCGCAATTCTTGGGCTGACGTGGTGCATCGCTGAGCTGGCACGTGCCAGCGGGCAGCATCTGAGCGTGGAGGACCCCGGAGCGGTGGGAGCGTATGTGCTGGGGCTGGGTGTCCCCGCCGCCGTGGTGCTGTGGGTGCTGCGTGGCTCTGGCCAGCCCCGCTGAAGCCCTTCCGGGCCTGCGTAGTACCGGGAACCTCAGCGTCGCCGACCTCTCCGGAAGTTCCGACGCCGCTTGCCATCGGGTCTTGGCGCAGCGCGCGTAAGCACGACCACTCGATTCAAGGGAACGGCCCCGCACGCTGGTGCGGGGCCGTTCTGCTGTGCGACTACTCTTTCGGGTGCTGACTGGTTGAGGGCCGGGCGACGGAGCGGGAGACAAGGACATGACCCGTGCAAAAGACGATCGCGCTCAACACTGAACCTCACGTCATTGCGGTAGGCCCCCACGAGCTGGAGTTCCTCCCCGAGGTGTACGGCGCCGAGTTCATCGACGCCTACGAGGAGCTCCAGGAGGCGCAGGCGGCGAAGGGCGTCGACCTGGAGGACCTGGAGGCCGCCGATCCGACGTCGCTGCGGAGGACGATCCGCGCGGTGCGGGTGTTCCTGGCCCGGCAGATGCTCCCCGACTCGGAGGAGCGGTTCCTGCGCCTGGACGTCATCGTGCACGGCAACGTGCTGGAGTCGTTCCAGGACGCCGACGAGGCGGCGGCGTTTGCCGCCGAGCACCCGGGCGCGCAGGTGCAGGACGCGCTGCGGCTGCCGGTCCGTTGCCGCGCCCATGGCCGGGCAGCTGCGGGTGCTGGGCAAGGAGAAGAAGGTGCCCGGTTCGGGGACAATGTGGCGGGCTGCGGTGCCCGCCGAGCAGCGCAGGCTGATCACCAGCGCTGTCGACAGCGCCGAGGAGCAGCTGCTGCAGCTGCGCGGGGTGCAGACCAGGCCGACCGCCGACGTCGCCCTGCGGCTGCTACGCGGGCTCGGCCACAGTGCCGGCCTGATCGAGAACGCCTGGAAACGGACCGCTGTGGCGGCGGTGAACGGCGGCGTGCCCCTGGAAGAAGTGCCCAGTGGGTGGATGGCCATGACCGGTGACTGGCGGATGGACCGGATCGGGGCTGCGCTGAAGGGCGAGAACCCGACCGTACTGCGGCGGCTGACGTCGGGGTTCGCGGTGATCGGAGATGTTCAGTTCCTGCCGGGCTACTCGGTTCTGCTCGTGGACGAACCGGATGTGCAGCGGCTGTCGGACCTACCGAGCACGAAGCGGCTGTCGTTCCTGTCTGACATGGACCAGCTCGGTGAAGCGGTCGAGCGCGCCTGCCGGCGGCTGGACCCGGCTTTCCGCCGGGTCAACCTGGAGATCCTGGGGAACACGGACCCGTTCTTGCATGCGCATGTCTGGCCGCGGTTCGAGTGGGAGCCGGCCGACATGGTGGGCAAGCCAGTGTGGCTCTATCCGCGTGAACGTTGGAGTGACGAGCAGTTCAGGCTCGGTCCGCAGCATGACGCGCTGCGGGATGCGGTCGGCAGCGAACTGGACCAGCTGCGCTCGGTGACCTGACTGTTGCGGGCCCGGTGATCGGTGACGGTCAGCCGAAGCTCACTGGAGGCGACTGAGCAGGACGATATCGGTGACACGGTTGGTGATCGTGGGGCGGGCGAACGCCCTCTGCGCGGCGCGGTCCAGACACAGCGCAGCGGCACACCCCCGCATCGGCGAGGAGGACCTGGGCCAACGGCGGTTGGCTTGATTTCGCAGCGGAACACCCCCGCGTGGGCGGGGAGGACGGGCTCGCGCAGGGCCTCCAGCTCCTTGTAGAGCGGAACACCCCCGCGAACGCGGGGGTGCTCCGGCGCCGCGGTTGCGCTCAGCCGCTTCGAGGCTGTCCTCCCCGCCGACGCGGGGGTGCTCCGCCCGCCGCGCCCGCGCCGGACACGTCGCTGTCGTCCTCCCCGCCGACGCTACGGAAGACGTGCCCCATGAATACGTAATCCCGGAGTCCTCCCCGCCGACGCGGGAGTGTTTCGGTCTCTGCGGGCTCGAAGCTCAAAGATGCGTCCTCTCCGCCGACGTGGCGGTGTTCCGTCCGCCGAGTCTTGAAGCGGCGCGCCGCCCAGGTCCTCCCCGCTGGCGCGGGGTGCTGTGCGCGCGCTTGCGCGTCCGAGGGACAACCACACTTCGTCCGGGAGCGTGATGTCCACGAAGGCACCGGCGTCGTCGCGCGCCGGGCGGCAGCCCAGCCGAGAGGGCGGCCCGCCACCAAGCGCTCGCCGCGTCCAGCGCGGCGCGGAGGGCCAGGGCGTGGGCGATGTCGTCCTGACCCGGGCGGCACCTGAGTGCTGCGGACCCCGGCTCGCGTTTGACCGGGTCGGGAATCGAAAAAGGGATGAGGCCTCCGCGGGGTGGCTCTCGCGCGGCATAGTGCGGGGCTGACCGCGACAGCGGACCGTTGGCCCTGCCCGTCCGCCGATGCCGCCACGCGCGGCTGCTCGCGGCCCTGACCACGCTGATCGGTGTCTGCGCCGACGCGGTGGGCGCTGTGCGTCAGCCGATCGCCGCCGTCCAGCCCGGCAAGGAGGCCGTGGAGGTGGCCGTCTTGCCGTGCGTCCAGGTCAGCTTCGCTGCCGGCACTCTGCTGGACCTGGTTCGCGCCGAAGACGGCTGCCCGATCGCCTGCCGTCGTGGCGTAGGAGCGGGAGGAGACACGGCGGAGGTACGCCGTGCGGTGCGCCGTGGCGGAGGCCCAGGTGTTCGCGGAGCCGGCCGGCATGCAAGGTGATCACGGTGTGCCGCTACCGACGGTGCAACAATCCGTCGCGATGGGCCTGGCGAGCGCCGGCGGCGAGTTTGATGCGGACGAGGTCCTCGACGAGGCGGTCGACTCCACGGTGGCTTGGCCCAAGCGCACATGGTCCGCCGAGCAGCGGCCCATCAGGGGTGTACGGGGTGGCGGCAGGCGGTCATCGCGTCGCTTCCCGTCTATGCGTCATCGGTGGCTTCTCGGTAGATGCCGTCGTCGTCTGCGTCGCGGGACCACTCACGGAAGTCGGTGTTTCCCAGATCCATGTTGACCACGAAGCTTTCGAGGTACTGCCGTGGGATACGGAAGGACGGTGCGGGTTCACCGGGCGGGTTGTCGACGGCGAGCAGGGGCAGATCCGGTGAGGCGAGGGCCTGCTGGTCGGCGAGGAGAAGGATGCTGTGGTGGGGCCAGTCGTTGTCGTCACGGTCGATCAGGGTGCGCAGTTGGTCGTCGGTCAGGCCGTCGTAGGCGGAGTGGTCGATGGGGGTGACGTCGATGCAGCCGCCGTCCTCACCACCGTGGTCGATGAAGTCCAGGAGGTGGCGCCAGGCCTGGGGGGCGGTGAAGCACGTGCGGACGAGGACGATGCCGCCCCCCTCGGCGTGGATTTTGGGGGCGTCGACGGACGGCTGGTAGGGCGAGGCGCTCGGACCGGTGTAGTGGCCTGCGGGGAGGGTGGTGTGGCTGCTGCTCTTGTGGATCTGCTCGGGGGCGGTGGGGGCCTTCCACACCTGAACGAGGTACGTCTCGGGTGGCGGGCTGGTCTTCGAGGGGCGGGGCCGGCGGGGCAGAGCGGCGTCCTTGGCATCGGCGCGGCCGCGTGCGTGGGTGCGGATCCGATAGGTTCCGGGACCGTCGAATGCGAGGTTGGTGGTGAAAGCTGTGTCGTAGCTGGCGACGAAGGCCTGGCCCCGGACGAAGTCGGCGGAGATGTCCAGGACGTCGTCCCAGCTCTCCACGTCGAGCGCGGGCTGTTCGGCGTGGATCTCGACGGTGACGCGGGCATAGCCGCGCTGGAAGCCGGTCAGGATGGTGCCGAAGTCCTTGTGGAAACCGATGAGGCTGTTGGTGATGCTGGAATGTTCGGGGAACTCCATGACGCCTTGCAGCATGGGATCGATGAGAAGATCATGGTCTTCGACGTAGAGGTCCTTGGTTTCGGTGGTCACGCCGTCTTCAACTCCGTCTCGTCTTTCCCCGTGTACGGCGCTGGGTGCTGCTCCCCAGCCGGTGGGGAGCAGCACCCAGATCATCGATGAGCTGCGGCGGTGCTACTTGATGTGCACATAGTAGGCGTCGCCGTTGAGGACGCGCTGGCTCTTGTAGAAGCCGCCCAGACGGGCACCGGCGGTGCGGTTGTCACTGGCGGAGATGATGCGTGTGCTGCCGCGCCGGGGGTTTCCGCCTTCCTTGGTGGCTGCGAACGGGTACTCGTCGCAGTCCTTGCCGCTGGGGGCGTGGATCCTGCCGCACATGGCGGTGCGGTGCTTGTCGATGGTGGTCTTGTCGGTGATGCGGTGCAGCGGTGTGGAGGCGCCGGGGTGCCCCGTGATGGCCCGCTGCGCGTCGGCGATGTGCTTGGCGGACTCCTTCACCTTGGAGTCGGTGTGGGAGAGGGCGAAGGTGGGGGCGAAGCCGGGGAAGATGCAGCCCGGGTTCTTCACGCGCGTGCGGTTGTTGCGTGCCCAGAAGGTGTCGTCGCAGCGGAACTTGGCGGACGCGTAGGTGATGTCTCCGCCCGTGTAGCCGGGCTTGGTGAAGGTGAAGCGGTAGGACGCCGGAGTGGTCAGCGTCTTTTTCTTCTTCACCGTGGCTGTGTAGCTGACGGTGCCCTTGCGGACGGGTCCCAGGGTCGATCCCTGGGGGTACTTGACGCTGGTCTTCACTGCTCTGCCGGCACCGACGGAGACGTTGACCTGGATGCCGGAGGCATTGACGAGCGTGGCCTTGCCGACGGTGAAGCTTTCGCCCCACTTGAGCTTGCTGGACTTCAGGCCCATGGAATGCTTGATCTCGAAGCTGGCGGAGCCAACAGGCCTGCCGTTAAGGAGCAGGTCCACGCGGGCGGCGACGTCCAGGCACATACTGGTGCGGGTGATGGTGATGTAACCGATCCGGCAACTCGCCCCGGAGGCGTTGACCTGGACGGTCTTTACGGAACCCAGCTGCGCTACGCGCAGGGTCTGCTTCACCGGTGTCGGCTCGGCCGCGGCTTCACCCGCCATGCCCCCGGCCAGTACACAGCCTGCGAATGCACCGGCTAACAGCCGCCTTGTTGTCTGGTTCAAGGAAACGCTCCCCCTTCCCTGCCGCTATTCACGGCCGCACCGTGTTGCAAACCGCTGCGGCGGCAGGCATCGCCACCCTAGGGCTTCCTCACCTCAACAGATCAACGATTAAAGGCCGTTGACTGGAACGTGACTCGCCACAGGCGGACACGCCGTCACCATCGAAAGCTTTGCAATTCCTCTTGCGGGGTTACTGCCCCTCCGGTGGACGGGAAAGGACCGAAACCCGGCTCTGTCTGCCGCAGGTGCCGTGCGGGCCAGCCGCGGCCTCCCATCCAGCCCTCGATCACCCACGTGGTACCCGTCAGCAGGAACGCACTGGGCACGTGGTGCGGCGGCCGGCCATCACGGGTGAACCTCAGGTGCCGGGCCGCTGCGTCCGTCGAGATGCCGACGTCGGCCTCCGTGCACGCAGAACGGGCAGGGCCGCCCCTGGCATGGAGCGGCCCGCCCGCAAGGCGCCGGTCGCAAGGCCGGCGCCCTGCAACGTCAGATGAGCGGTCAGTGCCGGCGTCCGCCGCGGTGGTCACCGCCGTGGCGCCGGTCGCCGCCGCGGTGGTCGCGGTGGTGGCCCCAGGAGAGGTCGTCGACGAAGCGGCCGTAGTCGTTGCTCAAGGTCGCGGTGTCGGCGTTGTTGTCCCATACGTACGCGCGCCGGTCCTGGTACAGGTTCGTCCTGTTGTCGTGGCCGTTGCCGGTGTGGACGCGGACCGTCGTACGGCCGGCCAGCCGGTAGTGGTCGAACGTGTAGGTGTGGCCGTCCTCGTCCTCGAGGGTCCAGCCGTCCAGGTTCACCGCCCGGCGCGAGTCATTGGTGAGGTCCACCCACTCGCCGTTCAGCGAGCGGTTGGAGCGGTCGTCGCGGCCCGGGGAGTCGTACTGGACACCGCTGATGTACACGGCGGAGTGGTGACGGCCCGGATGGTGGTCGGCGGCCGACGCCGGCAGTGCCGCCGCGCCCATCACGGCAGTGGCCACGGCGGCCGCGGCGGTCAGACGACGGACGGAGGAAGAAACGGACATGAGGTCCCCCTTCGAGGTGCGCACGCCCACCCCGGCCCCGCAGTGGCGAAACCGCGGTGCGGGCAGGTGCGTTGTGCTGGTGTGCAGCCGGTCGGCCGCACACCCAGACTGTGCGGCCCGCGCCTTCATCGCGTGAGGCAAATGCGAAGGTGGTTACAGCTTGAACGGATTCCTGTAACCCGCGCATGCACGGACCATCTATGTCGCGAACGCACCTAGTTGACGAAGCGCCAGGCACGCGCGCCCCGGGGTTACGGGCCTGAGGCAACTATCCGCCAGCTCCCGCCACCCCGGCACGACGAGACGGTTCACCCGGAAGTGGGTAACAGGCTCGTCCGCGGACCACGGGACCGTCCGGCGACAGGCAGGCGGTATCCGCCACCACAGCCTCTGCGACCCCGCGCACTCGGGCACCTAAGCCTCCTCTTTCGACGCGGTCACGCTCATCATGCGGCTCCGGACAGCGGGCGACGGCCGCGCGCATGCGGCGGTTACAGCAGCGAGGTGAGCTGCCGGAGCCGGCCGACCAGCCCGACCGTGGGCAGGGGCACGGTGCCGATCTCCGGGTGCTGCTGGTGGACGATGTGGGAGTGGACCGGTTCCATACTGGGTGGGCTGAGAACCGGGGCGGTGGAGCGGTCGCCGCACAGCAGGTCGGGTGAGAACTGGTGGCGCAGGAGTTCAGTGCGCCAGTGTTCGGCGTCGTCGTACTCGCCGCTGTGGGCGTGTTCGAGGAAGAGGCAGTACTCGGCGACGGGGTGGCCGAAGCCGGCGGCGAAGCGCCACCAGAAGCGGGCGCCGCTGCTGTCGCCGCTGAGGTGGAGCAGGCAGGCGAAGACGAGTGCGCCGGCCTTGTCGGCGTAGCGGCTGGTGATGAACGCGGCGAGCTGCCTGTCGGCGTCCGGCCCGAGGGCGAGCAGGCAGACGGCGTTGAGGTCCCACCAGGCGCGGTCGGCGTCCGGGGTGCGTTCGTCCTCCGGCGCGGTCCACTCGGTATTAAGGGGGGCGGCGTCGGCGGTGCGCTGGCGCGGTGGGCGGTGACGGGCAATCTGGCGGGCGCGCAGCCGGGCCTCGGCGGCGGCCATGTCGTAGGCGGCGTAGCGGTTGCGGGCGCGGGCCGAGGCGAGCAGGTCGTCGATGGTGCGGTCGTCGTCAGGCAGCACGGTCATGAGCGGTTCTTCCCGTCGGGGTGCTCCGGGCAGCGGAGTTTGAGCAAGGTGGTCAGGCGTCGGCGGCCGGTGCGCAGCTGGGAGCGGACGGTGGATTCCTGGTTGCCCATCACTTCGGCGGCTTCGGCGGCGGTGAAGCCCATGCCGTAGTGCAGCAGGATCGCGTCGCGCTGGCGTTCGCTGAGGGCGCTGACGGCCGCGTACAGGGTGATGGCGTCGGTGAGCGTGTCGTAGGGGTCGTCGACGTGGTCGGCGAGTGCGGCTTCGAAGGCGGCGGTCTCCATCAGTTCCGGGCGGCGCCGGCGTTTGCGGTGCATGTCGATGATGCGGCGCTTGAGGATGGTCCAGGCGTAGCCCTCCAGGCTCTCCATCTCCAGCATGCGAAGCCAGTGGTCCATGATCCGGTCGAAGGTCAGGTCGACGGCTTCCTCGGCGTCGGCGTCGGAGCCGAGCTGGAGGTAGGCGTAGCGCATGTAGTCCACGCGGCGCTGCTGGTGGAACCCCCAGTACGACATCTGCGCGGCGACGGGCCACTGGTCGATCGGCACCGCGCGCGGGGTGCCCACGGCACCGCCGGTGTCCTCCGTGCCCTGCTCGCTGCTCACGATGCCTCCCGGTCCGGCTCGCCGGAGCGGACCGCGGTGCGGGCGCCGGTCAGCTGAGTGATGCCGATACGGACGCCGGCGGTGAGCAGCCGGCGGCATCCGCGAGCCACGTCCGGGCCGAACACCCTGAGGGCGAGCGCGATTTCGAACAACCACGCGGCAGCAGTGTGCTGCACGGGTCCTCCCCATGTACCTGTTCCATTTCCAGGTGCCGCACCCTCCCCCCGGCACCAGAGGTGACAACCACCTCCACTCCATCAGCGCCTCAGCGGGCCGGAACGTGCAGCCAACCCCCCAAAAAAGTTACGTTCAGTATCGGAACGATTGCGGCAAGTTCAATCATCAAACGGTCAGGGCGAAACGGCCGGCCACCGCGGCGCCCGGAGCGGCCCGCCCCGAGGACTGCGACGGCGCCAGCAGCCCGGTAGCGCGACGCTGGGGCGTTCGGCTGCACCGGTCTCCAAGGCCTGGGACCTCGGGCCTTACGGCGCAGGAACGCGAGGCCGGGCGTTGAAGGGGCAGCCGGCCCGGGAGACCGGCCACGGTAGGGGCGGCGGCGATGGCGTTACCGAGCAG
>NZ_JBEZWU010000050.1:0-21878 GCF_040637655.1 Streptomyces sp. NPDC028722
CGGACGAACTCCCACTCCATGTCGGTCAGTTCATGACGACGTATCACCCGACCATGATCCACGACTCAAGATCAATTGAAGACACTGCCTAGGGCCTGAAGGTGCAGGCCGATGCGGGCTGTGGGGGTGCTGCCTGGGCAGAGAAGGGTGTGTGGGATGCGGCACCAGGGGCTGCCGTCGCCGTGGGGGTAGGCGAAGCCGCTGCTGAGGTGCCAGCGGCAGGCGGCCGGGACGCGCACGGCGGGCAGTTCTGCGGGGTGGAGGGCGATGGGGCGCCGGTCGGCGCGCTGGTAGAGGTCGGTGGGGTTGCCGCAGTGGCGGCAGCGGCTGCGCTGGCCGGCGCGTAGCAGGCGGCTGGGGCTGGTGGCGGCCACCCGCAGGGGGCGGGGGTTGCGTCGGTGGCGGGGGCTGCCGTCCCAGTGGCAGCCATCTGAGGCGGTGTTGGGGCACATGCCGGGAACCGTGCCAGGCGGCGCGCCGTGGCCGTTGAATCGGCGAGAGGACTGTCCTGCGAACGGCCCAGCCGGGCCGAACGAGCGCACGAGTGAACGTACGAGTTTTCCCGTGCGGCTCGCCGGTTCGGATGATTCATGCGCGGCGGGCGGCCGTCGACAGAAGGGCTCAGACGGCCTTCGGTCCGGGCGGGGTGTGGTCGTTGGAGAGCGCGCCGAGGAGTTGCTCGATGGGCACGTCGAAGGTGTGGGCGAGGGTGTGCCAGGTAGTGAGGCTTCCGGTGGTGCGGCCGTGTTCCAAATCAATGAGGGTGCGCCGGGCCAGCCCGCTGCGGTCGGCGAGTTCGTCGAAGGTCCACCCGCGTTCGCCTCGCAGGCGCGCGAGTTCTACGCGCAGCGCGGCGAGGTCGGGGTCGGGCGGCAAGATCGTCACCCCACCATCCGACGGTGCAGGACCCTGCCCTGTCAGTGCAGACTTCTGCACTATCCGCCCGGAGGAAGGGTGACGTTCGCAGTGCAGGACTCTGCACTACCGTGCGGCCGTACCGGACGCCCTCGTTTGGGGCATCCGCCATGACGGCACGGACAGATAGGAGGACGACAGGCCGATGAGGCTGGCCGGCGCGCATGCCGCAGTGCGGCGTATCTGGACGGTGGAGCTCCACCCGCGAGCGGGCGGACCGAGCCTTGTCTGCCCGCACTGCACCGCCCACACCACTCCCCTGAAGGCGAACTCTGCGCGATCCGCCGCCCTGGCGCATCTGGCCTGCCACGCCCGCACCGACGTACTGCCGGGGCACCTGCGCACCTGCCAGTGCCGGGCACAGGGCTGCTGCTGGCATCCGCGTCACCGCGGATGCGCGGGACCGGTACTGCTCGCCCTCACCCGCGAGCGCGGCGGCCGCACCTGGCGCCTGGCCGACACTTGTGCAGCCTGCGCAGCGGCGACGAGTCACACTGCCGTCGTGCCGGACACGCTGGTCGGCCCTTACCGGCCGCGACCTTCCCGCTGCCTGCCGACTCCCCCACGCGACAGACCAGAGTCCGGGTTCAACCAGCGAGTGCGGGTGCGGGAGATGGTCACCTACCTCGCCGCCGCGCTGCCCCGGTTCACCTCACCTGCCACGAGGCTGCTGGCTCTGCAGTGCGCTCTGCGGGCCGACACCCGCGGTCAGGTCCGGCTGCCAGCAGGTCTGCTCAAAGGCATGCGTCTGCGCGGGCGCAGGGAACTCTGGGAGGAACTCGCTCACAGCGACTGGCTCGAGATGCCGGATCTCAGGCCGGCCCACGTGAAGGTGCGGCTGCTGGATGCCGCGGTCTTGGACCAGGCTCCCGGTCGCAGCGCTCGCCGCCGTGCCGCTCACTGGGCACTGTGCCCCGCGCCGCTGCTCGTGCCGCCCACCGCACCGCATGCCCTGCGACTGACCGCGCTCGTGCTGGCCGCGCACACCTTCACCCAGGTCCACCACAGCACCGACATGGACGCCCTCGCCCGCCTGTGCGGACACTCACCCCACCAGACCGCGGAACTGCTGGACCGGCTGACGCGCAGCCGCGCTCTGGCCGCCTGGCATCACAACCAAGACACCGACGAAGTCCTGTGGCAACTCCCCCGCCAACAAGCCTCAGGTCATCCCAGCGCGAGCCCCAGGCAGCGTCGCTCACCAGAACCGTGAAGCTCAGGTTGAGAAGAAGACATCACTCAAGAAGAACAACAGGCTCCACCCGTCCGTACTATCTCTACACCGGGTCACGCGCAGCAGTCATCTCCGCTGCCCCTCGGATCCCAGCCCGAGAACACAGGCGCTTAACTCTCTGTGTCTGCGCCACAGGTGCTGCACGCCCGGCCAGGAACCCGACAGAAAGGTCGACCCATGTCCGAGAGCACGACAGCCACCACAGGCCTGACATCGCAATACGCCGCACAGGTGACCAACGACCTCGAAGCCAACGCCAAGGAGATAGAACGCATCAACGCGGAGATCGCCGCACTGCAGGAGCAGCTGGTTGCCCTCCAGCATGACCACTCCGTGCTGGTCAACGTGCAGCAGGTGCTGGGCATTGCACCGGCACCGGTTCAGCCCGCAGCCACCTCGAGCAGCACCGCAGTGCCTGCTCCGCGCAAGAAGGCTTCTGCTGAGCCCGGCGTCAGCAAGCGGACGCATGGGAAGAAGGCAGCTGGCAGCCAGGGCGCGACGACCAGCAAGAAGTCAGCGGCCAAAAAGCCCACGATCAGGGCCGCAGCCACGAAGGCAGCCCAGCCCACGCTGGTCGAACTCGTCCGCAGCCACCTCACCGAACAGAGCGAACCGCGCTCCGCGGCCGAAGTCACCACCGCACTCGCCAAGGCCCACCCCGAGCGCGGCATCAAGACCAGTGTCGTGCGTACCACCCTGGAAGGACTCGTGGCCAAGAACCAGGTTCAGCGCACCAAGCAGGGCAGCTCCGTCTTCTACACCGCCCCCGGTGCGGCTGAACAGACGGCCACACCGGTCCAGGGCGAGGCACAGTCCGGGCAGGCCGAGTAAGCCGTCGGGCGGCACGCTGCCGCTGCGGTTGCGGCTGGCCCGGCGTTTCTTCCGCTGGGTGGTCGACGTTCGAGGCGCCACACCCGCTGGCGGACGACACTCGCCAGTAGACGATGCCCAAGCCCACCGTTCACTGGCGCCGCTCCCCCATTAGCTTCCGGGCCGGGCGATGGCCCGGCCCGGAAGGGGTTGTTTGCAGGACCAGCAGGCTCCGTGAGTAGGTTTTTGGTCCAAGGCGCGGGCGTTATGCCGACGCGTGGACGCGCGTCCAGCGCATGTCGAGTGCTTCCAGGGCATCGAGCTGTTCCCGGGTCAGCCGGTAGGGGCGCAAGCGTTTGTCGGAGATCCATTCGCCGAGTCGGAAGAAGTCTCCTCGGTCACAGACGGTGTGGTTGTAGGGGACGTCGAGGTGTTGGTAGGCGCGCCAGTAGGCGTGGGCGTGGCGTAGGCCGCGGAAGAAGGCGCGTTCGTTCTGGCTGCGAGGCGGGCGCAGTAGTAGTGCGAGGGGGTGTTGCAGAGGCAGGGCTCCGAGGAGGTTGACCTGATGGTCATTGAGGCTGGGAAGGGCTTTGAGTTGCTGGTCGAGCCAGCGTTCCAGGGGTGAGTCGTCGCTGTCGGGGGTGAGGTCGGGGAAGGTGAGTTCGCCGTGCCGGGCGGCGGCGAGGGCTTGCGCGTAGGTGCGCCGCCAGTGCCCGTGCTTGTCCCAGGAAGCGTTCCACCAGGGATAGACCTCGTTGAGGGCGCGTTGGTAGCAGTAGGGCAGCTGACCGACGCGCGCCTTTTTACGGCACTTGTTGATCCAGCGTCCGATGGCGATGCCGCCAAAGCGCTCTTCGCTGCGGGGGGCGAGATGTCCGTACTCGTCGTGGTAGGAGCGTGCGATCTGTAGATGGTGTTCGATGCTGGTACGGGGGTGTTCCCAGATCATGTTCAGGGCGTCGAGGGCTTTGATGCGCTCGGCTTTGAGGCTGTGGTTCATGCGCAGTGAGCGCTGGTTGCCCAGCCACCAACCGAGATAGAAGCGGTCGGGACCGCAGTAGCTACTGGGCACCTTGAGGTGTTCGTGTTTGTCGTAGTACCGCTGGGCGCTTTCCAGTCCCAGTTCCCACACGCTGTTGTGGGGGTCCTCGGCGTACAGGCTGAGCAGGGGGATGAGTTCGTCGGCGCGTTCGGGCCGTGCCGCGGGATGCAGGGGACCGTCCGGGGTGCGGTTTCGCAGGAGGTGGACCCGGTGGAAGACGTGCTCGTCGTAGAGCTTCAGGGCGAACAAGACCTGGTAGAGCATGTAGAAGGGCGTGCGTTTGGCGGCTTCGCCAAGTTCCTGTCCGGGTGCTTTGTAGACGGGGATGATGATGGTGGCGATCTTTCCGGCGCCGGGCAGCGGGCGCAGGGCCCGGCCGACGGCCTGGACGATCTGATAGGTGCTGGTTTTGGGGCTGCTGAACAGGACGGCATCGATCGCGGGGACGTCGACGCCCTCGGCGAAGACCATGCAGTTGGTCAGGACGGCGCGCAGGGGGTGTTTGTCGTCGCTGGTCAGAGATGCTTCGGTGAAGGCGCTGATGGCGTTGAAGCGGTCGAGGCGGCTCTGGCGGGAGTTGACGGTGCCGACCTGGAGCGGTCCCTTCATCCGCTTGGGCATCAAGGCGGCTGTTTCAGGAAGGGTTTCTGCGAAGACGTCGGCCACGGCGATACGTGGGCAGAAGACCAGGACGCGCCGCAGGTTGTTGTCGTGCATGGCGCGCAGGAGGGCGACTTGGGCTGCGGCGACGCGCAGGCCTTCGGAGTCGGCGGCCAGCATGGGGTTGCGGTTGAGGATGGCCCGCAGGTCTGCGCCCTCCACTTCGACGGCGACGATGCGGTAGTCGGCGAGGGTCCCCTGGTCGATGGCGTCGGCGAGGGAGAAGCGGAATACGACCTGGCCGTAGAGGTTGAGGTCGTCCATGGAGGCGACTTCGATCTCCAGGGGCAGGCCGTCTGCGTGCGGTGGCTGGAAGATGCGGGGGGTGGCTGTCATGAACAGCCGGTGGTGGGCGAAGATCTTCTGGCTGTCGAGGAGTTGGGCCCATGGCTTGTGCAGGTTGCCGGCCGAGCGGTGGGCTTCATCGCAGATCAGTACGTCCCAGGGTGGCATGTGGAAGTGCCGGTGGGCTGCGGCCACCTTGGGCAGGGAGGCGTAGGTGGCGAAGACGCTGACCGGGCCGTCGGCTTGCATGACGTGTGCGGCAAGGGAAGCAGCGTCCGTGACTGCTGTCAAAGTGCCGCTCAGGCGGGGGTCCCTGGGCAGGTCCGGTTGGCCGCTGAGGGCCAGATAGCGTCCCGGGCGTCCTTCGTTGTGCCATTTCCGCGCGGTCTGCTCGAGCAGCTCCAAAGTCGGTACGACGACCAGGGAGGAGCCACCGGGCGCCATGTCGTTGACGATGTTCAGGCCGATGAGGGTCTTGCCGCAGCCGCAGGGGGCATCGATGCGGGCGCGGGGCGCGCCCAGGACGAACTCGGTGACGCAGTTGTCGACCGCTTGCCTCTGGAAGGGGTACAGCTCGGTGCGCAGCTGGGGTAACTCGGGCATGGTCGTGGGTCCTTCCCATGCGTCTGACGAGGCCGGGGCACGTTGTGAGCGTGGGCAGCATTCGGCAGGGGGCGCGGGCTCATGCGGCAGTTCTTCACCTGAATGAGTGAGTGGGTCTTGTCTGCGCTGGCCTGTTGGGCTTTCGATGCTGGGGTTGTGTGGGCGCCTGGGGGTGTGCAGAGACGTCGAGGCTGGGCTCAGCGTGGCAGGAGGTCTCGCGGGTGTCGGGCAGCGCTTCGGTGTGGGGTCCGCGCCGGTGTCTGCCGGGTGCGGCTCGGTTGCGGCACCTGGCGGGTGAGTCGACAGGGTCGTTCGTGAACCGTCTCGCCCATTTTCACGGCCTTGATCTCGGCAGCTTCCTGGACCGTGTGGGTGAGGGCCGTCAGCCGGTCAATCCGCGGCTGCCGCAGCTGGCGGAGGTGTATGTCAATCGGACGGCGTTGTCTCATCTGGCGGTTCAGGCCGGCCGGTCCCGGCAGCAGTTGCAGCGGGCTCTGCCGCATCTGGCGGAGCGCTTCTTGCTGTCTGGTGACGGGGAGGGGCGATGGGCGTGGCCGTTCGAGCCGTACGAGGGGCATCTGGTGCGGTGTTGCGACCTGTGCGCGCTGGCGCGGGGGGCCGAGGAGACCGCGTGGCTGGTGTGGCCGGATTCCTGGCGGGTGTGCCTGCGTCATCTGCGTTTCACGGACGACTCCCGCGGTGAGGGGCCTGAGGTGGTGCGGCTTGAGGGGTTGCCGGAGGTCGTGCGCGCGCACCGTGAGCGGCAGCGGATGGAGCGCCGTTTCGGTGCAGCCGGAGCGGGGTTGTTCGCAGACGCCTTCCAGGTCGTCGTGCGCTGGTGGACACGGACGCCGGACGTGTGGTGCTGGAGGCAGCGGGCGTCGGCGGCAGGTGTCGAGGTGCGTGTGCTGAGGGCGGCTCCCTTGGTGATCGGCCCGGAGGCCATGAAGCTGGCGTGGGAGATGCTGGGCTTTGAGCAGTGCGGCGGCCGGGGTCATACGGAGCGGGCCCGGTGGCTTAAGCGGGTGCAGCAGCTCGTGGACGGCTGGGGGCTGGACGCCGAGGAAGGCTGGAGCGAGCTGGTGCAGTGGCTGGAGCGGCACAGTCAGGCTGCCCCGGTGGCGTTCGCGCCCCCGCAGGGCCGGCGGCGACGCCGCTACCGGGTGCTGGCAGTGGGGCACAACCGCATCGCGGAGCATGCCGGGTCACTGGTCAAGCGCTCCTGCCTGCACTGACCTCCGGGGACTGCCGTGCATGCTCCCCGACAGGGGCCGGGCGCACCTCGCCCTGTCAAGGGGGCGCCCTCGTTCGGGTGAAGCAGGCCGCGGTGTCCTGATCGCGGCAGGCGGCCGCCCATCACGCTGGACTGACGGCCTGCCGAAGGGGGCGTGCGGTGCGTGACGTCAGGGCATGGCATCTTGACGAAGGTGGCGAGTTGGCGTGTGTGGCACCGGAGCGGTTGTGGGGAGTGGCGCTGGAGGAGCGCCGGCCGCCCACGGATCCGGTGGCCTACCACGGCAGGCAGAGCAAGCTCAGCGACTGGTGGTCGTCGACGACCGGCACGCTGGTGGTGTGCGGATCCCTGCGCCGCACCTATGTCGCCACCGAGCTCGATTTCGACCCGGAGGTCAGTCGGTTCGCCGGTGAACCCGTCGAACTGCACTGGGAGCAGGGCCGTATCAAGCACCGGTGGCGGCCGGACTTCGTCGCTCTGACTCGCGGCGGCGAGCGGCGGGCCGTGGTACTGCCTCCGAACACAACCGGCCCGCAGTGGCGCGAGCGTCTGTCCGCATTGCACGAAGTCGCCGAGCAGGCCGACTGGCGCGTGCAGGTGCGCCCGGCACCGCACGGGGTGCGGCGGGACAATCTGCTGCTCCTGGCGGACTACCGGCAGCCAGCCATCGTCGACGACGCGCACGAGCGGGCGCTGCTGGCCGCGTTCAGCCAGCCGCGCCCACTGCACGAGGGGGTGGCGGTCAGCGGCGTGCCCGAACTCCTGGGAATGGATCACGTCTACCGGCTGATCTGGCAGCGCCGTCTGCAGATCGACTGGGATCGGCCGCTGCTGCCGAACTCGTTGGCCTGGACGGTAAAGGAGCGGCGGTGACGGGAACGCTGTCGGGCTGGTTCGAAACGGATCGGGTCCATCTCGGGGACCGGGTGCATTGGCAGGGCAGAACCTGGGAGGTCAGCGCCTTCAAGGGCCGGCAGATCACCCTGCGGCCGCTGTCCGGTGAGGACACACCGGTGGACACTCTGTGGCGGGAGGTGGAAAGCACGCCGGACTTCGCCGTTCTCGACGATGCCGACCAGCGCGCAGCGCGCAGGCGGCTGCCGCCACTGGGCGAGCTGCTTGAGGCGGCCGAACCGGATGAGCGCAAGAAGGCTCTCTGGTGGCACGAGCACATGAAGGAGCTCGATACCGGGCTGCGGCCCGGCCACCTCACACCCCGCCCCGGCTACGACCCGGAGGCCACGACCCTCAAGCAGCGGTGTGAGGCGAAGGCCGCCGAACTCACCGCCGCCGGGTTCGAGTTCACCTGGCGGGCACTGGACGACAAGCGCCGCAAATGGAAAAACGCGGACGAGAACCCACTGGTGCTGCTGTATGACGGGCGCAGGAACCGTACACCCGACCCAGGCGGCCGCACCGACAAACGGGTCATCGCGCTGATGCACGAAGTCGTCGCCCGGGGCGCCCGCGAGTCCGGCGGCCGGGTGACCCGCGTGTACGAGGACGTCGAAACGCTGGTCCATAAGCGCTATGCCCAGGAACTGAAGGATCCCAAGGAGGCGGAGCGGCTGTTACTACCTCGTTCGACGTTCTATACGCGAATGAAGGAACTCGGCCTGACCGAGCAACTGAAACAGACGACCCGCCAGCGCTCCCGCAGGGCCAGCAAGCCCCGCTCCCCCTACACCCCGACCGTGGCGCTGCGGCCGGGGCAGCTGGTGCAGATCGACACGTCCCCACTGAAGATCAAAGCAATCGGGGACGATGGCCGCGCCATCTCGGCCGAGCTGACTTCTGCGATCGACGTGGCCACCCGCGACTGCATGGCCCTCATGATCGTTCCCGCCGTTACCGGGGAGGGCAAGCCCGGTCAGCGCATCGGCGGCCGCGCCACCAAGGCCTTCGACCTGGTACTGCTGCTGGCGCAGTGCTTCGCCCCGCTGTCCATGCGGCCCGGCTGGGACCCGCTGACTGCGGCCAGCGCCTCAGCGCTGCCCTACGACAAGCTGTGCGAGGCCGACGCCCGGTTCGCCCAGGCCGTGGCAGCCCGCCCAATCATCCATCCGCGGACCATCGTCATCGACCAGGGCAGCCCCTACCTGAGCGACCACTTCAAGATGGTGTGCAGCTTCCTGGGCATCAGCATCATCTACGCCCGCAAGGACACGCCCACCGACAAGCCGCTGGCCGAGGCCTTCTTCCACGGCATCGGCGACACGTTCAGCCAGTTCGCCATGGGCTGGACGGGCCGCACCCACGAACAGCGCGGCAACGGCGTGGAGCGCCAGCGCCTCTACAGCATCAACCAGTTGCAGGCCGCGGCCGAGGAATGGGTGGCGCTCGACTACCAGCAGCAGCCGCATGAGGGGCTGCGCAGCCCGCTGTATCCGGGCATGGTGCTCTCCCCGAACAAGATGTACGACCACCTGGTAGCCACGTACGGCTACCGGCCCCGGCAGCTGACAGCCGAGGACAACCGGAAGCTCCTGGTGCCCGCCTGGGTCAAGGTCACCGACAAGGGCATCCAGATCGAGAACCGCACCTACCAAAGCCGCGACGGACGGCTGCGGGAGCTGGAGGGCCTCGACTCCGGGCTGAAGCGGAAAAACGGCCGGTGGGAGGCCCGCTACTACCCCTACTATCCCGAGGTCGCCTGGCTGTATGACCACCGTCTGAACGGTGACTGGATCCCGGTGGAATTCATCTACCGGCACCTGCTGACCGATCCGTGGACGCAGTACCACTGGCAGGACGCCGCCGATGAGCACGTTCTTCGCGGCGGGAGCCGCGACGACGAGATCGCCATCACGCTGGCCGTGAAGAAGCGCCGCCGCCGCACCCGCAGCGGGCCGACCGCCAGACAGGCGGCCGAACCCCGCCTGCCGTTCCGCGGGACGGTGCGCCTGGACGTCGGCGATACAGCCTTCGACGGCACCAAGCCGCTCACGCCGCTGGACCCCGACACCGTCCCCCTCTACCCGTCGCTGCCCGTGCCAGGCCGGGAGGTGGACGAAGACCGTTATGCCCTGCCCACGCTCGAGCCGGACGGCTCAGTGCCCGACTCGTGACCAGAAGTAGCCGCACACCTGTAAAGAGCCGATCCGGCGTCTGCCGGTCTGGGAGACATCCGCATGACATCGATCACCGTGACCCGACCGGCGTCCGAGGCGCAGGTGGTGCGGCAGGTGGAGACCACCCCGCTGCCTGCCGCATGGATTCACACAAGAGAGGGCTGGAACCGGTACGTGCGCAGCGAGCTGGAGCCGCCCGCCCTTGAGGACTGCCCGCCGGCGCCGCCTGTGGGCACGGAAGTCGACGAAGACGACCCGCGCGTGGTCTATCACAGCCACCTGTTGATGGTGAGCACTCCGTTCATCACCGGTTGCCTCCTGCAGGCCCGGCGAACCTTCGGTCTCAACGGCAGCCGGCTCGAAGGCCTGCAGGATCTGGTGATCGACGGCCCGGAAAAGACGGGCAAGACCTTTCTGCTGCGGGCGATCGGGCGGGATTTCCAGCGAAGGATCGAACAGCGCTTCGCTGGTCACATCCCGGTCGTACATATCACCGCCCCGCATGACCCCGACAGCAAGCTCAACTGGGTGTGGGAGATCGCCTCCTTTCTGGCCCTGACCCCCGAGCCCAAGAACGAGCAAGACGCACGGCAGCTGCGCCGCCCACCCGACCTGTCCTTGGCCGTGCACACCGTCATGGAGCGGATGCAGACCCGCATGCTGCTAGTAGACGACATCCAGCGGGTCTCCCCCGAGCAGCTCGGCCCGGTGCTGCACTACTTCGACTACCTGCGAGCGCGGCTGGGCATCGCGACGATCTTCTGCGGCACCGGTGCAGCGGACATCGTCCACGCCGCCCGCACCGGCATCGACCGCCGCAATCAGGCCCTGTGGTCAGCCCACCAGAGGCTGAACCCCTCGGGCGCGGCTACGCAGGTGAAGGAAGCCGTGGCCAGTGAGCGCAAACTGCGCAGCCTGCTCCCCGTCACCTGGGTCGATCCCCTCCCCTACAGTGAAGACAACCAGGAGCCTCTGCTGATCGTCCTCAAGGGCTTCGAGCAGAACCTGAGGCTGCGCAACCCCAGCCCAGACGTACTCACCCGGAACGCGCCCTACCTGTACAAGCGGACCGGGGGGTACCTGTTCTACCTCTCTCAGCTCATCTGCCGGGCCGCGACTGACGCCATCTTCGACGGCACGGAGGACATCACCTTCGAGCACCTGGAGGCCATCCGAGTCGGCCGGGAAGAGATCCTGCCGCAGCACTGAAGGCAGCTGTGCGCCGCCCGCTGCTTGGACAGTCCTCGTCAGCGGGCGGGGCAGGAGATTCCTATCGCAGTCCCCGCATGTACCTAGACCTGAGTTCGAGTTACTCAGGGGCAATGAAGCATAAGGGCCCGAGTCGTTAAACCCGGAGCACCATGGCCGTCTGCACTGTCACCGGTCGTGGTTACCACCTGCTGCGGTTCAGTTCACATCTTCCGCGCTGGTGCGGGCCCAGCTCAGGGCCTGCGGTAGTGGTCAGGCCTGAAGCTGCGCCCTTACAGCAAAGATTTCGCTCGCCTCAACGGCATAGACGAGTGAGGGAAAGTCCGCACCCCACAGGCCTAGTACCAGTACTGAGCCAGCTCGTAGTGCCGCATCGATCCACTGTTCGTCGGCTTCGGCCCGGTGCTGAGGGGATCCGATAGTCAGGCTGCATCCGTCATCGCGGGTGCGCCTTACTCCCCAGGGCAGGCCGGTGGTGGGCTGCTGCTCCAGCTTCCACTCGCTGATGTCAGGCAGGGTGTTCCATGCGTAGAGAGGGAACCCGCAGCGTTCGGCGAGATCCTCGATCGAGCCCGTGAAGTCCTGCGAAGTCAGGGTGAGTGCCGGGAAGGGCCCTTCCGGCGCCGGGACGAAGCCGGTCCGTGCGGCCTCGTAGGTGGGCGGTTCCCCGGGGGTCAGATCGATGATCACCGACGCGAGGGAGGAGTCAGTGACCATGTTCCGGTTGCGGGTCAGCCGTGACAGGACGGCTGTCCAGATCTCGACGAGATCAGTGATGAAGTTCTGGCGTTCGACTGCCCGAAGCCTGTCAATGAAGGCGTACAGGAACTCGTTGCCGCGGGGACGCACGTCCTTCCAAACGATGGCGGTGACGGCCGCAGCTCCTTCAGGTAGCCAGTCGTCAAGAGACGCTGCCATAACCGCGAGAACAAGCGAGTCCCCCATCATTAGCCGAGCCATGGCAAAGGCCAGGCACGACTCGCAGTCGGCCAGGCCGGCGCCCATGGCAGCTGCGGCTGCAGTCATGTCGGCTGTCCTGGGCACCCCGAAGGGCATCCCGCTGACCGGGATCATGGTGGGAGCCGGATGTACGTGGTGGATACGCGCGTTGGCGGAGGTGAAGGAAGTCCCGGTGCTGCGCGCAGCATTCCTCGCACGGCGCTTGCGGGCGTGGTCCTTGGTCATGGCGTGGCCTCGAGTTCTGCGCTCCGGGCCCATGATCCGGGTGCGCGGACATCGGACGCATGCGGACCTGCTGATCGCGCCGCTGAACGGCTTTGGCGTGCGCGCACTTGATGCTGCCCTGCCGAACCGGAAGAAGCTCGGGCACCTTTGCCATGTGGGACCGTTCATGGGCCAGTCCCGGCTTGGGCCGATGCGCTCGGCCTGCACTCAGACTAGCGTCTGCAAGCTGGCGAGCTCTGCCTTTTCAGCATTTCGGGTACTGCCTGGCTGCAGCGCGACATCTCACTGAGCGCTGTGTTAAGCGAGTCGGGGCCGGCCCTGAAGCAAATCCACGTATGGGATGGCAGCCGTCTGCTCGCAGGTTTTCGTTTCATCTTGAACGCGTCCGCCTCGGGATGCTGGAGGACTCGGATGTCGGGACAGCCTTTGCTGGGTGACAAAAGCTTCTGCACGGAACCTCCCCCCTGGGACATACACCGCTTACGATCACTTGCCTATCAATACTGTTGTTCGACAGGGTGACGTACTCGGGATGGGGGCCCTGGTGCATGTGTCCGAGGTGCTGGTGGAAAGGTTTCGTTCCTGCGAGAAGGTCCGGATCCCACTGCGTCCGGAGGTAACCGTGCTCGTCGGAGAGAACAACGCAGGCAAATCGACCGTTGTCGACGCGATACGCCTGCTCACGGACCCTCTGGACGGCCGACGCTCGCGGTACTTCGAGGAAGCAGACGTCCTCAAGTCTGCGTCCGCGCTGGACGGCCTCAGCTTGCAGCTGGACGTGGCCGATGTCGCCCCGCAGCAAAGCGGTGCCTACCTGGAAGCGCTGCTGCAAGGTGCTGTTTCTGGTAGCCGTACGGCACGGTGGCAGGTGTCCTGGACGCCGCCGCAGACAGGTGGGCGCCGCGGAAGCACCGTCTGGGCGCAGGGCGCGGGCTACCCTGTCACGAGCGAGCCTTCGGCCCGGGGCGGCGTGCGGCACGTCTACCTGCCTGCGCTGCGGGATGCGGAGCGGGAACTGGCTTCAGCTGGCGGTGACCGGGTGCGGATGATCCTTCGCGGGCTGCTGGGGGACGACGAGCAGGTCGACGCCTTCGTGGAACGGATCGGCTCCGAGCTGAAGAAGGTGGCCGCGGACCCAGATGTGGTCAAGGTCAGTGAGAAAATCAACGAACCGCTGCGGGACCTGACCGTCGGCGCGCATCCCCAGATGAGTGAACTGGCCCTGGCTGAGCCGACGTTTGCGTCGATTGTCCGGTCGCTGCGCGTGCTGCTGGGTGATGTCTCCGCGCAGCCGTTTCCGCTGTCGGCGTCCGGACTGGGCTACGCCAACACCCTGTTCATCGCCACGGTGGTAGCGGAGTTGGACGCGGCTGCCGAGGCCGATTTGACCGTGCTACTGGTGGAGGAGCCCGAGGCACACCTGCATCCGCAACTGCAGACCTTGCTGCTGCGTTACTTGCAACAGCGGGCGCGGGCGTCGCGGCGCCGGTCTGCTGACGACCCGGCTCAGCCGGCCGGGCATCTGCAAGTGGTGGTCACCACCCACTCCCCCATCCTGTCGGCCGCGGCCAGCGTCGAGGACCTGGTGGTCATGGCGCGCTGCCCGGGCGGGCTGTCGGACGGCTGGCAGTCGCGGCCTCTGCCCATTCCTCGGCTGCGTCTGAGCCGGGACCGAGTGCGTCATCTGGACCGCTATCTGGACGCGACGAAGAGTGCCCTGCTGTTCGCCTCGCGGGCGGTCCTGGTAGAGGGCATTTCCGAGCTTCTGCTGCTGCCTGCTCTGGCCGAGCGTGTCCTCGCCGCCGACGAGGCCGCCGACGCGCCGACGAAGCGGGAGGCGTTCGAGGCGGTGGAACGGTTCTTCGGCACCACCCGCGTGATCGTGGACGGTGTCGGGTTCGAGGTCTATCTGCGGGTGCTGCTGGCGCCCGTTGACGGCATCTGTCTGGGACGGCGGGTGGCGCTGATTACCGACACGGACGTGGCGCCCGGGGAACCAGAACCGGCACGACTTCACTCCCTGCGGGAACTGCCACGCCGCTGGGGTTCTCCCGGCGCGCTGCACCTGGCCGCGGCGCCTCGGACGCTTGAGCCGGCACTGTGGTCGGCTGACAACACCACCGCCCTGCGGGCGGCATTTCTGCGCTGCGCGCCGCGCTCCACAAGCCGCTGGGAACAGGTCGTCCAAGCGAACGATCCCGCGCTGGCTTTCGGGGAGCTTTTCGTCCCGAAGACCAGCCGGACCGTTACCGGCGCAGACGGAGAGCTCGCGAAGGGGACCCCTATCTCCAAGGGTGAGTTCGCGCAGGAACTCGCCGACGTACTGGCCGACCGAACGGTGCCGTTCACCGTTCCGTCCTACCTGACGGACGCCATCCGCTTCATCACCGCTCAGGACGCCAGCACCCCTGCGGTGAGCGCGCCATGACCACACCCAAGCAGACGGATTCGGTGCGGGCCAACGCTGAGGCGCAACAGCAAGCCGCCACGGCCGTGACCGCGCCTGCCTACGTGCCTGCCTGCCCGGGCGCCGGCAAGACACATGTGATCACCAGCCGGCATCTGCAGTCGCCCCGGCAGCTGCTGCGGCAGGGGCGGGCCCTGATTTCGTTCACGCGGGTTGCGCGGGATCAGATGGCCCGCCGATGCCGTCAGGCAGGCCGCGCCGACCTGGTCCAGGCACCGCACTTCATCGGCACGCTCGACTCGTTCCTGTGGGAGTTCCTGGTCAAGCCGCAGCGGGCAGCCGAGCCGGTCCCCCGACTGCTGGAGTCGTGGGCGAGCATCAAGGCCCCAGTGGAGGGCATGGACCGGGAGATCTCCTTGCACCGCTTCCCCATGGCCCTGGACTCCTCGCAGAGCCCGGCACGCGAGACGGTTGCCTGGGACAAACTCGACTACGACACCAGGCAGCTCATCGAGGCCAGCTCCTACAACCGCAAGGAGTGGGAGGAGAAGATCTTCGAAACCCGCAAGTCGTGGTGCGAACAGGGCTACTTCACGGGGCACGAGGCGCGAGTGCTGGCGCTGTGGAACCTGCGCAACGCCAAGACCGCCGTCGGGCTGCTGCCTCCACTGTTGTCCCGCTTCGCGGAAGTCATCGTCGATGAGGCGCAGGACTGTTCCGCCGCCGACCTGGCGATCCTTCAACTGCTGCACGACGCCGACCTGCCGCTGGTTCTCGTCGGCGACCCGGACCAGGCCATCTACGCCTGGCGGGGCGCCGAACCCCAGGCTCTCCGAGTGTTCGCGGCGCAGCTATCTCCCACCCCACACCACCTGACCGGTAACTGGCGCAGTTCCCCCGTCATCTGCCGGCTCGCGGCCACTTTGCGCACGGGGCAGCGCCCGCCGGACACATCCGTCGTGCGCGACGATGACATCCCCATCCTGCTGCTGCCCACCCAATTCGCCGCCTCCGGCAGCCGCCACCTGCACGCCCCGACCGGTGCCAGCATCGTCGACGCCTTCCGCACGCTCGCCGAGGAGTACGCCGTCGCGCCCAAGGACTGCCTGGTGACCGCCTACAAGTACGCCACCCTGCCGGGCATCACCCGGGAGAAACCCAACACCAACGCCATCACCAGCCTGGCCTGGGCCCGCATCGCCGCCCACACCCCAGGAGCCTCCGGCGACGACCTCACCCGCGCGTGTGCGATCGCCGTACGCGTCCTGTTCGGCTACTGGTACCTGGGCGAAACCGGCGGCTCCGACCGCATCATGGCCGCCCACCGCCTCTCGGCCGGCCAGGTCAACCGCACGGCCTTCGCATTCCTGCACAGCCTTCCTGCGCCCCACAAGGAATGGGGTCCGCAGGTGTGGCAGGCCATGAAGGCCTGGCCTGCTCTGCCCGGAGCCGCTCCGCAAGGCGGCAAGGGCCGCCCCGCCGGAAAACCCACCCTGTCCCGCCCCCAGCCGGCCACCGGCATGCGCACCAACATCGTCCACCAGCTCAAGGGCGACGAAGCAGACGGCGTCCTGCTGTTGCTGCCCGATGCCGGAAGCGTCCAGCGCTGGGCCACCGCGGATCCGGCCATCGACGAGGTCCTGCGCGTCTGGTACGTCGCCGTCACCCGCGCCCGCCGCCTGGTGGCCTTGGCCCTGCCCGAAGAGGAGACCGACGCGCTCGCCCGCCTCCTGACCGGCCGCCAGGTACCGTTCCGCGTCTCATGACTCTTGGTACTGTCGGTCACCATACGCGGCGTGGGACCAACTATTCACGACCTGGGCCTCGTGGCAGCTGAGTTACCGCCGTCGCTGGACCTGCCCTGTACGGCAGGCTGTTACGCGCCGAAGGTTCCGAGGTGTCCGTGCCGGGACTAGGCCGAGCGCACCACTACATGACCACCGGCCTGAATCTGCTCGGCGAACGCCGTGAGCCGCTGTTCGTCGAGTTCACCGCCGCCGGTGTGCGCCGCCCAGACGCGCTGTACCTCCGGCTTGATCTCCTCCAACGTCATGCCCTGGTACTCCGCGGTGATCCCGTTCAGGGCCTGGGTGAGGTCGGATGCCATCCTCTGCAATCCGTCGTTGACCACCTTCTTGATGGCATTCTCGTCAAGTTGAAGCTGACCACACGACTTCCCTTCCGAAGGGACCCCCGGTACATGCGGACGCTGCGACCCGCGGATTTGGGTCCGATCGGATTTCACGCTACTCCGGGCCACCGACAACGGGCCTTCGGCAGCCGAGCAGGGCGGCACGCAGTGGCGTTGCCCAGGACTTACCGATGGTGTCCATCCGCCCCGGCCTGCGGCCGAGGGTTCTCCTGCCGCAGGCCGGGGCCAGCGGCAGGCGTGCGATCAAGGCTGTATCGGTGCCCGCACCGGGAAGATCTCATGGTCTTCCGCCGCCCTATGTTGGAGGAGACTTCCCGGGGTCACAGCCTAGGAGCAGTACCAGGCCCGCACAGCGTGCACTGGGCGAAGAGGCACCAAGGAAGCGGGGCGGACCGTGCTCGGGCTCATCGGCAGTGAATCGTGCTGGCACTGTGCAGGGTCACCTGTCTCAGGACGATGGTGCGTGCTCGGTGGGCGGAGGTAGGGCGTCGAACAGCGGTTTCATGGCGGTCTCGAAGAGCGCTGCATGCCGCGCTGGTTTGGGAGGGGTGAGTCCCATGCCGTGCAGGATGTGCTCGCGAAGGCCCGCGTTGCGCAGGGTGCCGGCGTTCTTGCTCCGCAGGATCTCGAGAAGGCTGGGCCCGGAGGCTTCCTGGATGCCCTCGATCATCTCCAGTTCCTCGATGTCTGCGATCTCGAGCGGATCTGTGTCCGGCTGTTGGAAGAGTCCTCGGGCACGGGCGCGTTCGCGGATGACTGTCAGCGTGACCGGGTTGACGGGAAAGCCTTCGGGCAGCACGAGCAGGGGCTGGAAGCGCCGGGGGTGGGCGGCGGGTGTCTTCGTGAGGGCTGCTTCGTCCTGGCGGAGGGCGTTGATGGTGGCATCGATCTGGTCGAGTTCCTCGATGAGCTTGTCGATGTCCTCGATCTGCGACTCGTCGGGGACGGCGGTGGCGGCTTCGCGGCGCAGCTGGGTGGTGGTGACCTCGATGACGATCCAGGTGCCGGGGTAGTCGATCGCCGCGTCAGCGATGCGCTGGCCGTCGGCGCTGTAGGCGGCTTTGAGCTGTGCGTCGTCGTAGACGCGCCGGGCAGTGGACGCATCCTGGGTGATGTGGTGGAGGACTTCGCTGACGTAGACCTCACTGAAGTGGCGCAGCGTCTGCTCCGCGCGGGCTGCGAGTTTCTTGTGGCCGGAGGGCCTGGTGCGCCCGGGCGGGGGAAACTTGATGTCCCAGATCGGCAGCCATCCAAACGCCCGGTTCACCAGGCGCCGCGGGTCGAGGATCAGCAGGCGCTCTCCGGTCAGGCGGATGACGGGCCAGCGCTCGAAGGGGTTGAAGGACCATTCCGTGAGCTGTTGCGGCTGTTCGTCTAGTACGGCTTCCCGCATGCCGGCCAGGTCGTTGCTGATCAGCGAGAGCACTCCCTCGAGCCGTTCCGCGGGAATGTCCAAAGCCGCCAGCTCGGCCCGCTCCAGCAGGAACGTTCCATGCACGGTGCGCATCCACAGATAGCCTGCGACGACGGCCAGTTCCTCGAGCCGGACGCCGGTGCAGTGCTCATAGGTCTGGCTGAGGTCAACGACGTTGGGCTCGGCTTTGTACTCCACGGGAAGTTCCAGCCACCGGCGGGCGTAGCGGGCCAGGACACCGGAGACGGACCAGGTGTGGTTGAAGTGCTGATTGGCGATGATCTCTCGTCCCAGGGGGCCGGGCCGGTCCGCGATGACGGTCGGACCCGAGTCGGGGTGGTGCCCCATGGTCTGGTGGATACACAGCAGGGCGCCGACTATGTCGCCCGGCCGGCTGCCCTGCGGCACGGTGTCGGGTGACACCTGGAGAGCGGCACGGGCCAGGAGCATGAAGGCCTGGGGTACGAGGAATCTGCGGGTGTTGTCCCTGAGCAGGTTCAGCACGCGGGTGCGCACCGGCCCCTGCAGCAGGTCGTTCGCGAACCTCTCGTCCACGTCGCGCGCCGAGGCGCCTGGCATGGCCAGGGCGGTGAGCACGAGGGCGCAGAACCGCAGCACGTTTTCCAGCGAGAGGCACTGCAGTTGGCGCATGGTGTAGTCGGTCGGCGGGGTGAAGCCGTAGATCTCCTCGGCGGTGAGGTAGACGGCCATCAGGTCGATGGGGGCGGGTGCCTGCGCCGCCGCACCGGGAACCCACAGACCGCTCGGGTGCTGGTTCCATGCGGAGACGAGCGCCGGAGCCGTGGAACCCTGCAGGACGGTTCGTCCTTGGGAAGGGTCGGCGAGGTAGCTGGTGCGCAATGCGGCAGGCTCGTCGTCGGCCAGCATCTTCCTGATCGCTTCGATCTTCCTGGCGAGGTCGTCTGCGGGATCCATCGGGGCTTCCTGTCGTACGTGGAGCATCGGCGGCGGCCGTGAGTGTCGGTCTTTTCCGTGAGCCGGGCCGTGTTTCGCGCGCGTCTGGCGTGGTCTTCCTCGCCTGCCGATCGGTTCCCGGTGGCCTAGGCGGCCAGGGCCGGGTGCCGGTCGCCGGCAGGCGCGCGGGCCGCCGAGGCGGTGAGGCGTGGGGTGGCGGTGAGGTCAGGCTTCGACGGTGAACGCCGCCTCATATCCCTGGGCTGAGCGGACGTCCTCGTACACCACGGTGGGACGCAACCGGTTCCAGCGGTGGCCGAGCAGCAGCGCGAGTCCCATGGGGCAGGCGAGGAAAAGGTGGATGCGGGGGGTGGTGCGGGTGGCCCGGCGGAGGGTGTCGCGGATCCCGACGGCGAGGGCGTTGGCGGCCTGGCTGTCAGGAATGGAGCCGTCCTTGGGTCCCGCGGGTGGGGTGAGGACTAGGAGTGTGGCCACGGGTGTGTGCTGGTCCCGGAGGTAGTCGAGGACGTCGTGGGTGAGGTCTTGGGCCCGCACGGTCACGTTCACGGCGACGGCCAGGTCGTCGCCCTGGTTCAGGGCGTGCTCTTCGGCGGTGGGCTGCCAGTCGGTGTCATATGGGTCGTTGGTGCTCCACAGCTGTCCGCGTTGGAGGACGGCCAGATCGGCGCCGGTGACCATGCGGAAGGCGGTGCCGGTCAGGAAGGCGGGAGCCAGACGGATGCTTCCGGTCACGGAAATCTCGGTCCTGCCGCGCAGGTGCGCGGGGGCGGCCTCGATGTCCTCCTGCAGTTGCGCCCAGGTCGCGGGGGCCAGCGGACGGCGCTTGGTGAACTCGGAGGATGTCTCGAACCGGTCGACCCAGTCGATGGTGTGGTCGGCCTCGCCCGCCACGGGGTCGGGCTTGAGGGTGGCGATCGACAGGACCGCGCGGGCGGGGCCGATCTTCAGTTTGAGGGTGTCGACCGCGGCCTTGACCATGTCCAGGGTGATCGTCCGGTGGCCGTTGCGGACTTGCTGAGCCACCCAGTTCGCACCGTCGTTGATCGCCTGCTCGTCGTGGCGCAGGCCGGAGGCGGCCATCAGGAGCTCGAGCTGTTCCTGTACCCGGGGCAGGTCCCGGGCCAGGTCGAAGCGCAGGCAGGAGAGGAGGTCGTGGAGTTCCGCCTCGCTCAGCCCGGCGTTGTGCGCCCAGCGGGCGCGTGCCTTGCCGGCCTGGGACCTGGGTCCACCGACCGCGGCCTTCGGCAGGAGCAGCAGGGTGCGCGCATCGCGGACGGCGATCAGAGGATCGCCCGGGTCGGGGGCCCTGTTGGTGACCAGGGCGAGGTCGATGTCGGTGCTGTCGGCGCTGAGGGTGCGCCACGCGGTGGCGAGCTTCTCCAGGATGGACGGGCCGCCGGCCGGGCTCGGGGCGGTCAGGTACGCCTCGTTGACGGGCGTAGCACTGCCCACGGCGTATTTGACCTGCATATAGGTGTGCGGGGGTGTGCGGCGCAGCAAGACGACGTCGTCGAGCTTGCCGGCGCCGTCGGCTTCGACACCGACGGAGACGACCGGGTTGGCGGCGCGGGTGGTGCTCTCGCGCAGCAGGGTCAGGCAGCCGGCCCAGGCGATGAGCCACTGGTAGTGGTCGCCGGTGATCCTGACGCCGCTGGCACTGGGCGCCTGCAGAGGCTTCATCTGTGCTCCTCGGTGAAGACGGGGCTGGGCTGGATCTGCTCGGCGAGCGTGAGGAGATCCTCGTCCGCGACGGGGCGGTCCGGGAAGGCGCGCAGGATGGCCGCGGGGACGAGGCGCTGGGTGAGATCGGAGAACGTGTAGCCGGGCCGGCCGGTGCTGGGGCCGGTGATGGTGACGAGCTTGTCGACGGTCTCCGGCCGGACGGCCAGGCCCCTCAGGGCCTGGGTGAGGACGGCGTGGCGCTGCTGGTCGTCGGGGCGGGTGAAGGTGAAGGTGGCGGCGGCGCGGCGCATGACGGCGGGGTCGAGGGCGCCGACCCGGTTGGTGCAGAGCACGACGAGGACGGGAAGCTGGGCGCCGGCAAGGCCGTCGATACCTGCCAGGAAGGCGTCCACGCCGGCCCGGTCCTCGTGGTGCATCTGCTGGGCCTCGCGGGACTGGACCAGCGCGTCGGCCTCGTCCACGACGAGGACCAGGACCGAGTTGACGCCGCGGCTTCCGGTGGCCCGCCGCCCCGCGGCGTGCAGATGGGAGAACGCCTCGCCGACGAGCGCGGTCATCTCGCCGACCAAGCCGCTGCCGCGGGTGGCGAGCTTGAGGCGGTAGAGGAAGACCGGGAGGCCGAGCTGGTCGGCGAGGTCACAGCCGAACGACTCGGCGAGAGCGGACTTACCGGAGCCGACGTCACCGGCGAAGACGAACAGCGGGGCCCGGTCCGCAAACAGGTCGAGGGCGGCGAGTGGGCCGTCGTGGAAGGTGTCCGCCCACCTGCGCAGGCGGCGGGGATCGGCGAGCAGGATGGCTTCCTTCCGCAGCCGCAGCTTCAGTGCGTCCAGCCCCACCAGGCGGTCGTAGCGCGCGCGGCGCATCGTCTCGGGCAGTTCGATGACAGGATGGAACAGGTCGTCCTGGCTGGTCATAGGGGTTTTTTCCGGCTCCTGGGCTAACGAGCTCGTGCACGGTAGGCGGTGAGGTGTCGAGGGCTGCGGTGGGGCTCTGTGCTCACCTCTGCTGTGCCGACGTCAGGTCCGCGGTCTGCTG
>NZ_JBEZWU010000051.1:0-15465 GCF_040637655.1 Streptomyces sp. NPDC028722
CGGCATCACCGGAAAGGGCCTTCAACAACAGCCCTTCCACCTGATCAAGACGCACAGGAGTGAAGATCCAGTCGTTGACGCGTACTTCGGCTGTGGGTGCGGCGTGGTGACCGTACAGGGTGAACCACAGAGGGACTCGCCTGCACTGCCCTTCCCAGTTGATGGACCAGCCACCGACTTCTGTCATTTCAGGGGTGACGGTGTTCGGAGCGGCGCCAGCCCTCATGAGAGCCGATTCCACTGCTGCTGCCCATCGGGCGGGACTGCTCGGTTGCATTACAGAAACCCTCCGTGGAACCAGTCGTAGTGCCGTCGGAAGATCTTGACGCGGAAGACTGTGCGGGTCATCTTCACACCCCACTGGCGCTTGAAACCGTGAGCGCTCCAGCCCATGGCGAAGCGGGCGCCTCGGTTCCACGAACCCATGCGCCGGAGCGGTGGATGTCGCCGAAGAGACGGCTTCCGGTTCCCAGCCATCGGGAGCGGGACGCCCAAGCGCCGAAGCGGCTGGTGTAGGTCAGCGCCTTGTAAGCGCGGTACCCGCGGTAGGCCCATACGGCTTCTCCGAGGCCGGGGGTGAAGCTCGCAGCGGTGGCTGCGATGTCCCACTTGTGTCGCCAGGCCCACCTGCCCGTGCTCCGCGCCAAGCCCCGGAAGCTCCATTTCCCGTCGAGGTCGAACTGGTTGATGGGATCGCCGTTGCAGTACTCGTAGGCGTTGGCGCTGCCACCGGGGACGGGGTCGGTGGAGAGGAAGCGTCCGGTGGCGGGGCTGAAGAGGCGTACGCCCATGAGGGTGAGGCCGGTGAGGGTCTCGCTGGAGCGCTGCTTGCCGCCGAGCCAGCCGTAGCGGAAAGGATCCTGTCCGGCGCGGGGGTTGCCGTACTCGTCGTAGTCGAGGACGGTGGGCGCGACGCTGGTGTCGGTGGGCAGTTGCAGGGCGGTGTCGCCGTGCAGGTTGGACAGGGTCAGGACGGTGTCGCCGGTCTTGCTGGTGGTGGCGGCGAGGTTGCCGTCGAGGCCGTCGACGTTGCGGGTCAGCGCTCCGCTGGCGGTGTCCTCGATCGTCCAGCGGGGGTTGTCGCTGTCGGAGTCGTAGTGGTTGAGCTTGGAGGCGGTCTGCGTCCAGCTGCCGGAGGCGTTGGTTTCGGTGGTGAAGCCGCGGCGGCGCAGGGCCGAGTCCAGGGTCCAGGTCTGGCGCTGGCTCCCGGCGGTCTGCTGCTGGACCAGGTCGTTGGTGTAGTAGCCGATGGTGGAGCCGGGCAGGGCGGTGGTACGGCCGAAGGCGTCGTAGGTGTAGCCGCTGTTCACGAGCCGGTCGGCGCTGTCGTAGCTGTAGCTGGTGGTGGCCGCTCCGCTGGTGGTGCAGTCTAGGCCGACACCCGCGGTCGCGGTGGCCAGGGCCTTGCGGTCGGTGTTCTTATCGAAGGTGTAGGTGCGGGTGGTGCAGACCGCGTCGGCGGTGGTGTCCTGCACCTGGGTCAGGCGTCCGGCCTTGTCATAGGCATAGGCCTGAGATGCGCTGAGACCAGGTGTGCCGGCGTGGGTGGCACCATATGACACAGACTTGTCCATATGACAGATGAGGCCACCAGCCAGCTCCTCGACCGCTTCGTCAGCGTCGTCCGGTCAATCTTGCCTCTGGTCTCGGTGTGGGCGCACGGGTCACTCGCCGGAGGTGACTACCAGCCGGGCCGCAGCGACCTCGACCTGATCGCCGTTCTCAACCGACCGTGCACTGCACTGGAGGAACAACGACTCAGGGAGGTGCACGAGAGCCTGGGGAGTTCCATCCCCCTCGCGTCGAAGCTGCATTGCAGCTATCCCACAGCCACGGAGCTGGATGGTCCTGAACGCTCGCACGTCACCTGGGCCCACGAGGAACTCATGCGCCGGGCAGTCACACCGGTGACCAGGCGTGAGCTGCACGACTTCGGACTCGTTCTATACGGCCAAGCGCCAGCAGCCCTGCTGCCACCGGTGACCGACGGACAGCTCGCTGACTTCATCATCAACGACCTGGAGAGCTTCTGGCGACCGTCCCTGGAACACCCCGAGCGGTGGACCCGCGACATCTGGGTCGACCTCGGCCTGCTGACTCTGGCCAGAGCAACGTTGACGTTGCAGGACGGCAAGCTGATCACCAAGGCCGAGGCTCTCGACGTCCTCACCGAAATGGGAGCTCCGCCTGAGGTCGTGGACGACATCAGGCAGCGCCGCTACGGCGACCCCAGTCCAGCCACGGAGCAGTGGACCGCCCGCCGGGCGGAGCTGACACTCACCTTTCTCAAGCCCGCGATCGAGCAGATCACGACACCCGCTTCCCCTGACGGGACGCGTTGGCCAACAACCGACAACCCTGCACCCGCTGGAGATCACGCAAGGTCATAGACCAGCCCACCCTGACGGAGAACTCGCGACAGTTGAATACGCGAGCTCACCAGTACCGAGGCCGGCAGCGGCGGCATGACCGGAGCAGCGGCGGCGCCCGCCCCGGGATGTGCCTGGGGCGGACGCCGTGTCTTTGGTGGCCGGTGACCTTTGCCACCCGCATTCGCGCGGTTGGGCGCCGGCCCTTGTGTGGACGTCGGGGTGGTGCTTCGACGATCCGCGCGGGTGGGTCAGAGGCCGCCGACCTTGGCCGGGAACTTCTGGAGCGTCGCGATCACGGTGTCGGGTTCGTCCGGGTGCACCGGGTCGACCGGGTTCTGCAGCTGGAACTGGCCTCCCTCGGCGGGTACTGGGTGAGTTGAGTGCGTGGAGGCCCTGGGATCTCGGACCGCTGCCCCCGGCCGGCTAGGAGGCCGCGCTGTGGTCAGTTCAGTCCGACGGCGGCCAGCGCGGTGGTCCAGTCGGTCGCGATCGCACGGCGTGCGTCGTCGAGGGAGACCTGGCCATTGCAGACGGCGCTCTTGAGGCGGTCTCGACGGTGTCCTTATTACCCGCGGTTTTGCCGCCTGTGCTGTACCGCGGCTCGGGCCACAGGTTCTTCGGATCCCGCGGCGCGCCGCCGAGTTCCAGCGGGACGAGGTGGGCCTCCTCGTAGTCGGCCGTGCTGGTGTCGCTGTACCCGTACGCCGCGATCTGCTGGACCTTCAGCGGATTCGTGTACGAGGTCGGCGGGCGCACCGTGGACGTCCAGCCCGACACACAGATCGTTGATCCGATCGTGGCCTGCGTGACATCCGGGTTGAAGGCGCCGGGCTGGCAGAGCGGGTCCGGCAAGGGAAGGTAGGCCTGCGAACACGACGCCCCGGCCGCAGCCGAAGTCGTGGTGATGGGCGTGGTGGCGTGGGCGCTGGCCGTGCCGACCACCAGCGCACCGGTGGCGAGGACGAACGCCCCGAAGGCGGGGGCGAGTCGGCGAATCGAAGGCATGCGGGGGCTCCGTCGGATCCGGGCCCGGCTGGGTATGCCGGGCGGCTGACGGCATGACACCAGCCCCCGGGTCAAGGCGAGTAGAACCGGTGGTGAACAGCAGACGACGTGTCCAGTCGTTGCCCGACCATGGATATCCCGTGACCGGAACTTCAGGGCTCCTTGGTGGCCTCAGACCCCGAACGGGCCACCGAGCCGGCGGGTGCGGCGCGGCAGGCCCGGCCGCCGCGCAACCGGACCGAGCACGCCCCGGCCCCCGGCCGCGGCCGTACCGCCCATCCGCCCGTCCCTTACTCCTTCACTCCAGCCAGGGGACATGGGCCAAGCGTCCGCAATGGGGATGTCAGCACCACGACTACTGACCTTGAATGCGGGATGTCGTCATGGTGGCTGGCGCCGGAGGCCTGTGCCGGTGAGGCAGCCGTCGAGGACGTCGGGGCGGTACTGGAGCTGGCGTAGGCCGCGCCGGACGGCGGTGATCAGGTCGGCGGGGTCGGCGAAGGCGCGGTTGGCTGTGGTGGTGCGTCGCAGGACGGACCAGATGCCTTCGACCGGGTTGAGGTCGGGTGCGTAGGGCGGCAGTTGGAAGACGGCGAGCCAGTCGCGGTCGGAGATGTAGCGGCGCATTCCGGCCGGCAGGTGGGTGTTGAGATTGTCCCAGACCAGCACGATCGGGCCGCCGAGCTGCTGGTGTGCGGTTTGGATCAGGTCGCGGTAGTCCTTCCAGGAGAAGCTCTTGCGCCCGTCAGGCCGGGCGTCCGGGCAGGGTCGGTAGATCAGCCGCGAAGGTTCGCCGGCCTTGTAGCAGGCCAGGGCGGCTACCGATAAGCGGCGGCGGGAGCGGCCCCGCACGCGGATCACCGGGGTGTGGCCGCGGCGGGACCAGGTGCGGGTGGTCGGCGGCGTCATCGAGAATCCGGCCTCGTCCTCGATGACGAGCCAGGCGTCGAGCGCCGCCACGGTCCTTCCACGCTCGGCCAGGTCTCCTTCATCCAGCCGGCCACCAGGTTCTCGTCCCGCTCGATCGCCCGCCGGGCGGGGACCTGGCAGCTCCAGCCGTGCCGCTTGAGCAGTGCGGCTACCCCTTGCACGGTGTAACTCCTGTGGAAGCGGCGCCCGATCAGCGTCTTGATCCGTGACAGGGTCCAGGTCTGGTCCGGCCAGCCGTGTGCCACCGGGCCCTTGGCCAGCTCCCGCTCGAGCACGGCGAACAGTTCGTCACTGAGCAGCGGCAGCGATGCCGGGCCCTTGGAGGCCAGGGCCCTGGGCCCGTTCTGCGACCAGGCCCTGCGCCACCGCTGAACCGACCGGATGCTGACCCGCAGGTCGTGCGCGATGACCGCGCTCTCGTCGCCCAGGGCGAACCGCGCAGCCGCCTCCATCCTCAACTTCTCACGGAAGGTCCGCCGCTCGTCGGTCAGCCCGCCCCCTTGTGCATACCTCATGCGGTCGGCATACCGCAGGGATCATGAGGCGTCAGCCCTTACGACACCACGCTTTAAAGGTCAGTAGAAAAGCCTCAATGACGCCTCATCGCCCCAACCGAAACAGTGAGGCTAACGCCTGAAAACAGGCCACGACCAAGCCAAACACGGCCCATCCGCTATCACGCACCAACTCGTTATGACCAGCTCGGTGACGTCCCGTTAGGGTCACCGTATGGCACCGGTCGGCCGGAGAGGGCGTCCAGGAGAAGGCGGTCACCGAGCGGCTTCCGCAGTTCCACCTTCACGCTCTGCTCGATCATGTCGGCGGCGCAGGGGCCGCTTCGGACCCCGGCGATGGAGGCGTACAGCACTACATTCTCATCCGTTTCCAGGGCTTTGACGACGGGGCCATCGTCGCAGGATCCGTGTGTGGCCCTCACCGTGATGGATCGGCCGTCTGCGGCGTGGTGGCCGGCATCGAGCGGCTCCGTGAGGAGGTCGGCGGCTTCGGGACCCTACTCGTCTACGCGCAGGACTGGGCCGACTGGGAGAAGACCAAGCGGAGCTATGACCTGCTGGCCCGCTACGTCGCCCCGCACTTCACCGGCTCCACCCGGCGACTGTACGAGTCGGTGCAGTGATACCAGGACAACCGCGACCTGTTTCCGCAGCTCATCCCGTGAACCGCGCACGCCGTGCCTGCCGGCGCCGCGGGCATCTCCTGGCACGGCATCCCTCCCCGGAGTGACAGCGACACCCCATGGCCACCGAACCGATACGCATTGGCGTGATCGGCGCCTCCCCGGACCGGGGCTGGGCCGCCACCGCACACCTGCCGGCCCTGCAGCACCTGCCGCAGTACGAGATCACCGCGGTCGGTACCCGCCGGGCGGACAGTGCGCACCTGGCCGCTCGCCGGTACGGGGCGGCGCACGCCTTCACCGACCCCCGCAGCCTCGCCGCACATCCCGACGTGGAAATGGTCGCGATCGTCGTGAAGGTGCCGGACCATGCGCGGCTGGTGGAGGCGGCACTCGCGGCGGGCAAGCACGTCTTGTGCGAGTGGCCCCTTGCCCGGACCACCGAGGAGGCCGCCAAGCTCACGGCAGCCGCTCACGGAGCCGGCGTGGTGAACGCCGTCGGCCTCCAGGCGCGGCACGCCCCGGCGGTCGTCCGGGCCCGGGAACTGATCAGGCAGGGGTACGTGGGCCGGGTCACCTCCGTCAACGTGTACAGCGCGCGGGGGGTCGCGGCCGGGAGAGGGTGCCGGCGCCGTTCGTGGGGTCGAGGGTGTAGGCAAAGGCGGCAGGCAGCCGGCGGATCACACTCGACGAGGACGCTCGGCAGGTTCTTGGCGTCGTGGATGTGGGCCACCAGCGCGGCGCCGCCTTCCAGCGTCGCGTGCAGCGCAAGGCCGTCGTGTCCACTGGACCGCGGAGCGACCGCGGGCTGCAGATCAGCGGACTGGCCCTGCTCGGAGCGCAGGGGACAGAGCCGGCCCTGCAGGAGCTGCCGCTTCCCGGCTCCTGGGGCACGGCCGTGCCGGCGGACGGTCTCGATGCCGCCCAGCACACGATGGCTGTGCAGTATGCGGCTCTGGCCGCGGACATCCGCGGGGGCGACAGCCGTGTGCCCCGTTTCGCCGACGGGCTCGAGTTGCACCGGCTGCTGGACGCCGTACGGCTGTCCGCCGCAACCGGCCGCCGGCTGGAGCGCCGCGCGGGCGGGCGGTGGCCGGTCAGCTCTCCTTGGCCGCAGCGTCGACGATCGCGGTGAGCAGGCCGGGGAAGGCCTGCTCGAGGTCTTCGATGCGCAGCGCGTTCATCTTCGAGGTGCCGATGTAGTACTGCCTGATGATCCCGGCCTGGCGCAGCACCTTGAAGTGGTGGGTGCCGGTCGAGCGGGAGACGGTGATGTCGAAGGTGCCGCAGGCGATGTCCTCGGGTGCCTGGGCCAGCTGCCGGACGATGCTGCGGCGCACCGGATCGACCAGCGCGTCCAGGACGCCTTGGAGCGTGATGGCATCAGCATCGGGATGGTCGGTGATGCGCTCTGTGGTGATCCGTGCCGCCACGGCTGTCCGCCTCCTCGTCGCGTGTCGTCCCGCCATGGTACGACAGCCATCAAAAGTTGATGAGCATCAAACTTTGACAGCCATCGTCATATGGGGTTCAGTAAGAACGCGCGGTGATTCAGGCGGAGTTGGGCGGCCGCATCCCCCCGGCCGCCCTCTGCCGGCCACTCCTCAGCGGACCGCAGCCCTTCCCGACCCCTCACAGGAGTAAAAAAGCATGACCACTGTCCGAACAGGCGGAGCGCAGACCGCCGCAGGCCCCGCGGGCGGTCGGCGCGACGTCCCCAGCGGTGTGAAGATCACCGCTCTGGCCACGGGATTCGTCATGGCGACCCTGGACGTCACCGTGGTGAACGTCGCCGGAGCCACCATCCAGGAGAGCCTGGGCACCACGCTGACCCAGCTGACCTGGATCGTCGACGGATACGTCCTGACCTTCGCCTCGCTGCTGATGCTCGCGGGCGGACTGGCCAACCGGATCGGCGCGAAGACCGTCTACCTGTGGGGCATGGGCGTCTTCTTCCTCGCCTCCCTGGCCTGCGCCCTGGCTCCCACCGCCGAGACGCTGATCGCCGCCCGGCTGGTGCAGGGCGCGGGCGCGGCCCTCTTCATGCCCAGTTCTCTGTCGCTGCTGGTCTTCTCCTTCCCGGAGAAGCGGCAGCGCACCCGCATGCTGGGGCTGTGGTCGGCGATCGTCGCCACCTCGTCGGGCCTGGGGCCGACCGTCGGCGGGTTCATGGTCAGCGCCTTCGGCTGGGAGTCCATCTTCCTGCTCAACCTGCCGATCGGCGCCATCGGCATGGTCATGACCTACCGCTACATCGCCGCCGCGCAAAGCCGCGCCACCCGGCTCGCCGTTCCCGGCCACCTGATCTGGATCATCGCACTGGCCGCCGTGAGCTTCGCCCTGATCGAGGGGCCGCAGCTGGGCTGGACGGCAGATCCGGTGCTCACCGCGTACGTGGTGGCGGTGGCCGCCGCCGTGCTGCTGGTCCTCCGCGAGCGCCGTGCCGCCAACCTGGTCATGCCCTGGCAGCTGTTCCGCGGTCCCGGATTCGCCGGAGCCAACATTGTCGGCTTCCTGTTCAACTTCGCGCTGTTCGGGTCGACCTTCATGCTCGGCCTGTACTTCCAGCACGCCCGAGGCGCCACCCCCTTCCAGGCCGGGCTGGAGCTGCTGCCCATGACGATCTTCTTCCCGGTGGCGAACATCGTGTACGCACGGATCTCCGCGCGGTTCTCCAACGGCACGCTGCTGACCATCTTCCTGCTCCTTGCCGGTGCCGCCTCCCTGTCCATGGTCACCATCTCGGCGTCCACCCCCTACTGGGTCGTGGCCGTGGCGGTCGGCGTCGCCAACGTCGGGGCCGGGATCATCTCGCCCGGCATGACCGCCGCCCTGGTGGACGCCGCCGGACCGGAGAACGCCAACGTGGCCGGCTCGGTCCTCAACGCCAACCGGCAGATCGGCTCGCTTGTCGGCATCGCGGTCATGGGCGTGGTGCTGCACGCGACCAGCGACTGGGACCACGGCGCCGCGGCCTCCTTCCTCGCCGTCGGCCTCGCCTATCTCCTCGGTGGCCTCAGCGCCTGGCGGCTCATCGCCCGGCCCGAACGCCGCGGCGCCGTCGCGGCGGCCGCCTGACCGCACGCCCGCATCCCGTGCAGGGGCCCCGACCGTGTCGGGGCCCCTGCACCTGTCGCTGCTCACGCACTCCAGGTCTCGACCAGTTCCCGGCACCGACGGACCCGCTCCTGGACACTGCCGGTGACGACGTGGAACGGGATGCGCCACGCCTCCAGCGTCTCCCGCAGGAGCCGGTCGGACACGCGACGGAAGTGCTCGCTGATCGGACGGTGGCCCTCCGGCAGCGGCACGTCGGCCGGCAGGTGCACCACCAGGTCGTACGTGTCGGATGCGTGCTGCTGGGTCAGCAGGCCGATCTAGTCGGTTACTTCTTCGTACGCCGCAGTCGTAGCCGGCCGTACGGCGGTGTCGAGCCGGGCAGAGGGACCGGGCAGGCGGCCGAGTACCAGACGCACCTTCGTGTAGATCCACTCGTGCAGGACCGATCCGTCGGAGACGAACCCGTGGGAGCAGCGGGCCTCGTCCACCACCCGTTCGGTGAACCGGTGGACGGCGAGCTGGATCACCTCCGGGTCCGTGCACTCCTCCAAGGACTTGCCCGCTCCTCCCGCCGGGTCGCGCATGGCCGCGCCGTGGGTGCGCGGGAGCCCGAGCTGCCGGGACAGTTCGGTGGTGAGGGTCGTCTTGCCGTTGCCGTAGGCGCCCACGACGGCGATCCGCAAGGGGCGGCTGAGCGTCATGACCTGCTCCCCCGTGCCGTCCCCGGCAGCGGGGAGTCCTCCAGGCACCGCCAGCCGTGTGCGCGGGCATGGCGGCGCATCCGGGGGTCGTGACCGACGACGACCGGATGGCCGACGAGCTCCATGAACGGAACGTCGGACACGTGGTCCCCGTACGCGTGGGAGTCCTTCAGCGACAGTGAGCGCTCGGCGGCGAGAGCGGACACCGCAGCCGCCTTGGCCGAGCCGATCATCGGAGTCGTGAGGGCGCCCGTGTAGCGGCCGTCGTGCACCTCGGGGCGCGAGCACAGCAGGACGTCGGCACCGAGGTGCTCGGCGAGCGGTTCCAGGCAGGCGGCGAACGAACCCGACACGAGGACGGTCAGATCGCCCGCTGCGGCATGGGCGCCGAACGCGGCGAGTGCGGGCTCGTGGAAGAAGCGGGGTGTCCGGACCCGGTCGAGGAACCATCGTTCGCCTTCGGCGAGGAGACCTGACTCCTCCACTCCCGCATACACGCGGTAGTAGGCACGGCACCGGTCGGCACGGCCCGCACCGGCCTCCGCCATGGCGCGCAGCCGGCCGCGCAGTGCGGCGTACTCGGAAGGCCTGCCGCGGACGGACAGGTGGTGGGCGAGAAAGTCGAACATGGTGGTGGTGGCCGTCAGCGTTCCGTCGATGTCGAAGAAGGCCGCGGACCGTGGGACGTCGGGCACGTCTCTCCTGTCTGGCGGGAAGTGATCGGTAGGAAGTGGCCGGTAGAAGGAAGACCCGGGTGGGGAGGGCGCCGCCGGCACCCTCCCCACCCGGGTCGGTCATCGTTCCTTGCGGGAGACGTGGGACCGGCGAACGCGCTGAGCAGAACTCGGTCACCCGGCGACAGCAGCCCTTCCCGCAGGCTCGCGACAGCGCCAGGGGGATGGAGGCCGCTGAGGTGTTGCCGACTCGGTCAAGATCGATCACGGTGCGTGTGCCGTCGATGCCGAGCTGATCGGCGACGGCATGCAGGATCCGCGCGTTCGCCTGGTGCCCCACGAACCGGTCGACGGACGCCGGTGACCAGCCGGTACGGTCGAGCAGCACGCCGGCCGATGAAGCCATCCTCGTCACCGCATGTCTACAGAAAGTGCCGCTGAGATTGATCATGGTGGGTAGCACACCGGCCCGGGGTGCCGCCGAGGTTCTCGGGGAGATCGTCGCGTGGCTGTCGCTACTGGCTACGGTCCGGTCGTGCCGGTGGAATTTCTGACTGATGAGCAGGCCGAGGCGTAGGGGACGTTCACCGAGGTGCCCACGCGCCCGGAGCTGGAAAGCGGTTCTTCTTCCTCGACGATGACGACCGCGATCTGATCGCTCTGCGTCGTACGGACGCGCACCGGCTGGGGATGGCGGTGCAGATCTGCACGGTCCGCTACGTCGGCCGGTTCCTGGGTGAGGACCCGCTTGCGGTGCCGTGGGAGGCCGTGGAGTACCTGGCCGGGCAGCTCGGAATCGAGGACGCGTCGTGCGTGAAGCGGTACCCGGAGCGGCGGCGGACACCGTACGAGCACGCGGCGGAGATCCAGGAGCGGTTCAAGTACCGGGACTTCACCGATCGGCGGTGGGGCCGGGAGTTCCGCGGCTTCCTGTACGGGCGGGCGTGGACGCACGCCGAGGGGCCGGTGGCGCTGTTCAACCACGCGGTGACCTGGCTGCGGAGGAACCGGGTGCTGCTGCCTGGGGTGAGTGTGCTGGCCCGGCAGGTGTCGGAGGCCCGCGCGGTGGCCGAGCGGCGGGTGTACGAGGCGGTGGCCCGCGCGGTGCACCGTGCCGATCCCGCGCTCGCGCCGGCGCTGGCCGCCCTCTTGGCGGTGCCGGAGGGCAAGCGGGTCTCGGAGCTGGAGCGGCTGCGTACGCCGCCGGTGAAGTCGACGGGCACCGCGATGGTGCGGGCCATGGAGCGGGTGGAGGAGATCTCGGCGGTCGCGCTGGGCCGGGTGAACTTGTCGCGGGTGCCGGTGAACCGGTTGTCCACGCTGGCCCGGTACGGGCAGCTGAGCAAGGCGCAGACGATCGAGCGGGCGCCGGAGCCACGGCGCACGGCTTTGCTGACGGTGGTGCTGCGTCAGCTGGAGGCGCAGGCGGTCGATGACGCGCTGGACCTGTTCGCGGTGCTGATGGCGAACCGGCTGATCAGCCCGGCGCGGCGGGCCTCGGAGCGGGAGCGGTTGGAGATGCTGCCGCAGTTGGAGAAGGCGGCGCGCATCCTGGCGAAGGCGTCGAAGATCCTCACCGAGGAGCTGGACCTGGTCGCCGAACATGACGCGGACCTGGACGTGGCCGCGCTGTGGGCAGCGGTGGAGGAAGCGGTGCCGCGTACGGCGGTGGCCGGTGCGGTCGCGACCGTTGAGGCCCTGGTGCCGGAGGACGACGGGTCGGCCGAGGCTGCGATGCGCGAGAAGCTGGCCTTGCGCTACAACACCGTGCGCCCGTTCCTGGCGCCGCTGGGCGAGTCGGACGCGCTGGGCGCGGCACCGGCCGGGCGGCGCCTGTTGAAGGCGGTGCGCCGCTTGCCCGCGCTCTCGCGCCGGAGGGTCAAGGACCGGCCGCTGCTGCCCCGCGAGGTCGACGCCGAGCTGGTGCCCGCGATGTGGAAGCGGGCGGTGTTCTCCAACGCCAAGCTGTCCCAGGGTGCGGTTGACCGGGACGCGTACGTGGTGTGCGTGCTGGAGCAGTTGCACGGGGCGCTGAACCGGCGCGACGTGTTCGCCGCTCCCTCGAACCGGTGGGCCGACCCGCGCGCGAGGCTGCTGGATGGGGGCGCGGTGGGAGGCGATACGGACGGACGTGCTGGCGGGCCTGTCCCTGACCGAGGACGCGGGCGAACATCTGGCCCGGCTCACCCGCGGTCTGGATGCGGCGTGGCGGCAGATGGCCGACCGGTTGGAGGAGGCCGGCGACGAAGCGAAGGTGGAGATCGTCGTCCCTGAAGGCGGCGGCCGAGCCCACCTGTCGGTGGACAAGCTTGGCGCGGTGGGCGAGCCGGAGTCGCTAACGTGGCTGAAGGCCACCACGGAGGCCATGCTCCCGAGGATCGACCTGCCGGACCTGTTGTTCGAGGTGCATTCCTGGACCGGGTTCCTCGACTCCTTCGGGCATGTCTCCGACCGGCGCAGCCGCATGGAGGGCCTGCTCGTCTCCCTGGTCGCCCTGCTCGTCTCGCAGAGCTGCAACATCGGCCTGACCCCGGTGATCGACCCGGAGAGCAAGGCGCTCTCGCGTTCGCGCCTGTCTCACGTCGACCAGAACTACGTACGCGCTGACACTCTCGCCGCGGCGAACGCCGCGCTCGTTACCGTCCAGTCCCGGATCGAGCTGGCCCAGATGTGGGGCGGCGGGCTGCTCGCCTCCGTCGACGGCCTGCGCTTCGTCGTGCCCGTCAAGAGCATCAACACCGGCCCCTCGCCCAAGTATTACGGCTACAAACGGGGTGTGACCTGGCTGAATGCCATCAGCGACCAGGTCGCCGGGATCGGCGCGATGGTCGTGCGCGGCACTCTGCGCGACAGCCTTTACACGCTGGACACCCTGCTGAACCTGGACGGCGGGGTGAAGCCGGAGATGGTGGCGACCGACAACGCCTCCTACTCGGACATGGCGTTCGGGCTGTACAAGATGCTCGACTTCCGCTTCGCCCCGCGCTTCCGCGACCTCGCTGATCAGCGGTTCTGGCGGGCCGACCTGCCCGACCGCGACGACGAGCCGCCGGCCGCCGGGTACGGGCTGCTGGAGGCGGTGGCCTGCAACAAGGTCAACCTGAAGCGGATCGCCACGCACTGGTCGGACATGCTCCGGGTGGCCGGGTCGCTCATCACCAACCAGGTCCGGGCCTACGACCTGCTGCGGATGTTCGGCCGCGAGGGACACCCCACCCCGCTGGGGGCCGCGTTCGCCGAGTACGGGCGGATCGACAAGACCATGCACCTGCTCGCCCTGGTCGACCCGATGGACGACACCTACCGGCGGCTGATGAACCGGCGGCTCACCGTGCAGGAATCCCGCCATCGGCTCGCCCGTGCGATCTGTCACGGCGGCCGGGGCCAGATCCGCCAGGCATACCGAGAGGGTCAGGAGGACCAGCTCGCCGCTCTCGGCCTGGTCCTCAACGCCGTCGTCCTGTGGAACACCCGCTACCTCGACGCCGCCGTCAGGCAACTCCGTACCGAGGGCCACGACATCAAGGACGAGGACGTCGCCCGCCTCTCCCCGCTCAAGGACCGGCACATCAACTTCCTGGGCCGCTACCTGTTCAACATCAAGGCCAGCGGCCCCGGCCAGGGCCTGCGCCCCCTCCGGGACCCCGACGCCGCCGACGACGAGGACAGCTGAAGGCCCCGGCGTCGGTCGACGTCGGGGCCTTGTGTGCGGGCGGTCAGTTGCAGCAGTCGCAGCCAGGGCGGCAGCCGCACGCGTCCGCCTCGTCATCGGCGGACGGCACCAGGGCGGCGGCCGGGGCACAGCATCCCTTGCCCTGCCACGCCTCACGGCCTTCCCTGACGGTGATGACGGCGATAACCAGGGCCGCGATCGGGTCGGCCCAGGACCAGCCGAGGGCGGCGTTCAGGACCAGGCCGGGCAGCAGCACGGCCGACAGGTACGTGCACAGGAGCGTCTGCTTGGAGTCCGCGACCGCGCCGGCGGAGCCCAGTTCCCGCCGGGCGCGGCGCTGGGCAGCGGACAGGAACGGCATGATCACCAGTGACAGGGCGGCGATCACGATGCCGGGGATCGACCGCTCTGCCTCCCCGGTGCCGGAGAGCGCGCGGGTAGCGTCGACGGCGACGTAGACGGCGAGCGCGAAGAACGAGACCGCGATGATCCGCAGGGTGCGCTGCTCGCGGGCCTCACGTACGGCGTGGCCGCGGGCGGAGAACTGCCAGGCGACCGCGGCGGCGGAGGAGACCTCGATGACCGAATCGAGGCCGAAGCCGATCAGGGCGGTGGAGGAGGCGAGGGTGATGGCGAGGACCGCCTCGATGACGTTGTAGGTGATCGTGACCGCGACCAGCAGGCGTATCCGCCGGGTGAGGACGTCCCCTCGGGGAGGGGCCGAGGGATATCGATATCTCAGCGGCCAGACCCTCCAGGGGCTGCTTGGGGAGTGGGTCTCCGTCCGCAACCCCGACCTGCCCGTCGCCTCGTCGGCCTGCACGACGACCCCGGCGTGTTGCTCGCCATCCCCGGCCGCGTTGTCCGCGGTGGCCTCGTCGAGTAGCCCGGCCTCGTGCACCGCTCCCCAACCACTGCGGTGACTGTCCGGACGCCCGAAATCTGACTGGGCATCAATCGAATGCGCTCGCGAACACGCCCCGGAGCAGCGGGAATAGCGAACTGCATTGATGACTCGCGACGCCAGCTCCTCTCGACTTGCCAATGCCCGGAGGGCGACATACATTGAACGTGTCGCGCCCGGATACGCGTTCCCACTCCCTTTTCTAACGCCCATTATTATGTTGCGAGGGAGATTCTCATGGAGATCCCGGGCTATCCAAGAAATCTGCTGGATAGGCACCACGCTTGGCATGCGTTTCCCAGCGGAGCTCACGGCCTTCCGAGTCGGAGCGCCCAACCAGGGACCCCCGGCTCGGGTATTGAGTTCCTCGAGTTCCACCGCCAGTTCATCGCGGACTTCAGATCCTGGTTCGACCAGCAGGAGCCTCCGCCCGTCGATCCCAAATCACTCGAACCCTGGACCGAGGTTCCGGACGAACTGAAACGGCTTCCGGCATGGGGCCGTTGGGCGCCCGACGAGGTTCGCATCGTTAACAACCCGGGGTCGTTCGGGTCGGCGGACCAGGTCGGCATCTTCATTGAGAACGGAATTCACAATTCCTTCCTGCATAGTGCCACTGCGGACGCCTTCGGTGATGAGCTGGTCCGTGATGTGCATAGCTCACCCCAAAGTACGTACTTCTATCAGATCCACGGACTCGTCGACTTCTGGTGGAAGCACTGGGAGAGCAGCAAGGGTGGCTGGCGGCCATGGTTCCAGATCCACCCCGAGACGGTCTTCGACCACGGCAGCCAGCGGGTCACGGTGCTGGCCAGGAAGCCAGAGCAGCTGGACCTGTTCACGATCGGATTCGACAACAGAGTGTGGACTACGTTCTGGAATCCGGAACACGGCTGGAATCCATGGTTCCAGCTCCACCCCGAGACGGTCTTCGACCACGGCAGCCAGCGGGTCACGGTGCTGGCCAGGAAGCCAGAGCAGCTGGACCTGTTCACGATCGGATTCGAC
>NZ_JBEZWU010000051.1:15565-21050 GCF_040637655.1 Streptomyces sp. NPDC028722
AACAGAGTGTGGACTACGTTCTGGAATCCGGAACACGGCTGGAATTCATGGTTCCAGATCCATCCGGAGACGGTCTTCGACCATACAGTCCAGAAGATTACCGCAGTCGCGCGGAAGCCGGATCAAATAGACCTCTTCGCGATCGGCTTCGACAATGCGGTCTGGACTACGTTCTGGAATCCGGAACACGGCTGGAATTCATGGTTCCAGATCCATCCGGAGACAGTCTTCGACCACACAGTCCAGAAGATTACCGCAGTCGCGCGGAAGCCGGATCAAATAGACCTCTTCGCGATCGGCTTCGACGATCGAGTGTGGACCACCTTCTGGAACCCCCAGAACAGCTGGAACCCGTGGTTCCAGATCCATCCGGAGACAGTCTTCGACCATCACGCGCAGTCCATTTCAGCGGTGGCGCGGATGCCGGATCAGATAGACCTGTTCACGATCGGCTTCGACGATCGAGTGTGGACCACCTTCTGGAATCCTCAGAACGGATGGAATCCATGGTTCCAGATCCATCGAGAGACAGCCTTCGACCACTCCCGGCAGAAGATCACTGCAGTTGCCCGGAAGTCGGAACAACTGGATCTCTTCACGATCGGCTTCGACGACAGGGTGTGGACCACCTTCTGGAATCCTCAGAACGGATGGAATCCGTGGTTCCAGATCCATCCGGAGACTGTCTTCGACCACTCTCGGCAGGAGATCACGGGCCTCGCACGGAAGTCGGAACAGCTCGATCTCTTTACGATCGGCTTCGACGACAGGGTGTGGACGGCGTTCTGGAACCCAGCGTGACGCCGACACGATGACCAGCCAGGCGGCGCCTTCGTACAAGGCGCCGCTCTTCTTCCGTATTGGAATGGCATCCGATCTCGACTCGGTGTGCTTGACCGCCCGGCCCTGTGAAGATATGCCCGAAATCAAGATCGGTCCGGCGTCGTGAGGCGGGATTCGAATCCGCGACCTCCGCCACGCAGGTAGCGGCGCTCTACCCGCTGAGCTACTCGGCCCGGGGCGGCGTTCCGTAGGCGTCGGCAAACGAATCGTTTGACGACAGGCAGTCGACGCGTCCAATGAACCCGTGCAATCCGGGGGTTCGCGGCGGCGCGAATCCAATCAGATCCGATGGTGATGGCTGACAGGGTTTGACGACATGTAGGGTCCGATCCTCCCGTCAGGAAGAGGCCCTTCGGTGGCGAACCTGGTCTACAAGCGGGTCTCGACCGACCAGCAGTCGACCGCCCGGCAGAACCTCGTCCTGGACGAGGCCGGGATCGAGGACCCGGTCGTCTTCGAGGAGGACCCGGGCACCTCCAGCCGCCTCCACCCGCTCCAGCGGCCGAAGTTCCGCGAGCTGCTCACCTACGCGCGGCCGGGCGACACCGTGCACATCTCCGAGATGTTCCGCCTCGTACGCGGCACCGGCCACATCCTGGACGTGCTCGACGTCCTCCACCGCGACCAGATCGCCCTTCGCATCCACGACGGCGCGTTCTCCGCGATGGACTTCACCGCCCGCCACCCGCGCACCGGCGAACTGCTGTCCACCGTGAAGTTCACGGTGCAGACCCTCGCCGCTGCCGGCGACCTCCAGCGCGACCTCCAGCGCGAGCTGACGTACGACGGGCTACGGGCCGCCGAGGCCAAGGGCAGCAAGGGCGGGCGCCGCCCTGCCGTGGCGGCCGGGAAGACCGGCACCGTCCGCACCGCGTACCTCGGTGGCCAGTCCATCGCCGCCCTGGCCCGCACACACCACGTCAGCCGGGGCGCCATCCGCACGGCCGTCGCCGACCTCATGCCCGACCACACCGCCGACGTCCACGAGGACGTTCCGGCTCCGGAGGTAGCGGTCACCCTCGACATGCCGGGCAAGGTCGCCGCCTTCCTCCGCGCGGCCGACCTGGACCCCGTCGAGCGGGCCGCTATCGACCAGGGCGTGACCGTACGGCGCGGCCAGGGGCTACACCCTGCGCGTGAGCGCCGTGCCCTCGGTTCACGGCGCACTCCTCGCCCGCTGCCAGCCACTCACCGGCGCCTCGGCGATCCCGACACAGCGCAAGGCCCGTCGCGAGTACGAGAACCGCGTCAGCGCTCTCGTCGACCGGCGGCCTGAACATCACTCGTAGCTACTTTGCCCCTGAGGCAGTTCTACAGGAGGGTCAACAGGCACCGGCGCAAGTTCGACGACCGTCCTGCGAAAGCCCTGTACATGAAGCCGTGGCTGCTGGGGCTGCCCAGAGAACGACTCGCCGACTATGCAGAACTCACCGCCTTCGAGGCCGCAATTCCACGGATGCCCGCGGAGCCCGATTGCTCGGACTGGCACGGCGCCTGGGACGTGGTCCGGCGATATCCGGGAGCCGTCCCCGACGAACAACGTGCTTCGGCCGCCGAACTGTGCTTCCTTGTGGTCCAAGCCCTGAACCGGAGGAACGCTGGCACGGTCCCTCCTGCTGAAGCGGGGGAACAGGCCGTTCCGGAGCCGCACCTGGCCGTACCTCAAAGGCGGCGAGCCGCCTACCGCCCCGCCATGACCGTGCCGACGGCGCCGTAACCGGAGCGGGCAGCGTCAGGAGGTGCCGTCGAGATCGGTGCCCTGCGCACGAGCGAAGGCCAACAGGACCCGCTACCTGAATACCGCTACTTCGTCTCGGTCCCGCTGTGGCGTGGCGCCGGGACGGAGGCCGTTACGCCGACCCGGGCTTCGTCCGCTCGGCGTGGTTCCCGTGGCTGTTCGCCACCGGGCAGGGCACGCCGTCTACAGCTCCGCGCGCGGCGACGCGAACGTCTTCGTGCTGAAGGTGGCGAGGTCGGCCCGCACACCGAAGAGCTCCTGCGGCCCCGCCGAGCACCACCCGGAAGCCCGAGCGCATCTCGTCGAAGAACGCCAACGCCCCGTGCTCATATGCCAGATCGGCCGCGCCCTGCAGAAACCCGGGCTCGTCGGCGACGGGATCCGCGAGGCCGAGCAGCCGCCGCCGCTCTTCGGACAGGCGGTGTCCCTGACCCGTCGTCATGCGCCCCAGGTGCGCTGTCGAGTTCGGCACCAGTGGTGGGGACCGCGTCGAGGCGGCGCGGCCCGCCCCGGCAATCGTCGGGAATCCGGCAGCGGGCGTTCAACTTCCCGCCACCGTACGGCTGTGGCAGGTGAGAAGCGTACGGCCTGCCGTAGGCAGGTCCTTCACCCACCGGATGGAGCCCCCATGACAGCCGGACAACGTCACCCCGTGCACAGACGCGCGCTGCTGCGCGCGACGGCCGCGCTGCCCGCGGCCGGTGTCGCGGCCGCCGCCCTCGACTCCTCCCCGGCGCGGGCCGACACCGCCGGCCGGGCGGGCCGGTTCGACAGCGAGAGCCCGCGCTTCACGCTGGCCGTCCTGCCCGACACCCAGTACCTCTTCGACGCTGACAGCGCCGACCCGGCCCCGCTGCGCGCGACCTTCCGCCACCTCGTCGGCGAGCGGTCCACGCGCAATATCGCGTTCATGACCCACCTCGGCGATGTCACCGAACACGGCACTGAGGATGAGATCGAGCGCGCCGCCGCCACCTTCCGGACTATCCACGGCAAGGTCCCCTACAGCGTCCTCGCGGGCAATCACGACATCAGCTCAAGCACCGACGACCAGCGGGGCGCCTCGGCCTACCTCGCCGCGTTCGGACCCGCGCGCTACGCCTCCATGCCGACCTTCCGCGGCGCCTCGCCCGACGGCTACAACAGCTACCACGTGCTGCGCGCCGCCGGCCGCCAGTGGCTCGTCCTCGCCCTGGACTGGCGGGTGTCGGACAAGGGTCTGAGCTGGGCGCAGGGCGTCCTCGACGCCCACCCGACCCTGCCCGCCGTCCTCACCACGCACGACATCGTCTGGGCGGACGACGACGGCAAGGCCCAGCTGTCGGACAACGGCCGCCGCCTGTGGGACGGGCTGATCCGCGGCAACGACCAGATCTTCCTCGCCCTCGGCGGACACTACTGGCCGCCCGGGCGCACGGTGCTGACCAACGACGCCGACAACGATGTCCACGTCCACATCACCAACTACCAGGACCGCTACTACGGCGGCGCCGGAATGGTCCGCACCTACGGCTTCGACCTCGCCCGCGGTGTCATCGACGTCGAGACGTTCGCCCCGTGGCTCCTGACCCGCGATCCCGGGGAACGCAGTCCGCTGGAGGCCGAGAACCTCGAACTCACCGGCCCCGCCGACAGGTTCAGCCTGCACATCGACTTCGGCAAGCGCTTCGCGGGCTTCGCACCGGTCACTCCCGCGAAGCCGCGGTCGCCCGCCGCGGTGATGCCCCACGGCACCGTCGCCTACTGGCGCTTCGATACCGCCGGCACCCGCGCCGGGGGCAAGGAGGGCGCCCCGGTGGCCGACGGCACCCTCGTGCGCGACCTCACCGGCAACGGCAACGACCTCACCGTGCGCCGGCTGACGGGCGGCGGCCCCGACACCCTGACCTGGTCCGCCGACCACCACCCGGGACAGCCCGCCCACGCCAGCCTCCGCTTCGACGGCGGCAAGGAACCGGACCGCGGAGCCATCCTCACGACCTCCGCGCGGGCGGCCCTCAACAGCGAGAAGTTCCTCCACGGCTACACGATCGAGACGTTCCTCCGGCTGCCCGAGCCCTTCGAGGGCGACCACGCCTGGATGGGCATCCTCAGCTGGGAGGGCCGCAACGGCGACGCCGGCAAGACCACCGGCTGGTCCCCGCTGGAGCCCACGTGCAGCCTCAACCTGTCGCCCGAGCGGTTCCTGCAGTTCGTGGTCTATCCGCAGCGCCAGGACGCCGACCCCACGTCGTGGAGCCACACGCTGCCCGTCGGCCGCTGGATGCACCTCGCCGTCGTCAACGACGGCCGCCGCACCGTCCTGTACGTCGACGGCTCAAGGATCGCCCGCAACCCGACGCAGCCGTCGACCGGCATCGCCACCCTCGGCAAACCCTTCGTCCTCGGCGCCACCCAGTTCGACGAGAGTTACGGCCAGGGACTCTACGGTTCCCTCGGCGACACCCGCATCGTCAACCGCGCCCTGCCGGTTTGGGACTTCCTCACCCCGTTCGACTGACGCGCACCCCACAGGGGCCCGGGGCGCCGGTCCGGACAGTCGAGTTGAAGACAACTCCTAGGCCCAGGGCGTACTGCGCATGCAAACTGGAGGGCTGCCACGCCCACCTCGTTCAGGGTGCTTCGAGGGGGCGGATGGACACGCAAGAAAGGCCGCCCGGCGGATGCCGGACGGCCTTCGGTGAAGTCTGAACCCTGGGCGTGTGGCCTCCCCCTTTCGGGGCTACCAGGGACTAATTAGACCGTGTCCTACATGGTCAGTTGCCAGTTGTGCTGGACATGGGGAGTGGACGGTGGAGATGGATCGTTACGGACGGCTTGTGGGAGATAGCGAAGCCGTTGCTGCCGCCGGCGCGGGTTCGGCCGCAAGGGGGTGGTGTCGCGAACATCGATGATGAGGCGGTC
>NZ_JBEZWU010000052.1:0-19558 GCF_040637655.1 Streptomyces sp. NPDC028722
GGAAACCAGGCAACTACCTGGCCTTCCTCGGACTCGCCGCCGCCCTGTGCTGCTACAAACGCCTCCTCAAACTGACCATGTAGGACACGGTCTTACTTACGGTCCTGGGACATTTGATCGCCCGGCCGGAACCGCGTGAGGTGTTCGCGGACCTGATGGAAGGGCTGCTTTCCGACCTGCGCCGCAAGAACGGGTGGACGATGTCCGCACGCGCGGGCCATGCCACGCCCTCGCGGATTGAACGCACCACTGCCCGGCTCGGAGTCGTGCCCCGCCAACAGGATGAACGTCCCCTTCTCCCAGAATGTCCGGTAACGGTGTATAGGCTGGTGCAGGGCAGTATGGCCGCGGTGGGGGTTCCGGCTGCTCCTCGGGCGGGTCTTTTGCCACGGGCGCCCCCGAAGTCGCCGCCCCGTAGTGCTCGAAGTGGCGACCGGCAGAAGGAGGAATCCATGTCAGTCGATGGTGCCTCGCTGCCCATTCACTGCCCCCGGACGATCGGCCCGGCGGCACGTCAAGGGTCTGCTTCGTGCGCGGGCGTCTGCCCTGAACCGGCTCGCCGACGTCGATACCTGAAGGCTTGAGAAATCATGTCAGATCACTTCTCCGGCCCCCGGGCGCTTGCCGAACCTGCCATCGACATCACGGACCTGTACGCCTTCCCCCACCCGCGGGACGCGGGTCGGCTGGTCCTGGTGATGAATGTGTTCCCCGTGGCCGCGCCGTCGGCTCTGTTCTCCGACGCCGTCGAGTACCGCTTCCGGGTGCGGTCGGCCGGCATCACGGCCACCGGGCCCGAGGCATCGTTCGCGGTCGGGGATGACGAACGCCTCTTCCGTTGCGCGTTCGCGGCCCCTCAGCAGCGCGAGGACGGCCAGCTCGTCCAGGAGGGCACCTGCCTGACGCCGTCAGGCGAGGTCGTGTCCTTCGTGGTCAACGACGAGCTGGGCGGTCAGTCGGCAGGGGTGCGTGTTTTCGGTGGTGTGAGGCTGGATCCGTTCTTCATCGACGTGGCGTGGTTGCAGAGGGCACTCAGTACCGGGCAGCTGACGCGCCCGGCCGAGGGTACGAACACGCTTGCCGGGCAGAACGTTCTGAGTCTGGTCGTCGAGGTCGAGCTCGCTGCCTTCCTGGAGGCGGGTCAAGGGCCGCTGCTGGCCGTTGCCGGTGAGACCGCCACGCGCGGTGCCCTGAGCGCGCGTCTGGAGCGGATCGGCCGTCCAGAGATGAAGAACGTGGTCCTGGGCTTGAAAAACGTGGACAAGGTCAACCGGGACCTGGAGATCCGTGATCTCTACAACAGCGAGGATGCATTCAGGCTCGCTCCCGACTATCTCGGCGCCTACCGGGCGCGCGTCGACGCCAATCTGGCCTTTTACGATCACCTCGATGGTGACATCGCCTGGCCGGCCTCCGGGCAGGGCGGTCACCCGCTGACCGAGTTGCTGTTGGCGGACTTTCTCGTGGTCGACGTCTCCAAGCCCCATCACGAGACGAGCTACCTGGAGATCGAGCAGGCGCTGCTTCGTGGCGAGGAACCGCAGACCTGCGGCGGGCGTTGGCTCGACGACGACATCATCGACACGCTCCTGACATTGCTGATCAACGGCGGAGGCGGGCCGCGGATCAGCGATGGGGTCGACGAGCCGACCCGGAAGGCCGCACACGCGTTTCCCTTCCTCGCCCCGCCGAACCCGACACCCGGGGAATTCAGCTTTCCGTCCGCCCCGCCGCGAACGCAGTAGGGCTGTGCTCATGGAATCTCGTCCCATCGCGGCCCCCGCCAGGCAAGCCACTCGCGGCGAACCGGTCACCACGTGCGGGACGATCGCACTGGTGAATCTACAGGCGCAGATCAGCGCACGGCAGGAGCTGGCCCGGCAAGGACGGCTGCTCCTCGCCGATCGGGCCGGCCTGGTGGAACTGCTCACCCTGCGCGGGCAGGCCCTGGGCCGCATCGCCGACTACGAACGGGCCGCGGACACAGCCGTGCACCTGGTGTCCGACGAGCCTGACCAAGGGATTGCCTTCCTGGCGCGGGGCAGGACTCACGCCACGTTCCACCGCTTCACGCAGGCACTGACCGACCTCACCACCGCCGAGCAACTCGGCGTGGAGCCCACCGAGGCGGACGCCGAACGCGCCGCCATCCACCAGGCCCTCGGTCGTTATAACCAGGCCCAGCAGATCCTCGACGATGCCGCCCGGCGCCGCGCCGACTTCGAGACCCTCGGGGCGCTGGCCGGCCTGTATGCCCAGCGCGCCGACATCCACTCCGCCGAGCGCCTGTTCGACGACAGTCGCGCCCGCTACCGAGGAGTCAGCCCCTTCCCCCTCGCGTTGCTGGACTTCCACCGCGGCCGGATGTGGCTGACGCAGGGCGATCTTTCCCGCGCCCTCCTCTGGTTCGATGCCGCACTCCGCCGCCTGCCGGACTTCGCCCCCGCACAGGGTCATTACGCCCAAGTCCAAGCAGCCCTCGGACAGACCGCATCGGCCATCGCACGGCTCAGGCAACTGTCCGCATCCAGTGACGACCCCGACTACCCGGCGCGCCTCGCGATCATCCTGAACGAGACGGGCCAGTCCGACGAGGCCGGGTGCTGGCGCGAGCAGGCCACAGCTCGCTACGAGCAGCTGTGCGCACGGCACCCGGACGCGTTCGCCGATCACTCGGCCACATTCCAGCTCGCCATCGGCGGCGAGCCCAACCACGCACAGATGCTGGCGCGGCCGACGACAGGCACCGCTTACGAGCCCCGGGAATGAACGACACTTCGGGGTTACGCTGGAGCCGTTGCAGGGTGCGGGGCGGCCCTGGGTGAATCGTCGATCATCCATCGGCGAGCCGGCGAAGCGCTCGCAGGCCGGGCACGAAGGCGTAGGCCCCTCCCTTCACCTGTGAGAACCGCGGCAGGCCGCGCAGTGTTTTCCTGAGTGGTTTCTTCTGGACGGTCATGTTGTACGTGCCGTCGTGATCGCCCGCGATCGGATCCTTGTCGTGATCCAGACCCTGAAACTTGGGGGCGTTGATCCATTCTTTCTGCATGAACTCGAACTGCCGCTCAAGGTCGGCGCAGCCGAAGAGAATCCCCAGCCCGCGATCCACCCCGTCATCGGGAGCCCCTTCCGGGAGTAGCGGGCCGTACGGGAGTCCCGCGCGGATCAGCCGGCGGCGTTGAATGTTGTTGATCGTGTCCCGCGGGTTGACGCGCCGGATGTGGGCGCCAACGGGACAGGCAAAACCCTTGGGGTCCAACTGCCCGTAGTTGAAATTGTCGTTGCGCTCCGGGTCCGCGACCAGCTCGGGGTCGTCGCGATCGGGTGCCAGTACCAGGGGCGCACCGCTGCGCCAGCGGCCCATCAACTTTGCGGCCAGCAGTTCCTGCTCCTCACGCGTGTCAGCGTTGCGCCGCAGGAATTCCCGGAAGGCGAAGACGTCCTCATAGAGTCGCCGATAGACGAGAAAGCTGCCGTTGCGGCTGAGCCATTCCGGCTGCGGCAGACGTGGCGCGGCACTGGTCTCGTCGGGATAGCCGAGCACAAACTCGCCGGGCTTGACTACGGGACCACAACCAGGTGGTGGCTCGATTCCCGTTCCCTCGACATAAACTCTTGAGATGCCGTCCCGGTATCCGAAGTGCTCGCGCCGCGTCGCCAGCACAGCGACATCGAGTTCGGACAGAATTTCGACGCCAGTGGATGCGGCAAGAAGGGAGTCGATTTCCTCGACCAGTCGAGCGCGTTCAGCGGGATCCGAGGCGAAGAGCACCAGCAGCGCGTGCAGATCAGTGGTTGCCAGACCGCCGACCCAGTGATCGGGATGGCTTGCTCCACTGTCACCGAGTATTTCCGCACGCGCCGGCATGCCCACCCGGAACGCCTCGGGAAAGCTTTGCAGCGATGCCTCATCGACGCCCAGCGCACGCAACCCGTTGCATGAGAACGCCAGGAAGACCTGCGACGTGGGCGGCGTGCTCCCCGGCTCGGCCGAGGACACTTGGCCGGCGACTTGTGCGAGAAATGCCCGCGCCCGCGCAGGGTCGCGGAACGTGAGGAAGCGGTATCGGCCGTAGGGCAGGCGCTCGGACCACAGCAGCAAGCCCTGTATGTCATCGAGCTCGAGCACGGATGAACTGTTTTTCAACACAGCGGGAACGCCTCACTCGGCACGCGGCGCCCGGAAAGGCACCCCGGGTTTGAAGTCCGGCGATCTACCTCCTTCACGGGTACTCTCCCAGGAACGCAGGAAACTACTGAGGGGCCTTGTCGGTCACCTTTGGCTACTGGAAATTCTCCAGTACGGCTTCCACATCGTCCCGGACGTGCAGTGCTTTTTCGATCTGCTTGCAGGTCACTCCGGGGAAATGCGAGTACGTAAGGACGTCCATGACTCTGTGGGATTTCCAGAAGTTCAGGAATCCCTCGCGGTCATGCGGACCCGGCCAGTCTTCGCAGTATCGCCAAATCAGATCGAATCCTTCTGCTTCCTGACTGAAGGTGTAGAAATCGTCGAGATAAGACTCCCAGCTGCCGTCGAAATGGCTGGCAAAAAGGAACGTGTCCTCGCCGATGATCGCAAATCGCGCGGAATGTACTGTCCCTACCTGCGCGAGCGCACCGTTCCGATCCGCCAGCTTACCGGCGGCGGCGACAATGGCATCGCGGAGTGCGTCCGCCTGGCCCGGCTTGATCTTGGTGAGCAGGAGGAACGACTCCTCGGGGGGCGTCGTGCCTCCGCTGTAGGTGGTTTCTGCCTGCTGTGGAGTCATTTCCTTTCCTCCTGATCAACTCAATGGAGTCGCTGGAGCAGTTCGGGACCGACCGTCCGCCGAGTCTTTGGCCGTAGCGCCACGAACTGGCCGACCAGCGCGCAGACGAGACAGAAACTAAACACCCCGTGGCCGGGCGACCTGACACATCTCAGCGTAGGCACGTGGGGAGCGCGGGCGCGCGTCGAAGGCGGCCCTCGATCGGCCCGGAGCAGCCGAAACGGAGCACCCTCAGCCGGGTGATCATGCCGCCGGTCACTTGCCCATTCGCCGTCATCGACTCGCTTTGGGGCCGTGAGCCCCTCTCAGGCGACGATGCCGATGCCGTCCCCGAGCAGCTTGAGGCCGAGGACGAAGAAGAGCACTGCCATCACTGCGACGTTGTGGCGGGTGGCCCAGTCTCGCCAGTTGCTGAGCACGCTCTTGGCCCGGTCACCCATGAGCAGGTAGACAGCCAACGGCGCGAGGATTCCCTCGGAGGCGATGATCACAAAAATGGCGAGGGTCTCGATCTGCTGCGGGACGGGGATCCCGGCAGAGCTGATCGACGCGCCGGCGGCGATGGTCAGCGGAGCGTTCTTGGCGTTGGCCGCCGACAGCGCCAGCCCGAGCCCGAGGATCTTGAGCGGGGTGAAGCGGTCGATCGCCGCGTGGGAGCTGTATCGATACCTGACCACCCGGGTGGCCGCGCTGCCGGCCATCACGCAGGTCGAGACAGCACCCGTCATCAGGACCGTCAAGCAGGCAGGGCACTGCCGTTCAGGAGATCTGCCCGGTTTGATCACGTGAGGCCGAGGGTGACCAGTGGGCGGGTGGCCTCTCGTCCGTGCTTGCGCAGGCCGGCGGCGATGTTGTCGCATCCACTCAGGCGTAGGGCGCCGATGGCCAGGTTGCGCAGGGCCGCCATGGCTCGGGCGCGGTTCCGGTCCGCACGTGCGAGGCGTCCTCGGTGAACGTGGTGTCGCGCACGTGGTGGATCTCGTTCTCGATGCCCCAGTGTTTGCGTACGTGGTGCGCGATCTCCAGGCGTCAGCCTGATGTGCTGTCAGGTCAGTGACTGCGTAGATGCGTTCGAGGATGACCTTGCCGGTGGTGACGATCCGACGGCGACGTACGATCTGCACGGCCTGGGCGGCGTGCGGGGAGTCCGGGCCGCGGGTGACGGTAGCGGTCTTGACGCGGCCGATTTCGTCACGGCCGTGCGCGGTGGCGCGGGCGCTCCCCGGCCCGCACCCAGATAGCGTCGATGCCCGCGCGTCGGGCACCGGCAGCATCGGCCCGGGGGGTTGTCGCCGATCAGACGATCCGGTGTGCGGGGCCCGCGGCCACCCGCGCGAGACGGAACGCCTGAGGGTGGGGCTTCTCGTAGCCGCTGGTCGCGGAGTTGATCATCGCCGGGAATCGGGTGTTCATACCGAGGGCGAACAGGTGTTCGGGGACGTGATTGGAGAGGAGGACGTGCGTCCAGCCGTGCCCGGTGAGCCGGTCCAGGACGCGCAGCGTCTGCGGGTAGGGGCTCCACGCGGCGGGGGCGGTGTAGGCGGCGCGGGTCGCGGCAGCCACGGCCCGCGGGCGGCGGGGTCGCCCATCAGGGCGCGGAAGTCGGGCCACTGCTCGGCGAGGACGCCGTAGCGGGGCAGGATGTGTTCGTCGGCGGTGTAGCGGCGCTCCATGGCGAGACCGGTGTTCAGCAGGCGCACGCTGGGGTCGGCCAGGAGTTGATGTAGTCCTTGTCGGTGGTCATGATGTCGACGGCGCGGCCGTCGGTGCGGGCGGCGGTCGCCAGGGGGGCGATGACGTCGTCCGCCTCGAAGCCGTCCTGTTCGATCCGCCCGACGCAGCTGTGATCGAGGGCGTCCTTGATCAGGGAGAGGGACTCGATCAGGCCGGGCTCTGGTGCGGGACGCTGGGCCTTGTAGTCGCTCTCCTGCCCGGCGCGGGCCTGGGAGCCGTCCTCGGAGTCGAAGACCACGAAGATCTCGAAGCCGTCGGCGTGCTGGACCTGGGCTTTGCGCAGGAGCGCGGCGAAGCCGGAGACGCCGGTGCGGTCGATGGTCTTGTCGCGGCTGGTTGGCCGTCGACGAGCAGCAGGGGCGCGGTCATAGCCTGGCCTCCAGGGGATGGTGCGTGCTGGTGGGTGCCTTTGACCGTGGCGTACGGGCATCCGTTGCCGGATGACCAAGGAGAGTAGCCACCGGGGTGGCACCGGGCCGCCAGTACATGGCCAGCAGCGTCGCGAGGTGCTCCGCTCATACCTCGTGCCGCGACGGGGCGACCGCGTGCGGCGGACCGGCAGGTCATCAACGGGATGGTCTCCAAGATCCGAACCGGTGTCTCATGGCGTGACCTGCCGGAACGCTACGGGCCGTGGAAGACGGTCTACACCCGCTTCCGCCGTTACGCGCTGGACGGCGTATTCACCCGGGCACTCCAGCAGATCCAGGCCGGCGCCGACGCGATCGGCCGTCGCCGGCGTCCTCGTCGAGGAATACCTCGACGGCCCGCCGCACGACGAAGAAGGTGATCCGTCCTGCCCGCAAAGGCAGGCGCGTTCTGGTTCATGTGGGTGCCGGGCCTCCTGGCGGCGTGGGTGCCGGGCCCCCCGGCAGCGGTCCGAGGTTGCCCGAGGAGTGGGCCCAGGTGAGCAGTTCGGGGGCGTCCAGCTTCGGCAACCACAGGTCGGCGCGGGTGGCGCCGTCGGCCTGCGGTCGGGGGCCGACGCCCAGGACCCGTAATCCGGCGCGGCGGGCCGCTTCCACTCCGGGCAGGGAGTCCTCGACGGCCAGCGCCCGGTGCGGGGGGACGCCGCAGAGCCGGGCCGCCACGGTGTAGACGTCCGGGTGCGGCTTGGGACGGATACTGTCCCCGGCGTCGGGGACGACGAGGTACCGGAAGTACGTGAGCAGCCCCGCCCGTTCCAGGCTGCCTTCCACCACGACCCGCGGGCAGTTGCTGGCCACCGCCAGCGGCAGCCGGCCGGCCAGCAGCCGGACGAGCCGGACCGCGCCCGGCATCGTCACCGGATCGTCGGTGACCAGTGCCAGGAAGTGGTCGAGGAGCGCGGCCGTCAGGCATTCGGCCAGTTCGGGCTTGTGGGCCGACCGCGCCATCAGCCGACCGCAGTCCTCATAGTGCAGGCCCGTGGCCTGCTCCGCGAACCCGGGCGGCGGCTGGAGCCCGTACTCCCGGAAGGCCCGGCTGCGAGCCTCCTGCCAGTGGCGTTCGCTGTCCATCAGGGTGCCGTCACAGTCGAAGACGACGGCTTCGGGCGACCAGTCGAGCAGATCGCGGGGCGTGGCGGTCACAGCGCCTCCTGTGCGTCTGTGTGCATGGCGTGCGGCATTTACGACTATTCGCAGGAAAGGGAAAGATAGTGATGGCTACGTTATTTCCCGCCTGTCAAATCAGGCAATCACTCCATCAAGTGACTCGACTGCGTCTGAATCCGGGCGTAAAGGGTGGCCGACGGCAGCGTGCGGGCGGCGACCGGAGCCACCAACGGCCCTGGGGTGCAAAGCGGTTGGCACATCCGCGCGCGTCGCCCCCGCCGGGGCGGGCCCCGCCCGTTACCACTCGCGCGCGTTGTCCATCGAAAGAAATGTGTAATTACCACCCGAGCGTGACCGCTTTTGCTCCAGGCGTGCGCTGGCGCACTAGGTTCGTGCCCGGCGGAACCACCGAGCGAGGGCGGACGGGACGTTGCAGGAACGGGCGAAGGTAACCCGCAGGTCACTACTGGAAGCAGCTGCCCGGCTTTTCGCCGAACAGGGTTACGCGGCGACCAGCGTAAATGACATAAGCGCCCGGTCGGGCCGGACCAGCGGCGCCGTCTATTTCCACTACGCCGGCAAGGAGGGCATCGCCGTCGCCGTCGTCCAGGACCGGTTCGCCACCTGGTCCCAGCTCGCCGCCCGCTACGCTGACGAGGCAGTCCCCCCGGTCGAACGGCTCGTCGGCCTCAGCTACGACATCGCCTATGCCCTCGCCGAGGACCCGGTGACGCGTGCCGGCGCCCGCCTGTGGGCCGAGCGCGCCACCATCAACGCTCCCCTCCCCGACCCCTTCGCACTGTGGACCGCCGCCACCACGCGGCTACTCGCGCAGGCTCGGCTCGTCGGCCACCTGAACGCGCAGGTCCGCCCCGCCCGCACGGCCCGAACCCTGGTGCCTGCGTTCTTCGGGTTCTGCGTCCTCACCGAGGCGCTCGAAGGCACGGCCGCCGTCACCGACCGCCTGACCGACTGGTGGCAGCTGACCCTGCCCTCACTTCGGCCGCAGCCGGAAGCCCGACCGCCCGCGGGCGCATCGGCCAACTCGCCCTCATAGAGCCTGCCGCCCCCTGGCTGGAGGAGTTCGTCGTGACCTGCCACCGCCGTTGACGATCCGGGCGGCGGCAGGTGAGGCCATCTCACGAGCTCGTGCACGGTAGGCGGTGGGACGTCGAGGATGGCCGCGGGGCTCCGTGTTCACATCTGCCGTGCCGACCGCATGTCCGCTGTCTGCCGATGGGACAGCAGGCTGGCGACGGCCTGGACGATGTCGCTCATGCGCTCGCCGTGGCCAAGGTGGCGGGCGAGGGCACGCCAGTCGGACTGACCACCATTAGTCGGAGACTTGGCGGGGGACCGGCAGATAGGGCCTGGGCAGCAACAGCCGTCGGGAGTGTGATCCGCTTGGTCGAAACCGTCCAGCCGGGTCCGGCTGGAACCTGGGCGCGCTACGGGACCGCTGCACCTGCGTGGCGCGTCGGTCATTGGTACCGACAGCGGGAGCCAGTGTCGGCGCCGGAGCGACAGAGCTGCGGAGCGGGTGAGATGCGGACGGTTCTATGGCACCGGCGGGCCGGAAGCGGGTGGGGCGATCGGTCGGGTTCCCGGGGGCGCGCGTCGAATCATGGCCCGCTGGGACCCCGCGGCCCGCCCGGTCGCCGTACCCCTGCACCACGTGGCCTTGGCCCCGGTGTCGGTGTCCGTCGCCCTGCCGGCCGATCACGGTCTGCTGTTCGGTTCCCCGACGCTGGCCGACTACCAGCTGACCGTGCACAGCGCCGGCCGCGAGCCCGCCCCCTACATGGAAGAACTGTCGCAGGACGGGACAACGCTCGTCTTCTGCGACGCCGATCTCCAACTGCCCGGGACAACCGCGATGTGGGTCGCTGTGAGCGCCGACCACAACGCCCGGCGCGGAGCCACCAGCCTCGCCTTCACCGTCGGCGGGAAACCCTCCCCCTCCGCCACTACGCCACACCGGCCTTCACCCTCTCCTCGGGTGGCAACACGTTGACTCCGGTACGAGGAGGGGCACCCAGGTATCCGGGCGTCGAAGTATGCAACCAGGGGATCGCGGGACATCCCGCTCCAGACCGTCACCGTCACCCTTCCGGCCGACGCGGCCATGCGCTTGGCACACCGGACAATCCCGACCACCAGCTGACGGTCATGGACGCCGGCGGGGGCACCATTCCCTACAGGGGAAGTGCGTCGACCTCGCCATCCCCGACGACGGGTGTCACGCGGTCATGTGGGTCTGCGGCAGCGCCGACGACGACTCACCGGTGGGCGACACCCACGTGGACTTCACCATCGCCGAGCAGACCTCACCCTCCACAGCCCTCAACATTCACCTGACGAACCGGCCAGCCCGGACCGACGCCGGCAAGGCGGGCCGCAGCCCCAGGAGCGGCGGTGCGACGGCGAACGCCGAGCCGCACAGCCTACGAAGCACCGCGCATAAGTGCCCTCAAATCCCGTCGGCCAGCTGCGCGCACCCGGCTGCTGGCCGTAAGAAAGGCCACGGTCATGCGGGGCACGCAGCTCTGCCCTCCCGGTCGTGAAACCACGCTCAAGTGATCTCACCGGGAGGCCGGCGCGCGGTCCTGCGGTTCCCGGTGACGGCGCTTCCACCACGCACGGGCGATGAAGAGCGCGAGGAGCAGGGCGAGGACGGGCAGCAGCAGGAGCTGATAGCGCACGGCCTCGTGGTAGAGGGGGCCGATGTCCGTGCCGGCACCGTAGCCGAGTGCCGTCCACGCACCGGCCCATAGGGCGGCGCCGAACGCGTTGGCGGCAGAAAACCGTGTGTGAGGGAGGTGGTTGGCGCCGGCGAGCAGGCCGTTGGTCTGACGCAGCACGTCCACGAAGCGGGCGGCACAGACGATGGGCATGCCGCGGCGCCGGTAGAAACTCTCCGCGCGCGCGTAGCGGTCCGGGGTGAGGCGGACGTAGTGCCCGTATCGGTCGATCAACGCGCTGCCCTGGCGGCGCCCCAGCAGGTAGGCCGCTTCCGCCGCGGCGGTGGCAGCGGCCCATGCGACCAGCGCGACGGCGACGACGTTCATCCGGCCGGTCCCCGCGTAGACGGCGGCCACGATCAGCATCGTCTGCCCGGGGACGGGGATCACCGCATTGTCCAGGCCCACCAGCAGCGCCAGCGCCGCGTAACCGCCCTTGTCCAGCAGCGGCTCAAGATGGGCCAGCGCGCCGGGCAGCCCAGGCCCCCCGCTCACCACTGCCTCCCTGGCGCCGCCTGCATTCCGGCCTCCCGACGCGGGCCGGACGGACGCGGGCGCCGCCTGTGGTCGAGCGGGGACACAGCTTCACCGACGCCCGCCATACTCTGCCAGGCCAGCAAAACGATCTTCACGCTGGCAGCTCCCGGGGTCCGTGCACACGTCTTGATGGACCCGCGGTACCCGCCCTGGGCCGTGCTATGCCAGCGCCGGGTCAGGTGGCAGCCGCGGTTAGTCCTCGTCGTCGTGACCCCTGAGGTCGGGTAGGTACTTGACCGAGTACCCGCGGGTGAACCGGTTGGCTTCTGCTATGGCAACAGGAGGCCCGGCACCACCCATGGGGAGGCCGCCTGGCCGAGGCGGTCTCCCCGACGGCCCACCCCGCCCTCCACAGCTCCCTCGGCCACCTCGCCGCGGACTCCTTCGACGAACGCTTCGAGTACGGCCTCACCAGGCTCCTCGGCTGAACCGGCCACCACAGGGGAGGCGGGCGTTCGGTGCCACCGCGTCTCGTCATCACCGCGTACGCCGCACCGGTGCAGCACACGGCACGCCGGCCGAGCGGACTCTCCCCGGGTGGCCGTCCGCCGCATCCGTTGCCGCCGCTGCGGCGGAACACCGGGTGAGGGTTCGGGACGGCGTCCCGTTCGAGCGCCCGCCGCACGAGGGATACGGGAGGCGGCGCGCTCCCGGGCCCTGCGGCGCGGCGGCGTCGCGGGCCCGGTCCGCATCCCGGCCGGTACGGGGGGACCCCGGCACCTCGCGCCGCCCAGCGGTGCGCGCCGGGGGAGGGAGAAGTCAGGGGCGCACGAGCCGGCGCAGCGCCAGAAGGGCGAGCGGGGGGTAAGCCATCAGGACGGGCACCGGACGCGCATCGTGAGCCGTGTGGTGCTGCCCTTCGGGTGCTTGCGCACGTCGTGGCGCAACAGCACCCGCACCGGACCGCAGCGGACGCGCCAGGTCCAGACGCGGCGGCGCGGGTCGACGTCGTCCACCACAAAAACGACGCGGATGCCCGCGACAGACTCGACGGTGCCGCTCAGCCCGGGCGCTATGGTCCGGCGGCCGGCGCGCACCGCCGTGATGTGCGGGGACCACCGTGTCCACCGGTCGACGCGCATGTACCGGTGCCACACGGTTCTCGGAGCGGCTGCGCCCGCGGCGCGCAGGTTCAGCCTGCCCATGGCGCACCCGGCAGCCACCATGGCCGGCGCGCGGTGCCGGCCGTGGTCATCCCGTTTCGTCGCGGAGGTACTCGGTGAGTGCCCGGCCCGGCCGGAAGGCAGCCCCGCCGTCCCCGGCGTGGAAGCTGCCGAGCATGACCGTCTGCTGGTCCTTGAGGGCCTCGGCGATCGTTCCCGGGTGCTCCACGGTGCCGAAGAGCGCTTCGAGGACCTGGTCGATGTCCTGTGCCGCGAACTGGCGGCCACCGGGATGTTCGGCGGCACGACGAGCGGTCATTTCGATCAGTCGCGACCTGTCCATGATCACATTCCTGGTCGACATCGGAGGGACACGGCTTCTTCAGTTCTTCCCAGCATCGAGGCAGACCCCGCCGGGCGCATCTTCCCCGGCGGAGTCAGCGCCGGATGAGGCCGAGACCGGTCAGGGTGGCGACGGCGGCGATGCGCGGGTCGACGCCGAGCTTGGCGTAGACGCGCGCCGGGTGGGACTTGACCGTGCCCTCGGTCAGGGGGAGCCGGTCACCGACGGCCTGGTGGGACAGGCCGTCCGCGACCAGGGCGAGGATCTCCGTCTCACACCTGCTCAGGGCCGTTCCCGGGCTGCGCAGCCGGGGCGGCAACCGGTCCGCGGGGCGCGAGGGTGGTACGGCCTGCCGCCGCCGTGCGTACCGCGGCGGCCAGGTCCGCTGCTGGAGCCACTTGCCGATGCCGTCGCCGTCCATGAGTACGCCGGGCTGGATGTCGGGGAGCCGGCCGCCCGGCTCGCCCTCGGCGAGGTCGGCGAGACCGAGGCCGCCCTTGTCCCGGCCGTGCTGGCTGCGCCTGGTCGAGTCGCCGGTCAGTGGGGCCGCTGGTCCTCGGCACGACCGTGCGGCGCCGCGGAGCTGCGCTCCGCTCCGCCGGGGCTGAGAGTGACTACGCGGCGCACCGCATCGCGGTGTCCCCCCTCTGGCCTGCATCACCCGACGTGATTCCCAGGCGGAGACCGCCGGAGGCCGCCTGGTCCGGACCCCTACGGCTCGGACCGTGCCGGCACCGGGCTGTCGTACCCGAGTTCTGACCGGGCGCCCGGACGCGCGGGCTGGTGTTGCCGGGCTGTGGCAACACCAGCCCGTGCCCCTCCCCGCAGCGGGTCTTCGTCGGCATCGCCGCAGGGCCCCGGCCCGGCGGCGATACTGCGGTGCGGCGAACCGAGCGGGGCGGAGGAGCAGGTGACCGAGGACGAGATCCGGCACCCGGCCCTGGCTGCCGTCCCGCTGGCCGGTGATCGGCGTGCGAGTGCGCCGCGAGGACTCCGGCTCGCGGGTGGCGCCGTGGCGGCCGGCGCCGTGCGCGGCGCTTGAGGAGGTCCTGCTGCCGTGCACGGGGCCGGAGTTGGAGCGCCTCGCCGAGATCGCCACCGGCCGCAGCCGGGCCTGGGCGTACGTGCGGGACCTCGGCGAGACGGGGCCGGAGCGGCGCTGTGCTGTGTCTGCGAGGAGCCGACGGGGCCGTACGGGTGGAAGGCCCGGTGGCTCCCGCAGCGGAGAGCCTGGTCGCCCCGGGCCCGCGCCGCCGCGCTGAACGTCGCCGCCGTACACCGAGAGGCCGGCCGCAGGAGGCCCGGCTGTGGCGCGCCCGGGGCCGTCAGATCCTCAAGGACGGCCGTGCCGCCCGCCGTGGCCGGAGCGTACGGGCCGCCTCGGCCGGGCTGCCCACCCTCGGCCGCCCCTGAGCCTGCGGGCGGTGCGGCCGGGGCGGGTGACTATGCGGTCCAGGGGGGCCAGGGGAGGTCGTCGTCGCCGGTGCCGTCGAACAGGCGGTGGAACAGGTGCATGCGGCCCGCGGCGTGCTTGGCCGCCCCGTACGCCTTTGTCGCCACGCCGATCCGGCGCATGGCGTCGTCGTCGACAAGGGCGTCGGTGAAGGCCGGACGGGCGGGAAGAGCCGGTCGGCGTCCTCGTCCTTCTGGCGCAGCCGGGCGAGGTTGGCGTCCTGGACGTGGGCGACCGCCGCTTCGTGGGACAGCTCGGCGGCGTCCATGCCGCCGGTTCATTCCGGGGCGCCCGCCTGCCGGACCGCCACCAGGCCCGACTCGTAGGCCGCGATGACGGCCTGCGCCCGGTCTCGGACGCCGAGCTTGTCGAAGATGCTGGTGATGTAATTCTTGACCGTGGAGACACTGATCTCCATGGCGCTCCCGATCTCGTTGTTGTCCAGGCCGGTGGCCAGCAGGTGCCAGACCTCGACTTCGCGCGGGGTCAGGCCGATGGTGTTTCCGGCGGCGGGGTGACGCCGGTCCGGAGGCGCCACCCACTCAGTCCTGACGTAGGCCGAGATCAGCCGGGTCAGCAGACGGGGCGCGACGATGGCCTCGCCCGTACGGACCGTTCGGATGGCGGCCACCAGGTCCTCGGGCGAGCTGTCCTTGGGCAGGAAGCCGTATGCGCCGGCGCGCAGGGCGGCGACCACGTACTCGTCCATGTCGAAGGTGCTCAGGGCGAGCACCCGGCACTCGGGCAGGTCTTGAGCCAGTCGTCCGGTGGCGGCCACGCCATCGAGGACGGGCATCCGGATGTCCATCACCACGACGTCGGGACGGTGCTCGCGGGCGAGCGCGAGAGCCTGCGCGCCGTTCTCGGCCTCGGCAACGACGGTGATGTCCCGGGCGGGGCCGAGGATGAGGGCAAGCCCACGCCGCACGAGTGGCTGGTCGTCCGCGATCAGTACCCGGATCGTCGGCCCGCCCGCGCCCTCCAGTGCCTTGTCCACGGCGTCCCCCCCACCAGTCCGCTCTCCTAGTACTCGCCCGCCGGGACCTCCAGCGGCAGACTCGCTGCGACCCGGAAGCCGGCTCCGGGCAGCAGGCCGGCCTCAAACGTGCCCCCGTGCAGGGCGACTCGTTCGCGCATGCCCATCAGACCGTACCCGGTGCCGGAGCGGGCACCGGGGGTCGGGGCGTACGGCGTTCCGTCCGTCGCACCCTGGTCGGTGACGGACACGCGGACGCCTTCCGGCAGGCAGGTGAGGCGGACCTGCACCGGAACGTTGGGCCCGGCATGCTTGCGGGCATTGGTCAGTGCCTCCTGGACGATCCGGTAGACGGTGAGGCCGACCACCTGGGGCAACCGTCCGGAATCGCCGTCCACGGTCAGTTCCGCCGGCTGTCCTGCCTGCTGGGACTCCTTGACGAGACGGTCGAGATCGGCCGGGCCGGGCTGCGGCGCTTCTGGGGCGCCGTGCCGATCGGCCGTCGTGTCCTCGTGGGCCCGCAAGACATCGAGGAGCTGCCGCATCTCCCGCAGAGCCAGCCGCCCCGACTCCTCCAGGGTGACCAGGGCGTCGTGGACGACACCGGGGTCGTGATCGAGGTTGGCGCGGGCGCCCCCCGCCATCAGCTGCATGGTGGTGATGCGGTGGGCGACGACATCGTGCAGCTCCCGGGCGATGCGGCGGCGTTCCTCGGCCACCGCCCGGTCGGCGAGGAGCCGGCGGTTGGCCTCCGTCTGCTGCTGCCACCGATTGACCGTCAGTCCGGCGGCGGCGACGAGGCAAGCGGCGAGGCAGGCGCTGGTCACGTCCAGGAAGCCGGGCGGGGCGGGCAGGCCGGGAGCAAGCAGGGTGACGCCGATCGCCCCGACGGTCAGGACACCCGTAGCCCACGGCCGGCCGGTCCGGGCAGCCGAGTAGAGGGCGACCGCCAGGGCGGCGCCGAAGTGCTGGCCCACGGGCACCGTCATGTTCAGCAGCGCGACAAGCACCAGGCTGACGGTCATGACACTGAGCGGGAAGCGGCGCCGCACGAGCAGCGGCAGCGCGGACGCGGTCAGCAGCAGGACACCGCCACCTGAGACCGGCACGCCCGTGACCTGTGGGAACGCGGTGTAGCCGATGAGATCCAGGACGGCCGCGCCGACGGCCAGCAGGGCGTCGTTGCGGTTCCACAGCAGCATGCCGGCATCCGGCGGGGAGAAGCGCCGGCGCCGTACCCGAAGCGACGGCAGGGCGCTGCTACGCGTCGCCATGGTGGTCCTCTCTTCGCTGTTCTCTCGCGTGATGCCGGGCGGTCGGCCCGGTACCGGGGCTGTCCAGGCCATTGTCCCCGCGTGCCAGGCCCAACGACTCCGCCCACAGACGGACACCGGACCAGGACCAGGGTCCTGGTCCGCGGCACGACCGGCCCCAGGGCCCCCTGCGGCGTCTCGTCCTCCGCTCCGACGATCTCCGCGAATTCCGGTGATGGACTCGAAGAGCACTCTCCGAAACCGCTTTTGAAAGGGAGCCCCCGTGATTCGTGCTCTGACCGGATTCTCCACGAGACATCCATGGAAAGTCATCGCCTTCTGGGCGCTGCTCGGAATAGGGCTGACGATATTGGGTCAGGCGCTGATGTACCGGGTCACCGAGAGCCAGCTCGGTGGCTTCCTGCCCGAGAAGTACGACTCGGCGGCGGCGCTGAAGGTCGCCGAGGACAAATTCGGGATCAAGCCGGACGCCAATGCTGTGACCATGCTGGTGAAGCGCGCCGACGGAAAAGCACTCGGGGTGGCCGACCAGCGACGCGCGGAGGCGACCGCGGCGGCGCTCGGCAGGCAGCGGGTGACGATGCCGAAGTCCGACGACGCCCCCGGCCTCCTGGCGAAGGATTATTCACAGAAGCCGAAGGTGACGCCCGGCACGATGGCACCCCGGCGCGCCTTCGTTATCTTCTCCGTCGGCCTCTCAGGTAATTCGACCGACCCGGGCCTTCAGGCCGTCTTCAAAGAATTCAAGAAAAAAGCGTCCAGTAGCTACACGCAGGACGGACTGCGCACTGGATTCACCGGCGGGCTGGCCGACCTCGTGGACAGCGAAGAGGCGCAAAAGACCAAGAACACCGTGGCCGGGGCACTCACCATCGGTCTGATCGTGCTGCTGAACGTGCTGGTGTTCCGCAGTGTCATGGCGGCGCTCCTGCCGCTGCTTGCTGTCAGCCTCGTCGGCGGTGCCGCCGTGGGCGCGGTGGTCGGCGCGGCACTCCTCACCGGTATCAGGCTGGACCCGAGCACACCGCAACTGATCAGCGTGGTGCTGCTCGGCATCGGGATCGACTACTTCCTGTTCCTGCTGTTCCGCTTCCGTGAACGGCTGCGCGCACGGCCCGAACGGGGCGCCCGCGAGATCGCGGGTGAGGTGACGGGCCGGGTGGGCTCCGCGATCTCCTCGGCGGCGCTCACCATCGTCGCCGCCTTCGCCACCCTCGGTGTCGCCAACTTCGGGCAGTTCCGGGTGCTCGGCCCAGCCGTCGCGATCTCGGTCATGGTGATGCTGCTGGCCAGCCTGACCTTCATGCCCGCCCTGCTCGCGGTCACCGGGCGCACAATGTTCTGGCCCTCGCGCACACTGAAGCACGCGCCACGCGAGGGCTCGGCCGGACGCTTCGGCGACGTCGTCGCCCGGCGGCCGCTCGCCGTCGCGATCGGCGCCGTCGTCCTGCTGGGAGCGCTGGCCGCCGGCACCGCCGGCATGCGGATGGACTACAGCGGCGGCAGCGGCAGCAGTGGCACACCGGCCGCAGCCACCGCAGCGGAGATCTCCCGCGTTCTGCCCGCAGGTATGTCCGATCCGACCGACGTCTACGTCACCAGTGGTGACGGCAGCGCCCTCGACCGGCAGCGCGTCGACGCCCTGGCCACAGCGCTCAGCCGCACGCAGGGCGTAGGCCGGATGAGTCCGGTCGTCTACGACAAGGCGGGCGACGCCGCGCGGATCGGCCTCTACCTGACCGCCGATCCGCAGAGCCAGAAGGCGCGCGACCTGGTGTCCGGGCCGGTGCGGACCACCGTCGCAGGGCACACACCCACGGGTGCCGAGGCGCACGTCGGGGGGACAGCGGCGATCTTCGCTGACATATCCACCGCCGTCTCCGAGGACCTGAAGACGGTCTTTCCCGTGGCCGCCGCGCTGATCGCGCTCATCCTGCTCCTCCTGCTGCGCAGTGTGCTGGCACCGGTGGTGCTCATGATCTCCGTCGGCCTGGGTTTCGCCGCCACGCTCGGGGCCTCCGCCCTGGTCTTCCAGCACCTGCGCGGGGAACCGGGTGTCAACTTCACCCTGCCGCTGGTGCTCTTCCTCTTCGTGGTCGCCCTGGGCACCGACTACAACATTCTGATGAGCGACCGCATCAGGGAAGAGATGCAACGCCCGGGCCCGGCCCGCTCGGCGGTGGCCCGCGCCGTACGGCACACAGCGCCGGCCGTCGCCACCGCCGGACTGGTACTGGCCGGTTCCTTCGGCAGCCTGGCGGTGAACCCGGCCCCGTCCACCCAGCAGATCGGCTTCGCGACGGCGCTCGGCATCCTGCTGTCGGCGTTCGTTCTGTCCATCGCCCTGGTCCCGGCGCTCGCCGCACTCCTCGGCCGATCCCTGTGGTGGCCCGTCCGGCCGCGCCGCGCAGTGAAGCAGGCCTTTGCCCACGGCCACGAGCAGCATGCCGCCGAGCCGACGCCCGCGCCGACCCCGCACGACCGTATCGGCACGAGCTGACCGCGTCACCGCCACCTGCGTAGCCCCGCGCAGCCGCCACCGGAGGGCCGGCGGGGGCGGCAGGCCCGTCAGTATGAGGCGCCGCGGCATGAGGTGCCGCTACCCGTTCCGTCACCGCTGCCGGCGGCGAGGGCATCGACAGTGGGTGGCAGTGGTGAGTCACTGCGTAAGGGGAGCCAGGCCAGGATGGTCCGACTCCCCTGACTCGAGCGGACGGTCAGTGAGGGGTCGGCTCCCTGCGGATGTCCGTGGTCCAGGAGCAGCATGGCGGCGAGAATCTCGCCGAGGGGGTGTCCGTACCCGTGGCCAGCCAGGGGCTGACGCGTCCGTGTTCCCGGCGCGTCCGTGTTTCCGACGGTCGCCGTGCTCCCGGCGTACCGCTCCTTCATGGCCGACGGTCACTTGCCGGGGTGCGTGGCGCAGGGCAGGCGGCCCCTCGGTAACGAGTCCTGGGATCCACGGCGACGCCGCGGTGCCCGCCTGCCGACGCTGCCCGGCCCGTCGGGCCGGGCGGTGTCCCGTCCGGGTCAGCCGGCCTGCGACGGGGTCTGCTTCATGCCGTCGACGACGGCCCGGTTGGTGATGGCGCT
>NZ_JBEZWU010000053.1:0-18773 GCF_040637655.1 Streptomyces sp. NPDC028722
GTTCCCAGCCATCGGGAGCGGGACGCCCAAGCGCCGAAGCGGCTGGTGTAGGTCAGCGCCTTGTAAGCGCGGTACCCGCGGTAGGCCCATACGGCGGCGCCTCGGCGTAGCGTGCCTGGAGCCAGGCCAGGGCGTCCTCTGGGCGGGACCAGGTGGCGGCCACCTGGCTGGAGCGCATCAGCCAGTGGCCGGTCATCATCGGAGGCAGCTTCTCCTCCAGGAAGGTCCGTGTCTGCGGGTCTCCCGAGCTCTCGCCCGGCCGCCGCCGGCCCGACGGCGTGGTGCTCCTGGCCGACGGCTCCAGCGCGTTCGTGGCGCGATCCGCGACAACAAGGTGGCGAACGGCCCGGTGCTGCGCTTCACCGGCGCGGAGCTGCGCACCGCGTTCACCAAGGCCGGCGAGATCGTCGGCGCGTACGCGACCGCACCGGCACTGTCAGTGCCGACTCCTACAGTCTGAGGCCGACGAGCCTCAGCGTTCCAGGGCGGGCCCCCGCGCGCTGCGGGCGGGGGGCCGCCTTTCGACCTTGGAAGGGGTCACAGGGTGTAGGCGCGGGCCAGGAGCGCGAGGCGGTCACGGGCACATCGACGCCGTCGCAACGCCAGCAGTCGCCGGTGAACCACTTCACGGTCACGGCGCGCCGCAGACGATGGCCGCGCCGAGCAGCGCGCCGAGCACGGCGACTATCAGCACGTACACCAGTTGGGCCCTGCTGCTGGCATAGAGCGGAACCGTGCTGACCGGCTGCTTCTCCTGACGCTGGTCAGGCTCCAGGTCCGCCCACACGCGCTTGCCCCAGCCCAGCGGGTCCGTTCCCCACCGGCACGCGAGAGCGGCGACCAGAGCCAGGCCACGGCCGCCCTCCGCCTCGTCGTCCCAGGGCCGCAGAATCGGCTCAGCGGTGCTCTTGTCGATGACGGCTACACGCACGCCACTGTCGGGGCGGCGTTGCAGCGTCACTCGGAACGAGCCGTGCCGGGTGTGTTCGACAGCGTTGGCACTCAGCTCGGACACGACCAGCTCGGCCGCGTCGGCCAGGTGCGGCAGCCGCCAGTCCGCCAAGGTGTGGCGCACCAGGCGACGGGCGAGGGGCACCGATTCCGATTCACGCGGCAGCACGGTGGTGACGACCAGTGAGCCGTCCTCCGCCACCAGCCGGTTGCCGCCACTGGGATGGCTACGCCTGAGCATCGCTTCACCCACCTAGGTGCCTTTCGCCGCCGGCGAGCCGGTAGCGACCGGTATGGACGAGTTGCGAGACGGCGTCAGCCGGGGCGAGGTCACCAGGGCTGTCCATCTCCACGCACCAGGCGATACGCCCCATGAGGCTGGTGGCGTCCGCGGCTGGCACGCCCAGGTAGTGGCCGGCGCCCATGAAACCGGCGTCGTTGCCCGCTCGCTTCCATTCCGTCCGGCGGCCCGTGCTGGACCCCACCAGGGCGTAGTAGCGGAGCGTCTCGCGGTCTACGAACACAGGGCCGAGCAGGGCCCCGGCCAAGAAATTGTTGACGGTGGAGGGCTCGTCGCTTCCGGCGGCGGCGTGGACGACAGTCGCGCTGATCTGCACGGCGCTGAGTACGCCGCCGCAGCGAAGCAGAGCGAAACCGTCCGTGCGCCATTCCAGGCGGGCCCGGGCTGTGTCGTCGGCCGCCGAGAGCAACCAGTGCTCCACGGCCAGACGGCGCTCCGCGCCGCTGACGATCTCAGTTGCTGTCACCGTGACCGACGGCGCGCTACGAGCTGCTCCCGTCGGGTGGTGAGTGTGCAGAACGGAGCCCATGCTTCGCGGCCTCCCAATAGGCTCGATTCAGGGACACCACGACCGTAGGAAGTTCTAGGGGTGTCCTGAAGTGACCGCGAGTACGGGTGGTTCGACGACGAACCGCCGGGATTGGACCCCCATGCGGGCGAGCACTCGACAAACCCTGACCGCTAGTACAGGAAGGGGTCAGCGGCCCCGTACGGGCCTCCTCAGCGGGTACGTCCTGCGGGTGATTCGCGAACAGCAGGGTTACACCCAGGACGAGACCGCCGAGCATCTGAAAGTGTCTCCGGACACCATCGCGGGGTGGGAGACGGGACGGCGCCCGCTGACCGCCATACCGGTCAGCCAGATGTTCGCCTTACGCCACCGGCTGATGCAGATGGGCGCCTCCCCCACTGTGCTCCAAGCGTTGGAGCGCGCCGTGGAGGCGGACGTCCTTCTCGCCAGCGCCCTGGACGAGGAGACGCCCGTAGTGGAGAGCCCCCTGGGAGTCATGGTCATGCAGCGGGAGCTCGCAGAGCTGCTGGTATGGCCGCTCAACGGCGTGGCGCCGAGCCCGGTGCGCGCGCTTCCTGCCCCACCCCGCCCCCGTCGCGGACCCGCTCCGTCCGGCCCGGAGTTGACCACCGCCGAGCGCCGCACCTTCTTCGCCAACATGCGCCGTACGGCCGAGCAGGCGCGCGGCCCGGGTCAGTTCCTGCTGCGCCGCCAGGCTCTCTACCTGTCCGGCTACGACAAGGGCGCCGAGACCAGCGGCTGGCTCGCTCAACAGCAGCGCGCGGAAAGGCCAGACGACTGGTTAACCGCCTGGCTCAACAACCGCTCCATGGCCGCCGTCGCGGCCCGCCAGGGCGACCGGGACCGCATGACCTACTTCATCGACACCGCCCTGCAAGACGATGACGCGGGCGAGGCCGCCAATCTCGCGTACTGGGCGTACTGGATCGGCGAGACCAGCACCCCGCAGTTCTCGGACGACTTCATCACGGACGGCTCCCTGAGCCACTGGCACGGTGACCGGCTCCTCGCCCACCTGGTGGAGGGCATCGCCCCCAAGCACGGGTACGTGGACCTCAACATCCACAGCGTGTGGTCCCTGCTCCAGGTACGCCCCAACCTGCTGCGATCCGGAGCAGCCGCCCATGCCCTACGCGAACGCCTCCCGATCATGTTGGATAGCCGGGAGCTGTCGGCGCGCGGTCGCCGGGAGCTGGAGAGCATCCGGTACGCGATCCGCCTCGCCGAGGCGTGAGAGGAGCCCGACGGTGTCAGATGACCAAGAGCTGACGGCGGTAGCGCGCTTCCTGTTCGAGGCAGGAACGCTCAAGAACACCAGACGGTCCGGATGGTGGATGGCTGGCATCAAGGACCCGGAAAGCGTGGCAGACCACTCCTGGCGCACCGCACTCATCGCGTCGATCATCGCCCAGCTTGAAGGCGCCGACCCGGCCCGCGCCGCCTTCCTCGCCGTGTGGCACGACTCCCAGGAAACCCGCACCGGCGACGTGAACCACCTGGGCAAGAAGTACACCCAGGGCGAGGCCGACCCGCGCTCCATCACCGACGACCAGGTCGCCGGGATGCCCGAGGGCCTGGCCGACGCTATCCGCTCCCTGGTCGGGGAGTACGAGGCGAAGGAGAGCGCGGAGGCCCGCTGCGCACGGGACGCGGACAAGCTGGAATGCATGATCCAGGGCATCGAATACCGTGATCAGGGATACGCCCACGCCCAACGATGGATCGACAACAGCAGGGGCCGGATCACCACCAAGAGCGGCAAGGCCCTGGCGGACGCCGTGCTGGAGACGGGATCGCTGGACTGGCTCCGCGCGGCTCTCGGCGAGACGAAGCAGTAACAGTGATCAGCTTTCATGCGGTGTCGGACCCCGCCCGTACCTTGGTCCTATGCGCCACTCCCCGCGACTCTCGGGCATTGCGTGCTGCCCTGCTCGGGGCCACCTCAACGACGCCATCCGAGACCTGATGCGCCAGCCTGCCACCCACGAGCGCAGCCGCCAGTGGGCGGAGCTGCTGAAGCAGTGGGCAGACGCCTGCCCCCGGAAGTGCACCTGCTGGACGACCGCCGCCTGAACATGGGTGCGCCCCGTCCCGGTTTCCATCCCGGGGCGGGGCGCTTCACATGCGTCCGAGCGTATCGGCACCTTGGACACGACCACTGTACGACCGGGCACTGACAACACCTGGGGCCGGGGACGCCGTTACCCCGGCGGCGCCTGTTCGCCTGGGTCCTCGACGTCGACGGTGAGCAGGTCCACCGTGGTGAGCAGCCGGTAGGCGGCGGACCGCAGCACGTCCTGTGGGCTGCCTTCCTCGATGACCCCCTCCCCGCCCTCGGGCTCCGTCTCGGCCAGGGCCTCCCGGAGCCTGCCGGGCTTCGGTCGGGTCGAGTCGTGCTCGATGCCATGGACGCGATAATCACGTCCCAGCCCCCAGTGCCGCCGCCGGCGAAGCGCAGGCGGCTGCGTCAGGCTCCCTGGACGAGGTGGCCGCCGCACTGAATGTGCGGCGGGCGACCGTCGATGGGCTGGGAGTCGGGCAAGACCGAGCCTCGGCCGCCGGAGCAGGAGGCGTACGCGCGTCTGCTGGAGCAGCTCACCAAGCTCTACCCGGCTTCCGGGGGCAACGGTGTCCCGGAGGAGGACACCACAGTGCCGCAGCCCACTATGGTGTCCGCAGCCCAGGCAGCGGCAGCGGCGCTCGACGCCCGTGTGAGCCCGCCGACGGCGCCGGAGGGCAGGGCCTCGGACGCCGAGGCAGATGCGGAGGTGTCCCCCTCCTCTCCCCCGGCGGCCGTTCGGGCACCGGCCGCCGTGTCCCGTCCGCGTGCTGAGCAGGCCCCGCATCGGCCGGGAGGACCCGTCGTGCGCCCAGAAATCCGCCGTGTCCTGCGGAACACCCCCGCGTCGGCGGCGAGGACCACCCGTGGGGCGAGTTCTACGAGATCAAGCGCGGAACACCCCCGCGTCGGCGGGCAGGACTGGTTCCAGCAGTCACCGTAGAGTCAGTGCCGCGGAACACCCCCGCGTCCGCGGGGGTGTTCCGCGGCGCCCGTCGTACATGCGGGCCCTGCGGCTGTCCTCCCCGCCGGCGCGGGGAGCACCAACGCCGACATCCAGGCATCGGAGCGCACCGCGGACCATCCCCGCGGGCGCGGGGAGCACACCGTCGTCCCGATGGAGTCGGCGCGGGTCCCGGGACCATCCCCGCGGGCGCGGGGAGCACTCTTCGTAAACTGCAGCTTTGTCACGGGGACAGGCCGTTGTGGGCCAGTTCCACGGTTCCCGGCAAACGTCGCATAAGCATGAATACGGTCATTCTTCCTGCCATATCGCCGTTGTTTGGAGACCGGCCCCCACCGCCCCTTTCAGACATCAGGCGGCATGGAACTCGCGAGCGTGGTTCCACCCGCTGCGGCTCGTCCAGCAATCTAGCCGCACCCCAGCGCCCCGAGGGCCAAAAAAGCCGCCTTAGACAGATGCGGTCCGCGCTCAGCTCCAGACGCGGGCAGCGGTAGGCCAGTGACCGGCGCCATGAGCGAGGTGAACCACGAAATGGCATTTCCGGGGGGTTCACCTCGCTCATGGCCGAACAACCGCGTTCCCGCCCGTGATCACTCTGCTCGGACGGATGCGCCGTAGCTGTCGGTCCGGCGCAGCGCCGCGGCTTCCTGGGGCGGTGCGGGCCATACCTGGATGAGGTACCACTCGGTGACGTCGTCCGGGGCGAGGTCGATGGCGGTGTCCCGGCCGCGCGCGTGGATGCGCAGCCGGTAGTCGCCGGGGCCGTCGTGTTTACCGACCATGGACGTGACCGGGTCGGCTCTGAGCTGGGGTGTTGTGTTGCCCATCCACACGTGACGTGGTGGGCTGCCAGCGAGGGCCGATTCGAGATCTTCAGCGTGGCCTCCTGGTGAGGTCGGCCCGGGGCGCGGTACCGGTCTTTCGACCGGCCCGTTTCCCCCCGGAGCCGCTTGCCGAACCGGGCATGCGACTTGGCACCAGTGAAGGGTGAGGAGTAGAGGCGTGGGACGGGCCGCCCGCATCAAGGGTGAGCCGGGGGCGGGCCGCGGGCGGGGATGGGAGGTTGCGCCAGGACCTGGGGGCCATCCCGATCGGCAAACACCCCGATTATGGGCAGAGATGAGCCAGCGTCTGGTTGGCCACGGGATAGAAGCTCTCGGGGACCTTCTGGCCAATCCAGGTCGTTCTGTCGGCGGCCGGACGGCGCTGGAGACGGCATTCGAGATCGGCGACGTCACGCACGAGCGGGAGCCGCTGCTGGAGGAGTTCCGCCAGCTCCTGAAGGCCGCGAAACGGTAGGCCGGTTTCCTCAAGAGTGGCCGAAGAACCCCACCAGGACCGCGAGGAAGAATGATCCCGAAGATCCACGCTCTCAAGGCTGTAGCGCAGGACCTGACCCCGGAGTCGGTGCACGGGTCTGTTCCGTCGCCTCTGCGCGTTCCGGATTTCCTTCTCCACGGCCCGTGCGATCTGGCGCTCGTGCATCGGCTTCCTCTCCGTGCGCTACCCGGTCGGTCTGCTCGCGGTGCTGGCCGCCAAGCAGCTCGGCGCCGAGCGCTCCCCGCCCGTCAACTGCCCTGCACGCGCGCGGCCTCAGCCGGTTCGGGATGGGCGGCGAGCCACTGCTGGAGTTCCCGGTGACGGAACTGGTAGGCAGGTCCGGACAGCCGCAGCAGGCCGGCTTCCAGCGCCCAGTCGAGAAAGGGACCGAGCCGCAGCGGTAGCAGCCTGTCGTACCGGGCGAGGCATACGAAGACCAGGTACCGTCGCACCGCGCCGCCGCTCAGCAGCCCGCCCGCGCCGAGGCCGTAGGCGAGTGTGAAGCCGATCCCGACCCGGAAGCCCATCATGACGGTGAACGCTCCGCCGAGCGCGCCACCATGCGCCACGGCCTGCAGCAGGCGGTAGCCGACGTCCCCCGGAATGAGCCGGCGCGGACGCGCGGCGGGCGACGGCACCGACATGAGGGGCAGCGAGAGCAGGCTGAGCAACACCGTGTTTGCCGTGAGGACGACCGCGATGCCGATGCCCGGCAGCAGCGCGTGATCCCACGCCAGAGCGATCCCTCCACCCATGCCTCCCACCACGCCGAGCACGATGCTCCACAACCGCAGTCGCCGCTCGTACGGTGCGGCATGGCGGTTCCAGCCGAGCCGGACCAGCCGTCCCGGCTCGTAGACGGTGCAGATGTACATGCTGAACGCCAGGCTGATCAGCATCACGATCTGCACGAGTCCCGCGTCGGACCACCTCGGCGGGGCTCCGACCAGCGCCAGCAGCGCCCATGGCACGGTGAGCATGGGCACCTTCCCGTCCCAGGTCCGCACCCGCACCCAGCCTGCCATCGGCCACAGCCGGTACGGGTCGATGTCGACACCGCTCGACTCGGGCCTGTCCTTCTTCAGCGGCGGTCGCTGCCACGGCGCCGGATGTTCCAGATACGCGGCGATGTGGTGCAGCCAGCGGTGCACCTGGCCCACTGGGTAGCGAGAGTCGTCCCGCTGCCGGACCACGGCAGGCAGGTAGCGGGCCAGCAGATAGGAGTCGAGCTCCGCAGGGCTTCGCGGGCGCAGCAGTTCGGCCGGATCGCCCTCCACGAAGAACACCGTCGCCGCCAGGCACAGGCGCCACGGCGTGAACAGGGCCGTTGCGAGCGTGCCCCGCGGGGTCTCCGCCAACTCCTTGAGGACGGGCTGCCAGCGAGTCGGGTCCTTGGCGCGACGGCACAGGTAGGCGATGGCGTCGGCGGTCTCTACCGGGTCGATCTCGATGCCCGCGGAGTCGAGCAGCTGACGCCGCCCCGGACCGTCCGGCTCGCGCAACGCCCGGAAGTGCTCCGTGCGGCAGGTCAGGATGACGGCGGCGAACTCGGGACCGTTTTGGTAGGCGTTGAGAGCGTCGATGACGGCGACCGCCCTCGGCGCTCTCGGGTCGGCCGTGCCGTCCGGCCGCAGCGGGTCCATCTCGTCCAGACCGTCGATGACCGGCACGATCAGCCGGCGGTCGACCAACCGCTGGGCAACGGCCCCCGGAATCTCGAAGACGGTGGTCAGATGCTCCGCCAGATGCCGGTCCAGCGGGACGGCAGTGTCCCAGGCCGCCGCCGACAGACGCACCGGTACGCTCTGCCCCCTGGCCTCATGCCGGGTGAGGGCGGTGATCAGTTCAAGGGCGAGCACGGTCTTGCCCGCGCCCGGCGCACCAGTGATTACCAGTCGGCCAGGAGTGAGATCGCGGTAGTAGGCGGCAATGTCGCGGACGCCCTCGCCGTTGCTGGTGAGCCGACCGCGTGCCTCGGCCCCTCTGGCCCCGCGGCCGGGCTCCGGGCGCAGGGTGTAGGAGATGTCGACGCACACCACGTCCTTCAAAAGGCGGGTGCGTTCGGCGCCCTCGTTTAGATGGACGGCCGTACGAATGTGTTCCAGCGGTCCGCTGAGCGGGTCCTCCGGCATGACGTACTGGTTCACCCGCCCGATGTACTGGGCGGCGACGGACCCGTTCTGTGCGCTGATCGAGACGCCACCCGCCCGGGGGGCGCCTGCGGAGACGGTCAGCGCCCGTCCGTCTCCGGCCTCGGAGGGTTTCCCAGCGTCACCGGCCCCGTGATCACTCCGGCGGCGAGAGAGCCGCCGTCAGCGTGAAACTCTACGTTCCCGAAGACCTGGAAGGCGGGCTCACCGGCCGCCCGACGCGCCTTGTCGACCTCGGCCAGCGACTCCCGCAGCCGTTCCGCGAACGCGGGATCGCGCTCGACCGCCTCCGCCACCGCGAGCTCGGCCCGCCGGACGGTCCAGGTGTCCGGCGGCTGCCCCCCGGACTCGATCTCCGCCTGCAGCCGCCGCAGTGCCGGATCCTCCCCCAGCCGAGCCGTGACCAGGTCGTGCACCCGGGCCATCCCCGCGTCCAGGACCCGGTCGACCTCGGCATCGGCCTGGCCTCCCACTCTGCGCAGCTTGCGAAGCCCCCACGCGATCACACACCCGATCGCTACTTCCGGACCGAACATGGTCCCCCCTACGAGATTGCCCCGACGGCTTCCGCATTCAACACGTCCGGCGCCCCGGCCGAACGTCCTTCGCCGAAAGAGCTCCACGCCCCGCCACCGCACGGCATCATGACCCGCCAACGCACACCCCCTGCGCGCCCTGAGGCCCTGCCCGGCACGGCTTCGAGCTCACCGATGCGTGGCGGGTGCCCGGGAATTCCCAGGCACCCGCCACGCTGAAGCCTTTCTGTTTCTACTGCGCGCCCCAAGACCTGCACTGCCCAGTCGAGTCCGAGGCTGGCGAGCCACCGGGACCCGGTGCAGTGTGCTGGTTAACGAGTTGGTGCGTGATAGCGGGTGAGGCGTGTTTGGCCTGTTCATGGCCGTTTCCAGACCTCTGGGCACCCCTTCGGTGTGGCCTCACTGTCCTCCCTGGGAGCCTGTTTGCGCAGGTCACCCCGAGGGAGGCAATCAAGGGAGCCGGCGGGCTGGCCCGGGTCAGCGGGCCGGTGTGACGGTGACGGGAACGTTCGGGCAGCGGCTGAGCACGTCCGTGAGGGCGGCCCGTTCGGCGGTGTCGATGCTCAGGCCCCAGCGCATCTTGTCGGCCACCCAGTCGGTGACGTACTGGCAGCGGTAGCCGGTGGTCGGCGGCAGCCACGTGCTGGGGTCCTGGTCGGCCTTGGAACGGTTCGAGGCCGCCGACACCGCGATCAGTGCGCGGTCGTCACCGAGGTCGTTGGCGTACGCCTCGCGTTCCTTCGCCGTCCAGGCAAAGGCGCCGGAGTCCCAGGCCTCGGCGAGCGGGACCAAATGGTCGATGTCCACACCGCCGCGGCCCTGGATGTAGCGGTCGTCGTAGGGCGAGTACCACTCACCCCCGCTCAGGGCGCAGCGCGGGCCCTGGGTCGGGGCGATGACGGCTTCGGCCTTGAGCACTTCGGCGCGGGTGTTGCAGCCGTCTTTGTCGGCGTCGACCCAGTGCCGGAACTTGGTGCGCTCGTAGCCGGTGCGGTCCTCGGTGTGGAGGGGCAGCTGGGCGAGGACGTCCCGGACGGGCAGGGTGACACGGTCGGCGGGTGCGGCGGCAGCCGGGGCGGCGTGCGCGGCCGTGGAGAGGAGGAGAGCGGCGAGCACGGCGGCGGAGCGGGCGAAGCGCACGAGCGGGAGTCCTCTCGAAGAACACGGAAAGGCCGTGATCTTCGTAGCGGCTCCCACAGGAGACCCGCCCGGGAACAGGCAGCGGTTCCACCCGATCGGAGGGTAAGTCGGATCGTCGGCACACACCTCGGGCCGCTTTAGGATCCGTGTCCGTGACTGAGGTCCCGATGAACTGCCCGCTCGATGTTCTCTTCGCACCCTCTTCTCGCACGCCGAAACCAGACGTCCGGGCAGCCATCGACACGCTGGCCAGGCGCAACCCGGACCGAGACGCCGGAGCGTTCATCGACCTGGGCGGGACCGATCTCCGTGGCCTCTTCTTTTTCGGTAAAGCCGCCATCAAGCTCCCTGGGGTGGGTTTGAGCAAGGCGGACTTGCGCCACGCCTCTCTGACAGGAGCGGACCTTCGGGCTGCGAACCTGGACAGCGCGCACCTGGACAGGGCTTTGCTGGACAAGGCCGACCTCCGGGGCGCGTTCCTTTTCAGGACGAGCTTCGCCCGCGCGTACCTCATAGGCGCGAACCTTCGGGGCGTGGAATCTACATGCGGGCGAGGGGCGTAACCAAGCGAGAAGGGTGCGTAGACCTGCATGATTCCTCGCTAGCCGGCGCGGAGCGACGTGAACCTTCAAGGAGCGTCCTTGCGGGGTGCAGACCTTCGTGGAGCGGACCTTACTCGCGCGAATCTGACCGACGCGGACTTCAGTGGCGCCAAGCTAGCTGGAGTGAAGCTTGAGGGTGCAAAGCGGACTGACGCCATCGGGCTGCCGCGTGGAAGGTAGGGGCGTCCACGGGAAGCCGGCGGCGCGGCGGCCCGCCTCCCGGACCGCGGTCAGGCGTCGTCGGTGCGCGGCGGTCGCGCGGTCCGCTCGGCGACGTTGGCGATCTGCTGAGGGAACGGAGCGGCCCGCGGGTTGGTCACCGCCTCGCGACGCAGCGCTGCGAGCCCTGTCCGCTGGATTGGCGGCCGCGCTGAAGTGGGACGCTACCGTGCCCAGCTCGCCGTGTACGCGGGCGGGCGGGTGCTGCTGTGCTCACGGCGCGGCACGGACATGACGGCCTCGGTCCCCGAAATCCGGGCGGCGGCCCTGGCGCAGCTGCCGGAGAACACTCGGCTGGATGGCGAGCTGGTGGTGTGGGAGCGGGACCGGCTGGCGTTCGAGCGACTGCAGCAGCGGCTTGCCCGGCGCGGGGCGACTGCCGCTCAGGCGGCGCGGGAGTGGCCGGCGCACTTCGTGGCCTTCGACCTGCTCCACCGGGGCGACGACCTGACTGGCTGGCCGTACGCCCGGCGCCGTGCGGCGTTGGAGGCCCTGTTTGCGGAGCGCGGCCTGACGATGCCGTGGGTGCTGTGCCCATCGACGACCGACCCGACCCCGGCGCAGGAGTGGCTGTCGTGGACGGCGGCCGGGGTGGAGGGACTGTGCTTCAAGCGGCTGGAGGAGTCCTATCGCGGAGGTGTGCAATCGTGGCGGAAGTACAGGTGCGGGTCACCACTGAAGCCGTGATCGGCGCCATCACCAGCTCCCGCGCCGCTCCCCGCACGCTGCTGCTGGGCCGCTACGAGGCCGCAGGCCGCCTGTACGTCGGGCGCAGCACACGCTGTCTCAGGCCGCCGGCCGCGTCTTGCAGATCAGCTGGCCCCACCGGCGGGCACTCATCCATGGACCGGGTGGACATTGAGTGCCGGGTGGCGGACACAGCGCACACTTGATGCCGTCCTGGTTCAGCCCGATGTCGTGATGGAGGTCGCTGTCAATATCGCCCGCGACCCCGGCGGTCGCCGCTCAGGACGTGCCGCGGCTGTGGTGCAGGGCCGTGGGCGCACCGGCGGACTGGCTGCCCTCATCACCGAGGCTGATGGTGTCGGCAGCGGTCAGCTGGGCCACGTAGAGGTGGCCGCTCTCGCACTGCAGCGAGGTGTCCGAGCGGTTGGTCGCGTGGCTGGTGGCCGCGACGAACGTGGCTGTCGTGCCGCGCACCGACCGTAGTTCCAGGGCTTCCGTACAGCCGACCTCGCGGCCGGTGCCGACCTCCTTGATGTTGCTGATCTGTTTGCCGGCCAATTCACCCACCTCGGCGGTGTGCAGGGTGAGGGCCACGGTGAATGACTCGGTGCGCGGGTGCTGTTGGCCGTCCGCGTCAGGGTTGCCCGGCCCCGTGCCGGTCCAGACGCCCGCCCATGCGGCGGAGAGGGCGGGCGCGGAGGACGACGGGGTCGGGGAGGCCGTGGAGCCTTCACCGGCCGCCTCCCTGCCGAACGGGTTCCACAGCAGGCCGCCGGTCACTAGGGCGGCCACCGCGAGAACGGAACCGGCGACGGTCCAGCGGACGCGGCGGCGCGCGCCCCCCTCCCTGTGGAGGACGCAGGCGCCCTGCGGCCCAAACCCGGCCGGCCCGCCGGTGCCGGGTGCGACAGGGCCGTGGGGCTGGGCAGTGTCAGGGGTGAACAGGCCGTACGGCGTGGGGGTGTCCGGGGCTGGCCGGCCGTACGGGGCCGGGGTGTCGGGGGGCGGCGCGTACGGCGTGGCGGGGGTCGCGTGGTCGAGGGACGGGGTCAGGGACACCGCCCCGGCGGTCGCCGGCACGGGCGGTCTCCCGCCGGCGGACCTCAGCGCGTCCGACGGCGCCTGCCCCTGGCCGTGCTGCGGTACCGCGCATCGGTGTGCGGCCTCCTCCTCGCGAGCCGCGAGGTCGGCGCCGAGTCCGGGCGGGAGCGCGCCCTTCCACGCGTCGGCCACCGAAGCGGGGCCGCCCTCGTGAGCGGCCGTCCGCGGGTCGTCCGCGGCGCGCCCGCGGCGCAGCCGGGCCGCCAACTCGGCGCTGTCCGGCCGGTCCTCGGGCCGCTTCGCCAGGCAGTCGCGGATCATCGGGGCCAGTTCGGCCGGTATGCCGTCCAGGCGGGGCGGCTCGTGGACGATGCGGTAGAGCAGGGAGGCGGCCGAGGGCTGCTCACCGGGATACTCGAAGGGACCGGTGCCGGTCGCGGCGAACACCAGGACCGCGCCCAGGGAGAAGATGTCGCCCGCCTCGGTGACGGCTCCCCCGGCGGCCTGTTCGGGAGCGAGGTAGCCGGGCGAGCCGATGACACCGCCGGTGCTGGTGTGGCGGGAGTCGTCGGCGGCCCGGGCGATGCCGAAGTCGATGAGCATGGGCCGGTCGCGGCCGAGCAGGACGTTGGAGGGTTTGACGTCCCGGTGGGTGAGCCCGCAGGCGTGCACGGCGGCCAGCGCCGCGGCGAGTTCGGCGGCCAGAGTTCGCAGGGCGGCGGGCGGCAGCGGTCCGTGCCCGGCGACCCAGTCGCAGAGGGCAGGCGCTGCGACGTACTCGGTGGCCAGCCACAGCGGGCGGTGGCCGGGCGGGCTGAAGTCCACCACCGAAACGGTCCACGGGGAGCGGACGCGGTCGCTGGTGCGGATCTCCCGGGCGAAGCGCCGCTCGAAGTCCGGGGCGGCGGTGAGGTCAGGCCGGACCGTCTTCAGCGCCAGGGGGCGACCGGTCGGCGTTCGCGACAGGTAGACCTGCCCCATACCGCCCGCGCCGAGCCGCGCCAGCAGCGGATAGCCGCCGATCGTGGCCGGATCCGTGCTCTCCAACGACTTCACGTACGCCTCCCCCTGGTCACCTCACCCCGTGACGGAAGCAGGATAGTGGGCGGCCCCGGCCGGGGTATGTGCGCGGACTTCGCCATCGTCAACGGCAACTGGGCGATCCCACCGTCGACGAACGCGACCAGCGGGCGTGTCCCGATAGGGGCCTTGCCGCACAAGGCACCATCACAGTTCTGACCGCCCACGGGCCCGGCGTGCCATCAGCCGCATGCCGATCAAGGTCGTCGCGCTCGGTCCGCGCCTCCTCCAGCTGCTTGGCCAACTGCTTTTCCAGCTCGTCCCATTCCGTGCGCCGCGCTGCGATCCGTTCCGCGATCTCGGACTCCACCAAGGAACCGGATCGTAGGCGGCAACGGGTCGTCGCCGCGAAGGAACCGGCAAAGCGTCCCGGGCCGCCCCGTCAGACGATCAAGACCGCAGACTCCGTCCTCGACCAGCATGAGTACTCCGATCGAGCGTCATGCCAGCCCCTCCGACCAGCACGTTCGAAGACGGCGAACGCCCATCACTGGCCAACGACCCCAGCGGACGCCGTCTGAGCAGCGCTGCTCAGACGAAGAATGCGTTCATGCCGGGGACGTCGGACAGGTAGGTCTCGATGCTCGCGATCTTGTCATCGCGAAGGCGGCAGACGGTGGAGAGGTGCTCATCCAGCCGGACCTCGCCCCGGTGGGCGGTGTTGTGCAGGGACAGGGCCATGTTCTCGGGGCTGACCAGGATGTGTAGCAGCTCGAAGTTGAGACCGTAGGAGGCGATCTTCTTCGCCCGCTCCACGACCGCCTCGGCGCCTTCTGCCGTACCGGAGACGGTGTTGTCACCGGGAAGCATCCAGGTGGCGTCGTCGGTGAGTAGGGTCCGGATGCCCTCCCAGTCGCGGGCGGTGAGATAGGCGTGGAACGTCTTGCCGAGCTGGTGCTGGACCTCGTACCGGGCCATCGGGTTCTCCTCAGGACGACTCTTAAAGCGGTGATCTTCGCTTTAGGTACTCTAGGTGGCCCGACCACTAAAGCGCAAACCAATGCTTTAGGATGAGGGATGCCCGTCAAAAGCAAAGACAGCCGACCCGGCGGCCGGAGCGCCCGTGTACGCGCCGCCGTCCACCGGGCGACCGTGGACCTGGTGCAGGAAGTCGGAACCGAGAAGGTGACCATCCCTGCGGTGGCGCGCCGCGCCGGCGTCAACCCCAGTTCCGTCTACCGCCGTTGGGGGACGACCTCCGCCCTCCTGGCGGACGTGGCCGCCCAACGCCAGGACGAGGGGGCGCCGGAGCTGCTCGGTGATCTGCGCAAGGACCTCGAACAGGCCGCCCTGTGGACGCTCACCGACCTGTCCCGGCCGGGAGGCGTGGCCTTCTTCCGCGCCGAAGTGGCACCGGACGTGGATGAGCGACGAGCCGGGTTGCGCGAGTGCCTGGAGCGGGTCAGCACCCGATTCCACGCCGCCTTGGATGCCGCGGCCCGCCGGGGCGAGGGGGCACCCCCACTGGAGCGGGTGCTGGATCACGTGGTCGCGCCCCTCTATTTCCGGGTGGTGTTCTCGATTCCGGAAACGAACGAGGACTACGCACGTGGCCTCGTCGCCGAGTTGTGCGACTCCGGGTATGTCGCCCCTTCAGCGCCGGACCCGGGCCCGGGCGCGAACGCGGCGCAGCCCACCCACGCGTAGGACCGAGCGTCCCGCTCACGCCTCACCGCCGTCACCTGGCGTGGAACGCCCGCCAACGACATCAGCTGCGCCTGGTGGTGGCGGGGCCGCCTTGCTGATGGACCCGGTGTTGCTCAGGGTTCGATGTGCTGTCGGGTCAGGTCGCCCGTCCCGCAGATCGCGAGCAAGCTCGTCATCACCTCGGGCAAGAACAAGGGCGAAAATTCCCTCGGCCGCCACCGTCTACCGCATCCTCGCCAAGGGGGTCGACACCGCAGACGGCCCACTACCTCGGCCTGTGCCCTTGCCCCCTTCGGTGACCAGCTCAAACCCAGCTGCCCGGCCACGAAGTCATAAAGAAATCCCGTGCCCCTCACGGGCGCCTCCGGCGGCACACCATCACCTCCGCCCCGCACCGGCACCGACCTCGACGCCCGGATCCAACTGCGGCCCGTCACCCCGCGGTCCCGTGTGCCGCGCTCGAGCGCGGAGGACCTCACCTCCCGTCACGCCCTCATCCATCGAACACAGACAGCCGGCCGGCGGTAAGCCCCTCCCCCAGACGCAGGAACAGGCCGGATTGCTCCGCCGTCGCAAGCGGGCCGACGCGGCGCGTGACCAACGCTGCTGGCCGCCGAGCTCGCAGCAGGCGGCGACGCGTGCCGGGACATCCGGTGCGCGTGATCCGGATGCCCCGGCGTCGGGGCGGCGTCAGCCGATTCCGGTGACCTGCAGGGCCGTGGTCCAGTTGTTCTTGATGGCGCTGCGGGCGGAGGACAGGGTGATGGTGCCGGCGCAGACGGCGTTCTTCAGCTTCGTCTCCACGCCGTCCTTGGAGTGCGCGGTCTGGGAGCCGGAGTAGGGCTCGGGCCACAGGTTGCCGGGGTCGCGGGGCGCGCCGCCGAGTTCGAGGGGGACGAGGTGATCTTCTTCGTAGTCGGCCATGTTGGTGTCGGAGTAGCCGTAGTCGATGATGCCCTGGGCCTTGAGCGGGTTGGTGTAGGACGTCGGGGGGCGGACGGTGGCGGTCCAGCCGGACACGCAGATGGTGCTGTTGATGGTCGACTGGGTGACGTCTGGGTTGTAGGCGCCGGGCGTGCACGAGGAATCCGGCAGCGGCAGGCGGGCGGTCGAGCAGGTCGACGCCTGGGCGGTGCCGGCCGAAGCGGCGATCAGACCGGCGGCCGCGATGGCCAGGGCGCTGGTGGTGGCGGTGAAGCGACGCATGTGGGGTTCTCCCGCAGAGTCGGCCCGGACAAGGGGGGCGCCGGGCGGCTGACGGCATGACACCACCACCCACGTCTATGCGAGTAGACCCGCAGCATGAACACGAAGTGACCTGCACAATCCTTGCCTTGACATGACCAACCCTTGCCGAAAGCCCGTGTTTCATCGCGGAGTTGGGTGTCGCCTTCCTCACCCGCCTTGCCCCTGACCGGGCCGAGGTGGCGAAGATCAGACACGCGGACACAGGTGACACGACCGTGGTCGGCTTCACCGGCACCGCCCGGCACTGAAGGCGCTCGTACGGCTGCCGACGGACGAGCCGCGCTGTCCAAGCGACTGACCACGGCCCTGTCCTCGGTCGTGGCCCCGCGCCTGGTCCCGCACGCCGGGCGGGCGTTCACGAAGGCCGGCGACTCCTACACGCCCGCCGGGGGCCGTGCCGTGGTGGAGGGCGTGGCGGGTACGCCTCGGCACGCGGTCGTCACCGTGATGCGGCTGCGCTGACCTCGGGAACGGCGCCGGCCGACGCTGCGGTCGGGCCAGTGGGCTGGCGCAGGTCCAGGTAGCAGCGCAGCCGTACGCCGGGCTCGCCCGCGTCTCGGGTGGTGTGCTCCGCTGTCGCCATTGCCCACCGGTCGGCGAGCAGCTGCTGGAAGGCCAAGGCGGTGGCGTCGTCGGCGGCCGCGACGTCGACGACGACCAGGCCCGACTCACTCACGTGCACCTCATTGATCGGGTTCATGCACGGCACTACGCCCGGGGACCCCGGGAGGGTTCCGCTGCTGCTGTGTCTTCACCCGACCGAGTGGCGGGCCGTCAGGGGCTGTCGCCGCCCCAGTCCCAGCGGGCCGGATCGCCGGGGCGCGGGTCGTACAGCGCCTGCCCGCCGGGGCCGAACTGCCCGAGCTCGGTGAGGAGGGAGACACCGTCGATCTCTTCCGGCCTCCAACCGGTGATGTCGAGCAGCAATCCGTCCAGCGGTCCGCCCACCAGTTCGGCGTAGCTCCGTCCCGGCTTCGGGCCCGGGTGGTCGTGGCCGGTTCCGTAGATCCGGCTGCGCAGCAGCTGCTCATCGCCGCTGTCCATACGGTTCAGCCTCGCAGCCGCCACCGACAACGAGGGCTGCCAGAAGCGGCTTGCCCGGGTCAGCTGCGCCTGGACGGAAAAGAACCGGAACCCGGCTCTGTCTGCCGCAGGTGCCGTGCGGGCCAGCCGCGTCCTCCCATCCAGCCGTTGATCACCTACGTGGTGCCCCTCAGCGAGAACGCACTGGGCACGTGGCGAGGCGGCCGGCCATCACGGGTGAAGCTCAGGTGCCGGGCCGCTGCATCTGTCGAGATGCCGACGTCGGCCTCCGTGCACGCAGAACGGGCCCCGGCAGGGGGCGGCCCACCCGCAGGCGCCGGTCACAAGGCCGGCGCCTTGCAACGCCAGATAAGGCGGTCAGTGGCGGCGTCCGCCGCGGTGGTCACCGCCGTGACGGCGGTCGTCGTCGCGGTGGTGGCCCCAGGAGAGGTCGCAAGGGCGTGTCCGCCCCGGTTGAGGCCGGCACGAAGCGGGTGATCGAGCGGACCCACTCCTGGATGAACGGCTTCGGTAAGTTGCGGCGCTACGCCGAGAAGCGCGGCCTTGTCGTGGACTTCTACGTCTACCTGGCCGCCGCAATCGTCACGCTGCGTATGCTCACCCGCCGTGCAACCTCGCTCTACCGCTGGGATGGCCGCCCCACCACCCGCAAGCTGAAGTAACGCCTAGGTTCTGTCTCGTTGGTCAGCGCCGTGTCCAGATGAGGATGGCGGCGAGGTGGAGTGCGGCCTGGTAGGCGATCGCGAGTTTGTCGGTTCGTGTGGCCAGACCGCGCCACTGTTTCAGGCGGTTGATACACCGCTCGACGGAGTTGCGCTGCTTGTAGGCATTCGCGTCGAAGCCGGGCGGCCGGCCGCCTTGGCGTCCTCGCCGCAGACGATGGCCGATCTGGTCCGACGGCTGCGGGATGATCGCGCGGATCTGCCGGCGGCGCAGGTGGCCGCGGATCGCGCGGGATGAGTAGGCGCGGTCGGCCAGGACCGCGGTGGGGCGGGTCCGGGGCCGGCCGGGGCCGGTTCTCGGCACCCGGATGCGGGCCATGACTGTCTCGAAGGCGGGCGCGTCACCGGCCTGGCCTGCGGTGACGGCCAGGGCCAGGGGGCGTGCATGGCCGTCTGCGGCCAGGTGGATCTAAGTGCTCAGCCCGCCACGGGAGTGTCCCAGCGCGTGGTCGGATGGTTCGTCGCGGTCCGCGGCCCCCTTTTGAGTGCTCCGGCGGCGTGCTGGTGGGCCCGGACCACGGTGGAGTCGA